>JANMUI010000884.1:0-4778 GCA_031391405.1 Betaproteobacteria bacterium
GACCTGGATGTCCGGAATCATCTCGGGAACGCCTTCCATCACATCGGCGCGCGTGAGCAACGTGGACCCGTACCCCATGAGGTCTGAGACGGTTCGACCATCACGCGCACCTTCCATGATGGCGGCGCTGATGAAGGCCACCGCCTCCGGATAGTTCAGCTTCACGCCGCGCGCCTTGCGCCGCTCCGCCACCAACGCCGCAGTGAAGATCAGCAGCTTGTCTCGCTCGCGTGGGGTCAGTTCCATGGCGACATCTCATGTTCTCCAGATGCGGGGCACGGCCGCTTCGCAGGCGAGCAGCGCCGGTCGAATTAAGGTCCAAAGATCGATGAAATACGCGCGTGCTGCCTCGGTGCTCGACCCAAGATAGCGCGCTACGAGGATCCCCGGTAACAGACTAACCGCGCCGTCGCCGATGCGAGGTCGCGGCACGCGGCAGGCGCGCAAGAGCGCCGCCGTCAAACCATCCGCCGCCGCGATCAGTGTACCGGTGACAGGCTCGCCGGCCAGCCCCGATGCGGCCGCGAGCAATCGATCGCCGCCTTTAATGATTCCACGCTCGATCCAGATCGGCGCCCCGTCGCGAAGAATGGTCGTCGACACCCGGCATTCACCGCGCTCGAAGCGCTCCCGTGACATGGTTCGACCGAAGCAGAACACCTCCCATCCGATGAAGCGCGCGTCTGCGGCGAGCGACACATCGAGACGAAGATCGGCACGTGTGTTGTTGAAAAAAATGCTCTCTTGCGGAAACCATTCAAGCACCGCACCTGCGTTCACCTGAAAGTCGAATCCTTGCCGAGCGAATGGTCCGCTGGATCGATACCACTTGCCCGCGCCAGGGGTGGTGAGTAGCACATGCGATCCGGCACCGAGCCTCGCTTCGATTGCGAGCTCGTCGCCTGAGGCCATGCCTGCCGGTGGATGCACGAGAATCGTATGGCAAATCGCCGGGCCTTCCGGATAGAGCGGCTTTTGCACCACCAGCGGCCCGTCGTGGCGCCGCGCAGCAAGCACAGTGCGCGCGTCGCGGCGTTCGTACTCGAGGGCAAGCTCGGCACGCCAGCTCGTCGTGGTAATCGGGTCATGCAAATGCATGCAACCATCATACCTTCATCAATTCGCGCACGCCGTCGGCATCCATCGTCGCACCCTGACCACGCCGTACGATCTCGCCACGCTCCATCACGAGATACTGATCAGAGAGCGAACGTGCGAAGTCGTAATACTGTTCGACCAACAGGATCGCCATCTCACCACTTCCGGCAAGGCTGCGAATAACGCGCTCGATGTCCTTGATGATGGATGGCTGAATCCCCTCGGTCGGCTCATCGAGAATGAGAAGCTTGGGCTCGGCGGCCAGCGCCCTGCCAATGGCGAGTTGCTGCTGTTGGCCGCCGGAAAGATCACCGCCTCGGCGTCGCAGCATCTGCTTTAGCACCGGGAACATGTCGTAGATACGTTCGGGAATCTTGGCGTTGCGCCCACGGACCGCGAGGCCCATGCGCAGGTTTTCCTCGACGGTGAGACGCGGGAAGATCTCGCGCCCTTGCGGTACATAGCCGATGCCCGCCCGGACGCGCTCGTGGGAGGCGATGCCGGTGATCTCGCGCTCACCGAATCGAATCGTGCCGGCGCGCGCGGTGACCAATCCCATCAAGGTCTTGAGCAAGGTGGTCTTGCCAACACCGTTGCGTCCGAGCAAGGTCGTGACCTTGCCGTGCGGCACATCGAAGCTCACATTCCGAAGAATATGGCTGCCGCCGTAGTATTGATTGAGGCTGGTGACGGTAAGCATCTTTCCTAAAACCTCGATCTTTAACCACAGGGGACGCAGAGGATGCAGTCAATGCGAAATGGCTAGCATCTTTCCTAAGTCCTCGATCTTGAACCACAGAGGACGCAGGGGGCGCAGTAGAAGCGAAATGGCTTTTCGTTCAGGTAGGCACCAATTGATCTTCGGTGACAATCGCAGTGCCTCGCATGTCTTGCAATTCCTCTGCGTCCACTGTGTCCTCTGTGGTTCAACTTTTCTTGCGGTTCATCTTCGCGTTAGCGCCCTAGATAGACTTCAATCACCCGCTCATCGTTCTGCACCGTCGCGAGCGACCCTTCCGCCAGCACGCTCCCTTCATGCAGCACCGTCACCTTGCGTGCGATCGACGCCACGAACGCCATGTCGTGTTCCACCACCACCAGAGAATGCTTGCCTGCCAGCGACAGAAAAAGCTCCGCGGTCCGCTCGGTTTCCTCATCGGTCATGCCGGCTACCGGCTCGTCGAGGAGCAACAGCTTGGGCTCCTGGATGAGGAGCATGCCGATCTCCAGCCACTGTTTTTGTCCATGCGAAAGCATTCCGGCCATGCGATTGCGACTGTCGATCAAGCGGATGAGCGAAAGCGTTTCGTCGATACGCGTGTGCTCCTCGCCCGATAGCCGGGCAATCAGCGTGCGTCGCACGCGCTTGTCCGATTTCATCGCAAGCTCGAGATTCTCGAAGACCGTGTGCTGCTCGAAGATCGTCGGCTTCTGAAACTTCCGCCCAATGCCCGCCTGCGCGATCTGTGCCTCCGCGAGCCGAGTGAGATCGATCGTTTGTCCAAAGAACGCCGTGCCCGTGTCCGGTCGGGTGCGGCCGGTGATGACATCCATCATCGTCGTCTTGCCGGCTCCATTGGGGCCGATCACGCACCGCAACTCCCCGGTATCGATCGTCAATGTCAGCTTGTTGAGCGCCCGAAAACCATCGAAGCTCACCGTGATGTCATCAAGATAAAGGACCGCACCGTGCGTGACGTCCAGTCCTTCGGTTGCGATATGAGAAAAGCTGGCATCCCCTGATGCACTGCCGCTCTCGTACGATTGCATCGCCGGACTCATCGCGCGCCCTCGGTCGCGGCGACCGCAGGGGCTGCACTTGTCGTCGTTGGACCTTTCCCGACCACCACCGCCATTCTCGAATCACCGTCGTGCGGGCGCAATTTTTCGGCAATCCAGCCGACGATGCCGTTCGGCAAGTAGCGCGTCACCACGATGAACAGGAATCCGAGCACGTACAACCAATACTCGGGCATGAGGACGGTGAATATGCTTTTCGCGCCGTTCACCAGGCCCGCGCCGAGGATCGCGCCGATCAATGTTCCGCGGCCGCCGACTGCGACCCAGATGGCGATCTCGATCGAATTGGCGGGCGACATCTCGCTTGGATTGATGATGCCCACTTGCGGCACATAGAGCGCACCGGCAATACCGCAGAGCATCGCCGACAGTGTCCAGACGAAGAGCTTGTACCGGCTCGTGTCGTAGCCGCAAAACATGACGCGCGATTCGGCGTCGCGAATAGCGGTAAGCACGCGACCGAAACGTGACGTCACGATCGCGCGCGCAATCAGCAGCGTTCCAATCATCGCAAGGCCGGTGAGGATGAACAATGTCATCCGGGTTTCCGGACGCGCGATGGTGAATCCAAGGATTCGCTTGAAGTCGGTGAAGCCGTTGTTGCCGCCGAAGCCGGTCTCGTTCCGAAAGAAAAGGAGCATCGCGGCGTAGGTGAGCGCCTGCGTGATGATCGAGAAATACACGCCTTTGATGCGCGACCGGAACGCGAAGTATCCGAATACGTACGCGAGCACGCCGGGCACGAGCACGACCAGCATCATCGCCCACCAGAACTGATCGGTGTTCCACCAATGCCAGGGCAGCGACTTCCAGTCGAGGAACACCATGAAGTCGGGCAGCTCGGTCCGGTAGTGGCCATCGGTGCCGATCGAGCGCATCAGATACATTCCCATCGCGTAACCGCCCAGCGCGAAGAACAGGCCGTGCCCGAGACTCAGGATGCCGGCATAGCCCCAGACGAGATCGAGCGCGATCGCGACAATCGCGTAGCACATGATCTTGCCGGCGAGCGTCACGTAGTAGTCTGACACGTGCCATGTGCTGCCCGGCGTCGCGACGAGATTGGCAAGCGGCATGACGGCGCAGAGGACGACGATGAAGATGCCGATTGCCGTCCAGCCCTTCATCCCATACCACCGGGTGAGCAGTGTCGACATCGCTCAGGCCTCTTGCGCGCGACCCTTGAAGGCAAATAGCCCTTGCGGTCGCTTCTGGATGAAGATGATGATAAACACCAGGACCGCGATCTTGGCGAGCACGGCTCCCGACCACGATTCGAGCAGCTTGTTGATGAACCCGAGTCCGAGCGCGGCGTACACGGTGCCGGCGAGTTGTCCGACACCGCCCAGCACCACGACCATGAACGAGTCGACGATGTAGGACTGTCCGAGATCAGGACCGACATTGCCGATCTGCGACAACGCGCAACCGCCAAGCCCGGCGACCCCTGAGCCGACCCCAAAGGCGAGCGTGTCGACGCGCCCGGTCGCGACCCCGACGCAACTCGCCATCGGACGATTCTGCGTGACACCTCGAACGAAGAGACCCAATCGGGTCCGCGTGAGAAGCAGCCACATTGCAATTAATACCAGTGCGGCGAACACCACGATGAGCACGCGATTCCAGGGCAGGACGACATTCGACAGGAGCGCGATGCCGCCTGACATCCAGGACGGATTCTCGACCTGCACGTTCTGCGCGCCGAAGATCGTTCGCACACCTTGAATCAGAAGAAGGCTAATGCCCCACGTCGCGAGCAAGGTCTCGAGCGGCCGGCCGTAAAGGTGCCGGATGACGGTACGCTCGAGAAGCATGCCGACCACCGCGGATACGATGAAGGCCATTGGAATGGCCAGCAGGAGGTACCAGGCGAACCAATC
>JANMUI010000896.1:0-6788 GCA_031391405.1 Betaproteobacteria bacterium
CGGCAATGGGTGCGAGCGGCGCGTTGGCGGTCGGCGTGGACTTGGCGGGCTATCAGGAAACGTCCGGCGCCGCCTCGATCGTCGCGGGCGCTGCCGTCTTGATGCAAGGGGTTCGCGCGAAGGAAGCCGGAAAGCTCCCACTGCATCCGCGGCAGATCCGCGATCTGCTCCGCGCGCCAGGTCATCAGCCCTCCATCAACGAAGGGGTCGCGCATGCCGATGGGCGGACACTAGCGGGAAAATTCATGCCTCAGGTCGCGGCACTCGAAGGTCGTATCAGGGCCATGCCGGACGAGGCGGTGATAGTGCCCTAGTCAAGCCGCACATCGTAAAGATTGCTGCTCCTGTAGCGGGCGCGAGGACCACGGACCATGACTGGTGCCGACACCGACGCTGCGAGATCCGATGCGCATCGGAGACGGCTAATCGCGTGCGCAACTTGCGCTTTCGTCGTCCTCGTAGCGACGGTTCCGACGCGCGCTATCGCAGCCATCTCACCTTCGCTCGCGCCGATACTCCGCGTCGACACGTCGATGCACACCGCGCTCATCCGTCGCATCGCGCACGACCCGCGGCATCAGCGCCTGATCAGCGCATCCGACGACAAGACCGTCCGCATCTGGTCGTTGCCGAGCGGCCGGCTCGAACGCACGCTGCGCGTGCCGATCGACCAGGAGCACGAGGGCCAGCTCTTCGCGCTCGCGGTCTCTCCCGACGGTAATCGCATTGCTGTGGGTGGCTGGACCTGTTGGGATTGGGAACGTGCCGCGTGCGTGTACATCTTCAGCGCGAACGATGGTGAGCTGATTCAGCGCATCAGTGGTTTTCCCGATGCCATCGGTGCGCTCGCCTGGTCGCTCGACGGTGGCACGCTTGCGGTGGGATTGCAGGGGAGCGCCGGTCTGCGATTCTTGCGGACCGACGCGTTCACCGAGATCGGCCGCGACACGCAATACAACGACAAGGTGATGGAGCTTGCCTACGACGCGCGCGGGCGTTTGGCCGCGGTCGCGTTCGACGGATTCGCGCGCCTGTATGGAAGCGATACCAAGCTCACTGCGCGCGTGCGTGTTCCGGGCGGCGCCAAGCCCGCCAGCATTCGCTTTTCCCCGGACGGCGCGCGCGTCGCAGTCGGCATGATCGATGCCCCCGCCGTTGCGATGCTCTCGGCCCACGACTTGGCGACAATCGCAATCCATCGCGCGCCGGTTGCGTCGGGGCAAACGAGTTTCTCGAGCATTGCGTGGTCGCACGACGGCGCGTGGATCCATGCCGCCGGCGAACGCAAAGCGAGCGGGGACAATCTGCTCTGGAAGTGGTCGTCGCGCCCAAACGAGGCGCCTACAACCATTCCACTGCCAACGCAACGCGTGAGCGAACTGCTCGGTATCGCGGGCGGAAGAGTCGCGTTCGCCGCCGAGGACCCGCGTATGGGGATTCTCGATGAAACGGGACGACTCGTCTTCGATCGCGCGCCGGAGATCGTCGATTTCAGTCGTGTGGACGCACAGGTCCGGCTTTCTGCGAATGGGCGTGTCGTCGGCCTCCGGCCCGGCAACGGTGCGCAATCGCTCCGCCGCTTCACACCGGACCATCAGCAGGGGATCGCTCGCGACGATGTCCCGCTCGAGGCACCGCGACGCAGCTCGGATGCATGGCGTATCGAGCGCTGGCAAGACAGCTACAAACCGATGATCAATGGTCGTACGCCCACGCTTGACGATTACGAGATCGTCCGCAGCTATGCCATCGCGCATGACGATTCGGCGGTGCTGATCGGTACCGAGTGGGCGATCCGCCTGCTCGACAGTGGCGCGCGCGAGCGCTGGCGGGTGAAGCTGCCGGCAATCGCATGGTCGGTGAATATCAGCCGGGAAGGGCATGTCGCGATCGCGGCGCTCTCCGATGGCACGATTCGCTGGTATCGGATGACCGATGGCGCCGAGGTGCTCGCGTACTTTCCGCATGCCAACGGCGAAGACTGGATCGCCTGGGTACCGAGTGGCTACTATATGTCCTCACCACACGGCGACCAGTACGTCGGTTGGCATGTGAATCGTGGCAAGGAGTTGGTGCCCGACTACTACCGCGCCGTGCAGTTCGAGCGCGTGCTCTATCGGCCCGACGTCGTGATGGTGAGCTTGGCACGCACTGCCCGCATCAATACCCGTGGCAACGGCGGATTGACATCTCCGGCCGCACCGGCTGCGTTCGATGTGACGCGCCTGGCCGAGATCGCACCGCCCCGCCTGAAGCTCGAGGTGCTGAGCCACGGTGCCGATTCGCAACCACCACGACCAGGCCACGCGCGCATCCGTGTGCGCGGCGAGCGCACCGCGCTGCCGATGCAGGATCTCACCGTATTCGTGAACGATATTCCGGTTACGCCATCCCACGATCGAGCACTCGCTGCCCAAGAATCGAATGCGTTCATGCGCGAGATCGAGATTCCGCTCTTCGGTGCAGACAACGAAATTCGTGTCGAATCCTTCACCGGCGTCTCGATGGGTATCACCGAGGCCTATGCAGCACAAGCGGCGAACGATTCGAAGATTGCAGCCGACGGTCGCATCGGCGACCTGTTCGTCCTGGCAATCGGTAACAACCACTTTCCGAATCTCGCTGCCCAAACGCAGCTCGAGTACGCCTCGCGCGACGCTGAAGAGTTGGTGAGCGCGTTGCAACGCAACGCCCAAGGCGTCTTTCGCCAAACGCATGTGCAGGTGCTGAGCGATATTCGCGAGCGCAAGGCCGACCGGGAATCGATCCTGCAAGCCGTGCGGTTCCTGCGTTTGGCACGCGCCGAAGACACCGTGGTCGTCTTCCTCGCTTCGCACGGCATCAGCGACAAAGCCGGCAACTACTACTTCGTGCCGCGCGATGCACAACTCGCCGACATGGAAGCGATCTCGCGCGAACCGGCGCGTGAGAAGTACGACTCGCTCGTGCCTTGGACGGTGTTCTTCGAAGGGCTTCGCAACGCGGCCGGTCGGCGTGTCTTGATTGTCGACACCTGCCAGGCGCGCGGCATTGAAGGCCGCGTCGAGCCGTACTCGTTGATGAAGCGCTCCGCCTCGTCACGGTTCTCGCTCATCGTCGCGGCAAAGGCCGATGAAGAATCACAGGAGTACGAGCCGGCACGGCACGGGTTGTTCACCTACGCGCTCTTGCAAGCGCTGGGTCCTGCGGGCGACGCAGACGGCGATGGGCGCGTGAGCGTGCGTGAGCTGTTCGACGCCGCGCTTCCGATCGTCGATCGCCTGCATGACCGCGAAACCGGGCCGCAGACGCCGCAGCTCGTGACGCCTCGATCGCTCGAGAGCACCGCCATCGCTGCAGCACGGCCGCGACCGGCCGGCGCTCTCGTCGCTCACTAGAACGCACGCCATCCGGAGCGTTTCCGCCGTGATTGTTGTGAGCCGCCCAACAGCGCTGCGTACTGTGTTGGGTGGCGCCAACCACCCGGTGCCGGCACGCACCGCAAGGCGCCGCGAGAGATGCCTGCTTGCGATGGATTTCTTGCCTATGTTTCAAGGACTTGCGCGAAGGCACGAGATATATGGCGGAACTGGCACGCGTTGTGCATTAGAGAGAGGCGAGCAACTGATGCTCGAGTCCCCCCTCAACTGTTTGTTAGGAGAATCACTATGAAATCGCTCATGATCAAAGACCTGGAAATGACCAAAGCCCTGAGCCGTGAAGCCCTCGTCGCTGTGCGCGGCGGTTCGAACTTCGCTCTTTTGTTCGGCCCGATCCAAGTTGCGCAAAACGGTGGCGGGTTCAATAACGCCAGCCCGGTGAGTCAAGTGGCGCCGCAGACCGTGACGGGGACCGAGACCACCGTCCAGATGATCAATGTTCTCCAGTCGATGAATACCGCTCTGGCCCAGAACAAGGTGCTGTAGTCACCGCCCCTTTAAATCAACTGCCGTTCCTACTTGCTTTCTTTACTTTCTGGAGAACTCCCATGAAATCCCTGATGATCAAAGACCTCGAAATGACCAAAGCGCTGAGCCATGAAGACCTCGCCGCGGTGCGCGGCGGCTCGAACCTCGCTCTTCTGTACGGCCCGACCCAGAACGCGCAAAACGGCGGCGGGTTCAACTTTGCCAGCCCGGTCATCCAAGTGGCGCCGCAGACGGTGGTGCTGACCGAGACGGTGGTCGACATGGCCTCTGTTATCGCATCGATGAACACCGCGCTGTCCCAGGCAAAGCTGTCGTAAGAGCCGTCGGTGCCGCGGCACGCCATGCGGAGTGCCGCCGGCAGTGTCGAGGGTGCGTGAGAGCCGCACGCGCGGGGGAACAGAAACCAATCCTCCGCGCTGCGGCTCTCTCGCCCATTTTGGCAATGGGCGGTACACGCGCCTAATCGTCTGGCCCGAACACCTCGGGCGCCTTTGACATTGCATCAAAGCGGTTCGGCCGCTGAACGGATACCTGGAGACGCGACATGGCCGTAATTACTCTCAATGACCTCCCCACAAACCGCGTCCTCGACCGTCAGGCGATGTTGTCGATTCGGGGCGCGGGCGGTGCTCCCTGGGTCTTCGGGGCTTTCAGGCCGTATGTTCGTGCCATCCCGAGCGTGGCCTCCGCCGCGAACGTCTATCAGATCGAAAACAACTTTTATGCGATCGACAACAGCATCCATGTCGATCAGAGCGTCAACCAGTACCAGACCGTCCAAATCAACAATTCGGGGAACAACTCGAACATCAACGCGGTGCTCCTGGGCTCCCTCGCCAACTGAGGCGCGGCTTCCAGGGCATAGACGGACATGGCGATGAAATGCGCCCGCGCCGAGCCCGGAGAGCTTCGTCAGGAATTCACCCCATTTCGCTGGACATCGGACTCTCGTTCCCATCGCGGCCTGGTTCGTAAGACGAACGAAGATGCTTGCCTCGACCAGTCGGAGCGAGGCCTGTGGGCCGTCGCCGACGGGATGGGTGGACACGACTTCGGCGAGCTTGCGAGCCGTCTGGTGGTCGATAGCTTGATCGAGTTATCTCTGGCGCGGCGGGCGCCTGCGGCGGCTCACACGCGATCACAGCTATGCGGAAGAAGTCAGGTCGCGGCGCGATCCCAACGCCGAAGAGACCCAGCATCGCCCACCTTCCAACCTCATCACCCGTGCCGTCGGCATCGCGTGCACGCTCGACCTCGAAAAAGGCGTGATCCACGTGATCGACGGCGATATCTTCCTGCTATGTACGGACGGGCTGAGCAATGAAGTCCATGACCGGGAAATCGGCAACGTGCTCTCGCCGGGCAGTTGCCGGCAGGCTTCTGAAGCGTTGATTGCAATGGCGCTCAAGCGGGGCGGGCATGACAACATTTCGGCGGTGGTGGTTCGCGCCGACGATCTGCGGAGCGGCGACAGGACCGCGACGAATCCGGCGCTCTAGGCCCGATATCTCACGGGATTCGAGATTGTGGCGACCCGAGATATTGGCAAAGGTTAGGAAGAATTGGCTGGAAGCTGACTGCTGGGTTCACTCTTCGATGCACGGCCATCGTCGTCGGTCTGCTGCTTGTCCGGCGGGCCAATTGGTTCGTCAGGCTGTCCGCACTTGCCAAGTTTTTTCTGACCGGCGCCGTTCTGATTCCTGCGGGTTATATCGTCGGCCACGCGATTGCGTTCACGGTGCTCGGCGAGCCGATTCGCATGGTCAGCCACGGCCAAGATCGAATGGTTCCGATCGTCTTCACGCTGGTCTACGCGGGCTTCGGCATTTACTACCTTTACACGCGGGAGCAGCTTTCAAGGGAGGCCGCCGCACGATCCGAGGCGCAATTGCTGGCCGCCGAGTCTCGGCTCAGGCTGCTGCGCGCCCAGATCGAACCGCACATGCTTATCAATACGCTTGCCAACCTGCGCTCGCTGATCGACGACGATTCGCGACACGCGAAGGAAATGGTCGACCTGTTGATCGTCTATCTGCGCGGCGCTCTTTCGGCGTCGCGTACCGAAACCACGACCTTGCGCACTGAGTTCCCAATTGCGCGCCTACTTCGAATTCATGTCCTTGCGCATGGGGCCACGCCTGACCTATCGGCTCGAACTTCCGGACGCGCTCGGACAGCAGATGACGGGCAATCACACCTACGTGCACTGGTTGATGTTGGTAGCAGGATTGCGCCGGCGCGACTACCGCGAAGTGGCCGGCCAGATCCCGCGAATGCTGGCCGTGATGTTGTTCTCGTGGCTATGGGTTCCGCTTGGAAATACCGGAAGGTCCCGTGTGAATGCATTGAAGCCGATGGCCATCCCCGAGGACCTGCGCCATTGGTTCTCGTAGATCGAACCCCTTGGTTCGATTCCATCGCATCCCCTCAACCTATGATCACCTCAGGAGTTCTCACCATGATCCGAAACATTGCTTCGATCGGCGCGCTCATCGCCCTTGTGACCGTAGCGGGTTGCGCGTCACTACCACCCAGCTTGGATCTTTCACTGGCGCAGGCGACAGCCGAAAAGCGATTCGTCGTCACGCTGCTGCCGCCGGCCACGCCTGCGGCCATCAACCAGATTCATTCGTGGCAGACCAAGCTCGCCTCGCCCAGCGGAATGCCGATCACCCACGCGCAGATCGCTGTGGACGGCGGCATGCCGCAGCACGGTCATGGCTTGCCAGGCGTCCACAGGTCACGCGGGTGCTGGCGGATGGGAGCTACCTGCTGGAAGGCATGAAATTCAGCATGACGGGAAAGCGTGATCGGTGGCGGCGCAAGTTCTCAACAGGTGCTGACGCCACTGGAAGTCAAGGGACTGCGGATCTTCATCGG
>JANMUI010000923.1:0-2317 GCA_031391405.1 Betaproteobacteria bacterium
AACGGACGAGCGTGCAAGAGAAGAAGCCAGGCCACACATCGAATCGCTGTTCAATAAATTCCTGAACCTCTCGTTCGAGATGATGTTCCCGCCCGGCTACCTCTCGCTCGATTCGGCCAAGCGCATGGCCACGCACAAGAAGCAGATCATGGGGGGACAGACGGTCGACTCGCTCATCAATCTTGGCATCTGCATGATCGGCAGCGTCGATACCGTGCGAAAGAAACTGGTCGAAGCCCATCGCCTGCTGGGTTTCCAGAATTTCCTCGCACTGTTGCAATTCGGGACCCTGCCGGGTGACCTTGCGACGAAGAACATTCGGCTGTTTTCGACGGAAGTCGCGCCTGCGTTGCAGCAGCTCACCGATCGCGAGTACATGGGATTAGCCGCAAGCGTCAAGGCGCTGGCCGCATAAGGGGAGAATTCAATGCTGTCTGCTTTGAAGTTCAAAGGTCAACGCGTGATCGTGACCGGGGCGGGTTCCGGGATCGGTCAGGCATGCGCCGAGATTCTTGGCGAGCTCGATGCGAAGGTCATTCTGGTCGGGCGCACCGGTGGCAAGCTCGACAAGACCGCGGCGATGCTCGCAAAGAGCAATGTCGCCTGCGAAACGCATGTCGTCGATGTCGCCGTGGAGGCCGAGGTCATCGCTTTCCACAAGAAAATCACTGCATCGAACGAGCCCATCAAGGCGCTCATCAACAATGCTGGCACCAACTTCGTCAAACCGATCACTGAGCTCGAGACGGCGAATTGGAATGAGATCATTGCCATCGATCTCAACTCGATCTTCTTCATGTGCCGTGCGTTCTTGCCGCAACTGCAACAGGCCCCAGGCGGCGGTGCGATCGTGAATGTCGCCTCCACATTCGGCGTGATCGGCTTCCCGCACATGCCGGCTTATTGCGCGGCCAAAGGTGGGGTGTTGTCACTGACCCGGCAACTGGCCATCGACTACGGTCCAAAGGGCGTGCGCGTGGTTGGCCTTTGTCCCGGTGCGACGCTCTCACCGCGCGTGAAGGGCTACATTGAATCGAATGCCGTCAGCGGGAATGCGGTGAAAGCCAACATCCCGATGGGGCGGTTGGCCGAATGCAGCGAGATCGCCAATGTCGCGGCATTCCTCGCATCGGATGCCGCCTCCTACATCAACGGCGCGTCGATCGTCGTCGATGGCGGACAGACCATCTGGTAGAGCAACCGAAGTCATCATCAAGCATGGCCACAGAAGGAGCGAACGTGAATCGAATGATCCGAGGTTTCGTACTCGCACTCGCCGCGATTTTCCCAGGAGCGCTGCTCGCGCAAAGCACGGAGCTGAAGCTCCTCAACACGTTCGATGGCCGCTTCCCGGGCACACCGCTGGTCGTCGACAAATACATGGAAGCGGTGAAGGCCGCGAGCAAGGGCAAACTCTCGTTTCGCACCAGCGGCCCCGAAGTCGTGCCCGCGCAGGAGCAGTTCCAACCGGTGCAGAAAGGGGCGTTCGACGTCCTCTACACCGTCCAGCCGTGGCATGTGAACGTTGCCTCCGTTTCGCTCGGGCTCTACACGCTCGATCCCGATCCCGAAGGCTGGCGCAAGAACGGCGTGTTCGACTATGTCGATCGCGACTATGCGCGACACAATCTCAAGCTGCTCGCAGTCGTACCGGGGCAAGCGCCCGGGACCGGATCGTTCCACGTATTGTTGAAGGAAGACATCAAGCCGGGCCAGGACTTCAGCGGGCGCAAGCTCCGGGCGAATCCGTTCTACAAGGCCTTTACCGATTCGCTCAATGCGTCGGTGGTGACTTTGCAAGGCGGGGAAATATACAGCGCGCTCCAGCGCGGTACGGTTGATGGTGTGATCTGGCCGGTCGTGGGTGCCATGGACTTCAAATGGTATGAAGTCTCCAAGTTCATGGTGGCACCGCGTTTCGGGTACTCGTATTACTTGCTCCTGATCAATCTCGACAAGTTCAACAAGCTCGATCCGGCCGATCGGCAGGTCCTCATGGACGAAGGCAAGAACATCGAACCGCTCGGCATGAATGCGATGACCGCACGGACCCAGCAGGAACTTCGCGATCTCGCCGGCAAGGGCATGAAAGAAATATCAATGGAGAAGGACCAGTACGACAAGGCGATCGCGGCATTCCAGCAAGGCCTTTGGACGCTTGCATTCAATTCGAAGGCGTCGGGCGCTGAGGCCAAACAATTTCACGAGTTCCTGAAAGGCAAGGGGCTCGTGAAGTAGCACCCGGGCATCGCGCTCACCAATCAGCCATGGAGGGACGGATGGCGTTCATCGGCATCACCCCGACTTCTTCACGCGC
>JANMUI010000927.1:0-28657 GCA_031391405.1 Betaproteobacteria bacterium
GCAGAAGCAACAGCACGAACCAAAGCAAAGGCAAAACCGGGGCAGCGCCATTCAGCTGCGAGTGAAGTCGAATGTGCAGCTTAAACTGGGTGAAGTATTGTCTTGACTCAGGGGTCCACAATACTGGGACTGGTTTCAACCCGCTTACGCATTTGGATTCGGGTCACTGCGTTCGGGTTCATCGACCTCCAATCGCGGATCATCGTCGTGCCTTCGCCGATCGCGATGAAGGTATCGCTCAAGCTCGACGAGCGCAGATTGATAGACGCCCCGCTTGAAATCGATAACCGTTTCCAGGGGTGCCCAATATTCGCTCCAACGCCACGCGTCGAACTCCGGCCGCGGCGTCGCTCGCAGACAAAAATCGCAGTCCCTACCCACTAGCCGTAGCAGAAACCAGATCTGCTTCTGCCCGCGATATGCCGCACGCCACTCGCGACGAATCCATTGGGACGGAACGTCATATCTCAACCACTCTCGCGTTCGGCCCAGCACTCGCACATGTTCTGGCAGCAGACCCACTTCCTCGTGCAACTCACGGTACATCGCCTGAACCGGCGACTCGCCGTACTTGATGCCACCCTGCGGGAACTGCCACGAATGCTCTCTCGTACGCTTGCCCCAAAAGACGTCGTTCTTGGCGTTGCAAATCACGATCCCGACGTTAGGGCGATAACCATCTCTATCGAGCATGGCTCACTTCACCGTCGAATCCATAAGTTGCCCCGATTCTTCCACAGAACGGTATCGAATAAAAGGACTGCCCCGCATATGGCAACGAGCCCGATGCTCTCGGGCGCAGAACAGCGTTGCGGCGATTGCCGCTCGGGCCGCAGCACACGATTTCAGTGGGAATCCGTCCCGTTGGTGATCCCGTGTGTAGAATTTGAGGTTTTCGCGGGATCGTCATGAGAGCTTCGAAGTTCTTTGTATCAACGCTCAAAGAGGCCCCGGCCGATGCCGAGCTCGTGAGCCACAAGCTCATGCTCCGTGCCGGCTTGATCCGACGCTTGGCCGGCGGCATCTACAGCTGGATGCCGCTTGGGCTCCGCGTGGTTCGCCAAGTCGAAGCCGTGATCCGGGA
This sequence comes from Betaproteobacteria bacterium, assembly GCA_031391405.1. Lineage (GTDB taxonomy): Bacteria > Pseudomonadota > Gammaproteobacteria > Burkholderiales > SG8-39 > SHXR01. Next base: position 1,085 of record JANMUI010000927.1, read on the forward strand.
GGAGATGAATAAAGCCGGGGCGATTGAGATGTTCATGCCGGCAATCCAACCGAGCGAGCTCTGGAAAGAATCGGGCCGGTGGCAGATGTACGGCCCCGAGCTCTTGCGCCTCAAGGATCGTCACGATCGCGAATTTTGCGTCGGCCCGACGCATGAAGAAGTCATCACCGATCTGGCAAGGCGCGAAATCAAGAGCTATCGGCAACTCCCTGTCCATTTCTATCAGCTTCAAACGAAATTTCGAGATGAGATCCGCCCACGATTTGGGGTCATGCGATCTCGTGAATTCGTCATGAAGGATGGTTATTCGTTCCATGCAAACTTCGCTGACCTTCGCCGCGAGTACGAGAACATGTACGAGACCTATATGCGAATATTCACGCGGCTCGGTCTCAATTTTCGGGCGGTTGCAGCGGACACGGGGTCCATTGGCGGCACCGGTTCCCACGAGTTCCTTGTGCTTGCCGAATGGGGCGAGGACGCAATTGCGTTTTCACGCGACTCCGATTACGCCGCCAATGTCGAGCTCGCCGAAGCAATCGATTCCGGATCGCCCCGTTGGGGGCCAACGCAATCGCTGGAAAAGGTTGCTACGCCAGGCACGACCCGATGCGAGGACGTAGCCGCCTTGCTTGGTGTGCCGCTCGCGAATACCGTGAAAGCAATCGCCGCAGTAAGTCGCGAAAAATTCGTCCTCCTGCTCTTGCGTGGCGACCACGAGTTGAACGAAATCAAGACGCAGAAGCTGCCCAACCTGGATCCGTTTCGATTTGCGACCGACGCGGAGATCGACCACCACCTTCATTGCCGGCCGGGCTACATCGGACCTGTTGGCATTGCGTCCGACATTCGCGTTATTGCCGATCGCGCCGTGGCCGCGATGAGCAACTTCGTCTGTGGCGCTAACGAAGCGGACTTTCATTTGACCGGAACCAACTGGGGCCGGGATCTTCCGGAACCAGAGCTGATTGCCGACATCCGCAAAGTCGTCGCGGGTGATCCGAGCCCCGACGGGCGGGGCGTCCTGGCAATCCAGCGCGGCATCGAGGTCGGACATATTTTTCAGCTCCGCACGAAATACTCCAAGGCGATGCAGGCGACATTCCTCGATGAATCAGGCAAGGCGAATCCGTTTGAAATGGGCTGCTACGGAATCGGGGTGACGCGCATCGTCGGCGCGGCCGTCGAACAAAATCACGATTCGCGGGGAATCATCTGGCCGGATGCGATGGCACCTTTCCGGATCGCGATCGTTCCACTTGGATATAGCCGCAGCTCGAGGGTAAGAGAATTTGCCGATCGTCTGTATTCGGAATTCACTCAAGCAGGCATGTCGGTATTTCTGGAGGACCGAGACGAGCGCCCTGGAGTGCTTCTGACCGACCTCGAACTGATTGGTATTCCACATCGAGTCGTCATTGGGGAGCGCGGCTTGTCCAACGGCGCGATCGAGTACCAATTTCGACGGGATACGAATTCCGAGGCGATCCCGATGGAATCTATCCTCGAATTCGTCAGGAACCGCCTGCTATGACGACGCGGTTCGCCTTGCTATTCGCGCTCAATCTGAGTTGCGTGGCGGGGGCGTGGGCCGGCAAGCAAATGTACGAGCCCCTCTCGGCAAGCGTTAGGGCGAGGATGTCGCAGGCGGTTAGCGATACGGCCGTGCCGAGCCTTCGCTTCGCGGACCCGGCTGATGGGTATCGATGGCTTGCGGAAATGTCCGAACGACTCAAACAACGCATTCAGGACCCGAAAGTTCGGGTGGAGCTACTAAAGACCGTTCACTACGAGGCAACGCGTGCCGGCCTCGATCCTCAGCTTGTGCTGGGAATCATGCAGGTGGAAAGTGCCTTCAAAAAATATGCAGTATCCAGTGCCGGCGCTCGCGGATACATGCAAGTGATGCCCTTTTGGATCAAGGTCATCGGCGAACCGAGTCACAACCTCTTCCATCTACGGGTCAACCTGCGTTACGGTTGCGTCATTCTTCGACATTATCTCGACATCGAGAAGGGTGACTTGTATCGGGCCTTGGGCCGTTACAACGGAAGCCTTGGTCGTCCGGAGTATCCGAATCTGGTCATGGCGGCGTTGCGTACGTGGAAATATGACGGACGTCTCGCATCGACGACGGAAGATCGGCTCTGGGCTTCAGATGTTTAAACTTCGGTGTGTCGAACGCGCATCGTTCCCTGCCGATTCCAAGCAAGGCGCGTCTCCCTGAAACTCGCAGCGAGGCCTTAATCCACACCACCTTGGATTCCGCTGCATTGGTCAGCGTCGCCGACTGACCAATTTTCTGGTTCGGTACTATCGCATCTGTGGGAGACCTCAACCCGGGCAATGGGTACAACCCTTGCTCAGGGACTCCGCGATCGTAAAAAACAACGAAATCTGCGGAGGGGGAGGAAAGTGCCTGTTCAATTGAGCTTACGGCCGATCGAGCCGAGTTCGCGGGAAATCGAGCAATTTGATCCGCAACGATTTGTCGAATCCATCGAAAACGTCGAGACGCAGTTCAGCATCACCCAAAGTCGTGAGGTCCTCTCGAGAATTCATGCGCTGAACGGAACTCGAGTTCGAATTGCCCTAAGACAAGATTTGAACGAGCGCGTCCACGATCTTTTCAAGGGCACTATTCCGCGTCTAGAGGCCCAACTCTGCAATTTGAACGTCCCGTTGTCCCCAGAGAAGCGAGCTCTTTTCAATCTGTCCGACGATCTGCTCGCCGCCCTGACTACGAGCTATAAGATCCAGCTCAAAGAGCAGTCGCGACGATTGTTTGGCCTTGCATCGAGCGGGCGTGCGGTAGTTCCCGTGCAGCGAATGATGTCACTCATAAGTCGCCGCATATGCCTTTCATATCGTGTCCATGCGAGCGCTCCGAAGGGTGCGTGGCACGAATTGCATGATCTTCACCACTTCGCGACGCGCCGCGGGGTTGCGGCGAGCGTATTAAACGAGTCATCGCAATCGCCCGCCTCTATCTATAAGCGAGCGCTGCTATTGGCGTTTTCCGATCCCCTTCGATTTACATCCGATGACCTTGAATGCGCTGTGGAACTGATCGATCGAAACGCGGATCGCGCTGAATTCATCCCGGCCAAGGCCGCTTGCGAAATCGGATCGGGCTTTCTCATCAAACCGCATCGCGATCAAGCCGGTTGCGCTTACGCAAGCAACCAAGCGGGGACCCTTCACCCCAGCGACTTCTTTCTGGATGTCGGTGAGGTTGCGAAAGCATTGTTGCAAGGGGCAACTGACGGACCACTCGATGCGCCGGATATCGGCGGTTCGGCCTCGATTGGACGTTCCAGACGAGGCGCAATCATCGCCCTTCTCGCAAGACAGTGGGCGGCGCCGTCACGCCAACTGAATCGTCTCAAGACGCAGGCTCATGTAGGGATACAAGTCGGTCTAACCGAAATTTGGTCATTCCTCAATTCGAATAGCGATGATGAAAAAGCGAGTGCGCGCTGGCTCGTGACAAACGAAAGTGCGATGGGATTTGCGCTCACCCACACGTCGGGCCCGGTCGCACAGGTACGGGTTGGCGAGGTTGTCGGCGTTTTTTCCCCGAATAACCCGGGATGCCACATCTGCGTAGTCAGATGGACCCTCTCGGACAACGCCGCGCATGTCGAGATTGGACTCCAGGAAATAGCACCATCCGCGCGCCCGGTGAATGTACGCCGGATGACCACCGAGTCTCTAGGCGAGCCAGCGCTCTTGCTGACCGACGCGACCTCTTCGCAAAGCGATCCTATCGTCGTAACGTCCGTCACCCAGCTTGACTCGGTGTGCGAGCTAACGGTAGGCGAGTTGCAGACGAAACTCCGGTTGCAGCCAAATCGCATCGTCGAGCGGATGGCAACGACTCAGCTTGTACAATTCAGCTCGGTGTCGTAACGACACGAACGAACAAGTCCGCCCCTCGATAGGGACAAGCCCCTCCGAACACCCGCTGCAGGCTATGACGAACATTCTTTATCACGGCGCGTGGTCGACCGTTACCGCCTTGATTGTTCTTTCGATCACCTGGGAGCTTTGGTTAGCGCCGCTTCGCCCAGGAGGCTCATGGCTCGTGCTCAAGGCGGTACCGCTGGTTTTCGCGCTCCGCGGGCTACTCAGCGCGCGCCGGTACACCTATCAGTGGACCTCTCTGCTTGTTCTCGCGTATTTCGCCGAGGGAATCGTGCGCGCTTGGTCCGAAGCGGGATTGCCTCGCATCCTTGCTTCGTTGGAGGTAGCCCTGGCGATTTCGCTCTTTTTTTGCGCCGCGTTTTCGGCGCGTGCATCCCGCAGTCACTAAGTTCCGTGAGCTTCGCCGAGCTTCCCGGCTCACCTCGAATTCAACACAATCAAACGCACGCGGAAGATCGCTAGGGCGACTCGACCGCGAACTGTGGATTCAAACGGTCGCTATCACTCAGCAGCCGATTCAACGCGCTCAGGTAAGCCTTCGCAGAGGCAACAATGATATCGGTGTCGGCACCTACGCCATTGACGATCCTTCCGCCGCGCGCCAATCGGACAGTCACTTCACCCTGAGATTCGGTTCCCTGCGTGACGGCATTGACGGAATAGAGCGCAAGCTCTGCGCCGCTTTTCACGATCGATTCGATCGCCTTGAATGTTGCATCGACCGGGCCGCTACCGTCCGACGCCGCGTGCTGTTCCGTCGCCCCGACATGCAGGACGATTTCTGCCTGTGGTCTCTCCCCGGTCTCGCTGTGCTGGGACATTGAAACGAGCTTGAAGTGCTCCTTCTCGGCACCTGCGACGTCCTCCGACGCAAGTGCATGAATATCTTCGTCGAAGATCTCCGCCTTCTTGTCGGCGAGCTCCTTGAATCGTTGAAACGCCGAGTTAATCGATTCTTCCGATTCCAATTCGATTCCCAGTTCCTTCAGGCGTTGTTTGAAGGCGTTCCGGCCGGAAAGCTTGCCGAGGACGATCCGATTCGTCGTCCAACCGACATCCTGCGCACGCATGATCTCGTAGGTCTCGCGTTGCTTCAAAACGCCATCCTGGTGTATTCCGGATGCATGAGCAAACGCATTGGCCCCCACCACCGCTTTGTTAGGTTGCACCAGGAATCCGGTAATCTGGGACACCAATCGCGATGCAGGAACGATCTGAGATTTTTCAATGCCGGTGGCGAGTTTGTAGAAATCGCGACGCGTATGAATTGCCATCACGACCTCTTCGAGCGACGTGTTGCCTGCGCGCTCGCCAAGTCCGTTGATCGTGCATTCGACCTGCCTGGCTCCGCCGATATGAACGCCGGCAAGCGAATTGGCGACGGCCATACCGAGATCGTTGTGACAGTGGACGGACCAAACTGCTTTGTCCGAATTCGGAATTCTAGTTCGGAGCGTACGGACAAACTCACCAAATTGTTCTGGTACACCATAGCCGACGGTATCCGCGATGTTGACGGTGCGGGCCCCTTCCTTGATCACGTCTTCCAGCACACGACAAAGGAAATCGGCTTCCGATCGACTCCCGTCTTCAGGAGAAAACTCGACATCGTCGCAGTGCTGGCGGGCGTACCGAACCGCAAGGCGCGCCTGTTCGTGAACCTGATCGGGACTCATGCGAAGCTTCTTCTCCATATGAAGCGCGCTGGTCGCAATGAAAGTGTGAACGCGCCAGGATTTCGCACCCTTGAGGGCCTCGATGGCACGTCCGATGTCACGATCGTTTGCGCGCGCGAGTCCACAGACCGTGGAATCCTTGATCGTTCTCGCGACCGCCTTGACCGCCTCGAAATCGCCCGGCGACGATGCTGGAAATCCTGCCTCGATGACATCGACACGCAGGCGTTCAAGTTGCCGAGCAATCCGGACCTTCTCTTCTCGCGTCATTGATGCGCCGGGGCTTTGTTCGCCGTCTCGCATCGTCGTATCGAAGATGATAAGCCGCTCTTCCATGCCGTGCTCCTTCGAAAACCTGTCGATGGCCGCCTAAAAGGGCGACCGCGATCCTCGATAATTCCATATCCACATAATGTAGCCGGATACTGAGTAGGCTACGAATATTCCGAACAATACGATCGGGGGGTTGGCGGAAACGAGAATCAAGAGCAGCACCATGACCAGGGCCGCCCAGAACGGAACACTACGCCGAAAGTTGAGATCCTTGAAACTATAGAAATGGATGCTGGTGACCATGGTTATTCCGGCGAATAAGGTGACCGCGCATGCCAATCCGCGGATGAAATGCTGCAAGTGAATCGCGAGATCATCACTGACCCAAATGAATCCGACCACAAGGGCTGCGGCAGCGGGACTCGGCAGCCCCTGAAAGAATCGCTTGTCCACAACGTCGATATTGGCGTTAAAGCGCGCAAGCCGCAATGCCGCGCCGGCACAGTAGACGAACGCTGCGATCCAACCGAGTCTTCCAAGATCCTTGAGCGCCCATTCATACATGATCAGCGCGGGCGCCGCCCCAAACGAGACCATGTCTGACAGGCTGTCGTACTCGGCGCCGAATTCGCTTTGGGTGCGTGTCAGGCGCGCGACCCGACCATCCAGACTGTCGAGCACCATCGCAACAAATACGGCGATGGCCGCCAGCTCGAATCGCGAATTCATTGCCTGGACAATCGAGTAGAAGCCCGCAAACAGTGAACCTGTGGTCAACAGGTTCGGCAACAGGTAGATCCCCTTTCTGCGAATCTGGCCACGCAGTCCGGGTCTCAAGATAGGAGGACGTCCATCCATCGCAACCAATGCCTCGCGATCCATGCCTGATTCAAGCATTCATCAGAAGTTCAGCCTGGAATCTATCCTGATTCCAGGTTACCCATCCCCCGCGCATTCGTCGGTAGAAACGTCTGCGTTGGCCCATCATTCAGAAGCGCCGCGGCAATATGGTGGCGTCGCGGGCATTTGCTACCGATCGAGCGGGGGCGTGGGAGAAGGTCGTGCTCCGGGGTTGTTGTCGCTGACGCGTGGTAGCGCGCGGATCACTCCGCTCGCGCATCTTTGGATCAGTCAATCAGTGAATCGCGCCGGCTAATTCTTCGTTTGATCGACCAGACGATTCCGGCGTATCCACGGCATCATGTCACGAAGCTTGCCTCCGACGATTTCAATCTGATGCTCCGCGGTCATTCTGCGGCGCGCGAGCAACATGGGTGCACCTGCCCGGTTCTCCAGGATGAAGTCGCGTGCATATTCGCCTGACTGAATTCTGGCCAACGCCTCGCGCATGCGCTGACGCGTTCCGTCGTCGATGATTTTCGGCCCGGTGACGTACTCGCCGTATTCCGCATTGTTTGAAATCGAATAGTTCATGGTTCCGATCCCCCCTTCGTACATCAAGTCGACAATCAGCTTGAGCTCATGGAGGCATTCGAAGTACGCCATTTCCGGTGCGTAACCCGCCTCAACAAGAATCTCGAACCCCGCCTTGACGAGCTCGACGCAACCGCCGCAGAGGACGGTCTGCTCACCGAACAGATCCGTCTCCGTCTCTTCCTTGAAATTCGTGGCGATTACGCCGGCCTTTCCGCCACCAATCGCAGCCGCGTATGAAAGCGCCATGTCATGTGCCTTGCCAGACGGATCCTGGTGGACTGCGATCAGCATCGGTACACCACCGCCGGCGGCGTACGTCGACCTCACGGTATGACCTGGCGCTTTCGGAGCAACCATCCATACATCGATTTCGGGACGTGGTTGAACCTGTCCGTAATGGATATTGAATCCGTGTGCAAACGCAAGCGACGCCCCTTTCTTCATGTTGGGTTCGACATCGGCCTTGTACACTGACCCGATACTTTCGTCGGGCATCAGCATCATCACGACGTCCGCGCCCTTGACGGCATCGCGCACTTCCGCAACTTTGAGCCCGGCCTTCTTTGCCTTGTCCCACGATGCGCCACCTTTGCGCAATCCAACAGTTACCTTCACGCCGGATTCGTTCAAATTCAAAGCATGTGCGTGACCCTGCGAGCCGTATCCGATGATCGAAACTTTCTTCCCCTTGATCAGGGATAGATCCGCATCCTTTTCGTAGTAGACCTTCATGACACCCCCTTGTAGATTAAATGAGCATGGCCAACACAACTGTGCGCCGGATCCGGTCGCGGCCGTCGGTGCACTGGATTTGGAAACCGCGCTTGTCGGGTCCTCTACGCCCGCAACACGCGCTCGCCCCGGGCGATGCCGCAGGCACCCGTGCGCACCGTCTCGAGAATCGCGCCACGATCCAGCGCTTCGAGAAACGCGTCGAGTTTTTGGCCGGTTCCGGTGAGCTCGATGACATAGGTGGTTTCGGTGACGTCAAGAATGCGGCCTCGAAAAATTTCGGCCATCCGCTTCATTTCGTCCCGGTGTACGCCCGTCGCCCTCACCTTCACGAGCATCAATTCCCGCTCGATATGCCGGTCTTCGGACAGGTCGACGAGCTTTACCACCTCGATCAGCTTGTTCAATTGCTTCGTGATCTGCTCGATGACATCGGAGGAGCCCGTCGTGACGATGGTCATCCGCGAAAGCGATGCATCCTCGGTCGGTGCAACGGTCAAGGACTCGATATTGTATGCACGCGCGGAGAAGAGTCCTGCAACCCGCGATAGGGCGCCGGCCTCGTTCTCGAGAAGAACTGAAATGATATGTCTCATTATTTCTATATGCTGGATTTGGGTTGACTCACCGGATCGGTACCCGCCTCGGGCCACGCCGATCGGGCGATGTTGCGCGCGGCGCCCTCGTTGCGGCTACGCCTCTTTCTTGTTAGAGGTCTTCAGCGAGAATCATTTCAGTGAGGCCTTTGCCTCCGGCGACCATCGGGTACACATTCTCTGTCTGGTCCGTCAAGAAATCCATGAAGACCAGGTCATCCTTTCGCTTGAACGCTTCTCGAAGCGCCGATTCGACGTCCGAAGGTTTTTCGATTCGCATGCCGACATGCCCGAAACTTTCCGCCAACTTCACGAAATCGGGCAAAGCATCCATGTATGACTCGGCATACCGATTGCCGTGAAAGAACTGCTGCCACTGCCGCACCATCCCCATGTAGCGGTTATTGAGATTGATCACCTTGATCGGCATACGGTACTGCTTGCACGTCGACAACTCTTGTATGCACATCATGATCGACGCTTCACCGGTTACGCAGGCAACCGTTGCGCCGGGGTTCGCCTGCTGCACACCCATGGCAGCGGGCAACCCAAAGCCCATAGTGCCGAGGCCCCCTGAGTTCACCCATCGCCGCGGCTTCGCGAATTTATAGAACTGGGCGGCGAACATCTGATGCTGACCAACGTCAGATGTCACGAACGCGTCGCCGCCGGTAATCTCATAGAGCTTCTCGAGCACGAACTGCGGCTTGATCTGCTTCGAGATGCGGTCGTATCGAAGGCAATCTTTCGATTTCCAAAGCTCGATCTGCGTCCACCAAGCGTCGATCGCCTTCTTATCCAGTTCGACCGTCCGAGGCTCGAGCTGGTGGGTGAGCTCCTCCAGCACTTCTGGCAGATGGCCAACGATCGGGACATCCACCTTTACTCGCTTGGAAATCGACGACGGATCGATATCGATATGGATGATCTTGCGAGCGAATGATTCGAAGTCCTTGGGGTCGCCGATGACGCGATCATCGAAGCGCGCGCCGACGGCAAGGAGCACGTCGCAGTGTTGCATGGCCATATTCGCTTCGTACGTGCCGTGCATGCCGAGCATCCCGACAAACTGAGGATCCGTGCCCGGGTAGCCGCCAAGACCCATAAGCGTGTTCGTACACGGAAAGCCAAGCATCTTCACAAGCTTCGTCAGATGCTCCGCTGCATCGGAAAGAATGACCCCGCCCCCGGTGTACACCATGGGACGCTTTGCCTCGATCAGAAGCTGCGCCGCCTTCTTGATCTGTCCGATATGCCCCTTGATCACGGGGTTGTACGATCGGAGCGTTACCTGCTCGGGATATTCGAACTCGCACTTGGCAGCGGTTACATCCTTGGGAATATCGACCAGCACCGGGCCCGGTCGTCCGGTAGTGGCGATGTGAAACGCTTTCCGCATCGTGGACGCGAGATCCCGTACGTCCTTGACCAGATAGTTGTGCTTGACGCACGGACGCGTGATGCCGATCGCATCAACCTCTTGAAAAGCGTCAAGCCCGATCGCGTGCGTCGGCACTTGCCCGCTGATGATGATCATCGGGATCGAGTCCATGAAAGCGGTGGCAATTCCGGTGACCGCGTTGGTTACACCGGGTCCGGAAGTCACCAAGCACACCCCGACGCGGTTGCTCGATCTGGAATATCCGTCTGCCGCGTGGGCGGCACCTTGCTCGTGCCTGACAAGGACATGTTTGACCTTGTCCTGCTTGAAGAGCGCGTCGTAAATGAACAGGACCGCACCGCCCGGATAGCCAAATACGCAGTCGACTCCCTCGGCCTCAAGGCATTTGATTACGATCTCTGCACCAGTCATTTCCATGAAAAATCCACTGTGAACACCCAAAATCGAGGGCCCGGTATTCTGTCGAAACGGGCAAATACGAACAAAAAGAGTTTGAATTTTAAGGCAAAACAGGTGCCAAGCGAAAGCGGAGCGCCGGGAATGCACGAATCGAGCTCGCCGGACCGTTGAGAAGGCAGGCAGAATCCGCCTACCATCGCGCGCATTGCGATTCCCAAACAAGAAACCATAAAGGGACCTTCCGCTGTCCTCCAAACCCGAGCTTTCCAATTTCCTCGCATCGGTCGAGCGGCGTGCATACAAGCACGCGTACTTCGCTGTTCGCGACGAAGACGCTGCGCTCGATATCGTTCAGGACAGCATGATGAGGCTCGCGGAAAAATACGGGCATCGTCCTATGGAGGAGTTGCCGATGCTGTTCCAGCGCATCCTCCAGAACGCGATTCGTGATCACTTTCGGCGTCACAAGGTGCGCGCTTTCTGGACCACGCCTCTATCGACGTTGTTCGGCAAATCCAATGAAGACGAGAGTGATCCGCTGGATTCGATCGAATCCGCGGACGATGCGGCGATCCCGCAAAATCCAGCCGATCAGGTCCAACAGACCGAATTGCTAGCCCTGCTCGAATTGGAGATTCAAAAGCTCCCTGCGCGTCAACGGGAAGCGTTTCTGTTACGTTACTGGGAGGAGCTTGATGTCGCAGAAACGGCGTTGGCCATGGGGTGCTCAGAAGGAAGCGTCAAGACGCACTGTTCGAGAGCTACACATGCGCTGGCGGCAACACTCCGGGCAAAGGGTATTGACCTGCAATCATGAATGAAGATCACGTTGGGGCGCGCATTCGAGGCCTGTTGAACGAAGGGCTTACGCTTGATGCGACCAAAATCAGCCAGTTGCGCGCAGCGCGGGAGCAGGCACTGGAGCGCCAGCGCCAGGAATCATGGGTCTTGATTCCGGTTTGGGCCGGGCGCATGTTCGCGCCCAGCGGGGGGGCGGCGCGGTTTCTATTGCCGCTCGTCTTCGGGATCCTTGTGCTGATCGCATTCCAGTATTTGCAGACGTCTCAGATTGTGGACGAGCTTGGCGAGCTCGACGCCGCGGTCCTCAAGGGGGACTTGCCGATCGACGCCTATTTGGATTCGGGGTTCCAATCATGGTTAAGAAAATCTACCGAGTGATCATCCTGATCGGCCTTTGCGTGGCGACCAGCGCATGGTCTGCCGATCGCAACGGGCCGACATGGTCTGCGCTCAAGAAAGAACAGCAATCGATCCTGAGCTCGCTCGAGTCCGAGTGGGGAAATTTTGACGCCCAACGCAAGGCGAAATGGATTTCCATAGCGAACCAGTACCCGAAAATGGCGAAGGACGAGCAAGAACGCATTCAGCGGCGCATGAAAACATGGGCGAGCCTTACCCCTGAGCAACGGCAAGTTGCCAGGGAAAACTACCGGGACCTTTCTCGACTACCCCAGGCCGAGCGCCATGCTGTTCGCCAGAAATGGGACGAATACCGGAAACTTCCTGAGGATGAGCGCCGGCAGTTTGCACCCGAGGGATCCGCTGTAAGAAATTAGGCTATTGCTCGGCGGGCCGACACGGCGAATGCCGGCTTCCGGCCCGAGCAACCTATCTCCGTAGCGAGCGCTCGACAATCTCCCCGAGCAGCGAATTTCCTTCGATCTGGAGACGCTTGCTGGCTGCGGCCTACGAGTCGCTACCCGTTCTCGCAATTGCCATTGCCGTCGGATTTGCGTTCGCCGGAATCTTGGCGCTGACGGGCATCCAATCTGGGCGCCTTCCCAAAGGGTATCGATACGCGCTGTTTCTGTTTTGGTACTCAGCCGTTGGCGTCTATTTCATCTACTCATGGCGTGGTGGCCAGACGCTGCCGATGCGGGCATGGCGATTGCGATTGGTCGCCAGAGACGGCGGCGCAGTGCCGATGCGATGGGTTCTATGCCGGTTCGCTGTAGGTTCGCTTACCTGGTGCACGGCCGTCTTTGCAGTCATCTGGATTCGAGAACGTCCTGACTCATTGGCCGGGTGGGCATGCCTCTTGCCATTAGCCGTGGCGCTCGGGTGGACCCTGATCGACCCGCAGAACCAAACCCTGTACGACCGGATTTCCGGCACGAAGCTGGTGATGGAACCGCCCCGCAACCGCCCATAAGCGCAAATCGCATTCTCGCCGGGACTCCTGCTATCGCCGCTCAACCCACCACATCATCCCGATCGCGGACAATAAAAACAACGCGCTCGGCAATGCGGCTGCGACCGCGGGTGGCCACAGCTGCAAGACGCCGAGATGCCCGATCAGGCTATTGAGGCCGTGGAAGAGGATCCCTAGCATGATGCCAGAGAACACCTTCCATCCAAGTCCCCCGTGGCGGGCTTGGATGTACGCGAACGGTAGCGCGAGGGCCATCATCACCCACGCTGCGAAGGGATAGACGACTTTGGTCCAAAGCGCGATCTCATAACGTTCGGTACGCTGCTTATTTGCCCTGAGGTGTTGCGCGTACTGCCACAGGTTCCAAGAGGTCATCTTCTGCGGATCGATCGTAAGGACCGCCAATACCTCTGGCGTCAGTACCGAAATCCAATCAATCGAGTCAAGGGTTCTGACGACCGTACCGGAGTCGGAAAACCGCGTCTGCGTGACCTCCAGAAGCTCCCACCGGTTGCCCGTTGCATAGCGCCCTTTGCGCGCCTCGCTGATGGCTTGAAGACGCAGTTCATTGTCGAATTCATACATCGTCACGCCGGTGAGCGTTGCATCCGCCTCGACCAAACGCACATTGACGAACGTTTGCTGCGAACGCACCCAGAGGCCCGATCGGAATTCTTGGGCGACGGTCGACCCCAGCGCGGCGAGGCGAAGCCGCTGGCCGGCTCGCTCGGCATACGGCGTCACGAACTCTCCGACGAGAATGATCAGGACGACAAACACGCCACCCAAGCGAACGAGCGTTCGTCCGGCGTGAACCGGAGAAAATCCGGAGGTACGCATGACCGTGTATTCCGAATTCGACGCGAGGTGGGAAAGCGCGTAAAGGGTGCCGATCAGCACCGCCACAGGAAATAGCTCATAGATGTGGCCGGGGACGCTCAAGAGGACGAACCCGAATGCATGCTGGATGCGATATCCGGCCCGTCCGACGTCGCGCAACTCGTTGATCAGATCGAAGAAGGCGAAGAGCGCCAAGAATGCGAACAGCACGAAACCGGTCGCGAAATAGACCTCACGGCCAAGATAGCGCCGGATCGTGATCATGAACGCCACCTTGGCAACCAACGCAGCCGCATTCTGCGAAACATGAGGACGGCGAAGACCGCGAACATCAGGGCATGGACAATCCACCACCCGAGGCCGAATCCGATCTTTCCCTGCGATACCTGTGCCTGCACGACGGACAGCAGGTTCGAGTAGACCATGTAGAAAAATACGGCGAACAGGAGGTTCACCGATGTGCTCGCACGCGGGTTGACGAAGGAAAGTGGTATTGCGAGCAAAGCCAGAACGAATGCAACCAAGGGTAGCCCGATTCGCCACAGAAGCTCTGCAAGATGCTCTCGGGACGGATTGCGGATCAAATAGGTCGTCGAAAGTCCTTTGATCGATACTTGCTCCGCGATCGCCTCCCTACCCTCGATACGAATAAAGTAACGTTCGAAGTCCATGACCCGATATTCCGGCGTGCCCGCGGTGCCTTCGTAGCGGCGACCATTTACCAGCACCGCGAACCGATCGCCGTTGGGCGCAACTTCCGTGTAGCCACGCTGCGCGACAATGACCCCGAGCCGCCCGTGCTGGCGAAATGAGACGAACACCTTTTCAACGGATTCGCCGCCCGCTGCAAGCGACTCGACAAAAAATACCCGATCGGCGCTCGGTGACTCGAGGAATACGCCTGGTGCGATTCTCGATGTCTCCTCACGCTGCGAGAGTTGCTGGCGAAAGCTCTCCAGTTCCTGGTTGGCCCATGGCGTGAGGAAAAGACTGAGCCCCGCGATGACGACCACGATGGGTGCGGCAAAGATGAGCACCGGCTTGATCCACGCCGTGAGTGGCTGGCCGGATGAAAACCAAACCACCATCTCCGAATCCCGATAGCTCCTGGAAAGTGCAAGCAGGATGGCGACGAATACGGTCAGCGCCAGCAGGATCGGAAGATAGTTGAGAGACGTGAAGCCGACCGTTGCGAGCACGGCCTCGGTCGGGACCTTGCCACCGGCCGCGCGGCCAAGGACTCGTACGATCGTGCTCGTGAGTGAGATCGCAAAGAGCGCCGAGAATACCGCGGTCGCGATGTTGCCGAACTCACGAAGCGTCGCGCGTCGGTAGATCACTCTTATGCCGGTTTTCGAGCGCGATCGCGCACGGTCGCATTGAGGGCCCGAACAAGACTTCCAACGGGTGCACCCAGACCAATGTAAGAGGGAGGCCGATACCGGCTGTTCGCCCCTATATAATCACCACGTCCCGCCACGATGGTCGGCCGCGAAGCATCTCAATATGCACGTTGCCATAAAAAGCCTCAGCGCGGCCCACCCGAGATGCCACCGCATGTAACCGGCTGGTTCACCACGACGAACGGAACGCAAATGCAATTTAGCACGAAAGTTTCCAGCCCGGACAAGATCCACTCCGACCTGATCGTCGTGGGCGTATTTGATTCCCGCAAGCTTTCGCCCGCGGCGGTGGCCATTGACCGTGCGAGCGGTGGTGCTCTTCAAGCGTTGACGAAGCGCGGCGACATGGAAGGCAAGCTTGGGTCCACCCGAATGCTTTATGGACTGCGAAACGTCGCATCGACCCGGGTGCTGGTGATCGGGCTGGGTCGCGAAAACGAGTTCGGCGTGAAGCAGTTTCGCGAAGCGGTTCGCGCCTCGGTCGCGTTCGCCGCGGAAACCGGGGCCAAGAAGATGAGCCTCTACGCCGATGAATGGCCGGTGTCCGCGAAGGCCTCCAACTGGAAGGCCCGCCAAGCCGCCATCCAGGCGGCCGATGCGACCTATCGCTTCGAAACGATGAAGAGCAAAAAATCCGACCCTCGCCCCATCGCGATGATGGAGTACGCGATGTCGCAGCCAACGCGTGATTCCGGCACGGACCGCGGTGTTCTGGAAGGCGCGGCGATCGGCGCGGGGATGTCGCTCGCACGGGACCTTGGCAACCTTCCGGGTAATGTCTGCACGCCGACCTATCTCGCCGACCAGGCAAGAAAGCTTGCTCGCGAATGGAAACTCGGCGTGAAGGTGCTCGAGCAGCGAGACATCGAGCGCCTTCGCATGGGCTCTTTCCTCTCGGTTACCAAAGGCTCGCGCCAGCCCCCAAAATTCATCATCCTCACGTATCAAGGCGCTGTCAAACAGAGCAAGCCCGTGTGCCTCGTGGGCAAAGGCATCACCTTTGATACGGGTGGGATCTCGCTCAAGCCAAGCGGCGAAATGGACGAGATGAAATGGGACATGTCGGGCGCAGGCAGCGTCCTCGGCACCATGCGCGCGGTTGCTGAAATGAAACTGAAATTGAATGTCATCGGCGTCATTCCGGCCTGCGAGAACATGCCGGACGGCAATGCCACCAAACCGGGTGACATCGTCACGAGCATGTCCGGACAAACGATCGAAGTGCTCAACACTGATGCCGAGGGCCGACTCATCCTGTGCGATGCACTGACCTATGTCGAGCGCTTCAAGCCGCAGGCGGTCGTAGACATTGCAACGCTAACGGGGGCTTGCGTCGTCGCGCTCGGGCATGTCGCCTCCGGCATGTACAGCAACCAGGACGCGCTTGCAAATGAATTGACGCAAGCCGGCATGGACGCATGGGATCGTGTGTGGCAATTGCCGCTTTGGGACGACTATCAAGACCAATTGAAGAGTCCGTTCGCGGATATGGCGAACATTGGCGGGCGTCCCGCCGGAAGCGTGACCGCTGCCTGTTTTCTGTCTCGCTTCGCGCGCAATTTCGAGTGGGCACACCTCGATATTGCGGGCACCGCGTGGCGAAGCGGGGCAAGCAAAGGCGCCACCGGGCGGCCCGTCCCCCTGTTGTCCGCCTTCTTGATGGCGCGCGCGAAAACGTGACGCGCATCGACTTTTATGTTGGAGCCGACGACCGCATTGCGGTCGCGTGCAGGCTCGCATCAAAGGCCGTTCAGGCGAAGACGCGGATGCTCGTATTTGTGCCTGATGAAACGATGCTTGCGCGACTCGATCGGCAGTTGTGGACGCAGGCGCCAACCGGATTCATCCCGCACTGCCTGGCGAACGATCCGCTCGCGGCGGAGACGCCGATTGTGATCGCGCGCGACGTCAGCGATCCGCCGTTGGACGATGTCCTTCTAAATCTTGCCGACGCGTATCCACCCACCTTTGCGCGATTCAGGCGCGTCCTTGAGATCGTCAGTCAGAATGATGCGGACAAATCGTTGGCGCGCGACCGGTTCCGCTTTTATCGGGATCGCGGCTACCAGATCGAAACGCATGATTTGAGCGAGCGCGGCAATCGGCATTCCGGTTAAACGGGCGAAAATCCAATAGGGAACGCAGACAGTGAGCACAACCAAACGCGATGACCCGTTGCTCAACCTCGGTGCGCTCGGCGGTTCGCGGCCCGCAAGCGAATCTTCCAAGTCGACCGAATCGGCGGCGGACTATCCCATCCTTACCGAGGTTGTTGACAACCCGATCGAGCCGGACCCAAGCCCCCGCAATATCGGTCTTGAAGAGCTCGAACGAGAGCTGCGCGTCGAGATGGTCGGCCAACTGGCAGCGGATCTGGAGAAGCAGATCGAATCGCGCGTGTACGGGCGATTGAGCGTGAGCGTCGATGAGGTCGCTGGCCGTATCCGCACGGAACTCTTCACCGAGATTCGGCGTGCCGTTCGTGAGGTGGTCGCAGAGGTAATGGCCGAAGAGAAAAAACTTGCGCGAACAGGTTCGCCGAATCCTGTTCGTATCAACATACAGGATCGTTGAACCACGTCGTTTCAGTCAGTCCACGCGCATCGCTCACCTATAATCGCGGGCGCGTTGCTGTCGGCGGGAGCGCCCGGCAAACGTGCGCTGCGCCGTTCACCCTCATTCGCCGCTCATTCACCGCTGCCTGTTGACGCCAAGAATCATGGAACTCGCCAAGAGCTTCGAACCTGATGCCATTGAGAAGCGTTGGTATCCCTTCTGGGAATCCCGCGCCTTTTTTCAGGCGGGGCATGCCTCCGACAAGCCGTCCTTTTGCACCCAGCTCCCGCCACCGAATGTGACGGGCACGCTGCATATGGGCCACGCGTTCAATCAAACGATCATGGACGCGCTCGCCCGATACCATCGGATGAAGGGATTCAACACGCTCTGGGTCCCCGGCACCGATCACGCGGGTATCGCGACGCAGATCGTCGTCGAGCGTCAACTCGAAGCGGAAGGTCTATCTCGTGATGCACTAGGGCGAGCGGCATTCAACACGCGCGTCTGGCAGTGGAAAGAGCAATCAGGTTCCACCATCACCCAGCAGATGCGAAGGCTCGGCGCGTCAACCGATTGGTCGCGCGAGTACTTCACGATGGATCCGAAGTTGTCGAGTGTCGTGACGGAAACGTTCGTACGCCTCTTCGAGCAAGGATTGATCTACCGCGGCAAACGCTTGGTGAACTGGGACCCGATCCTTCTTACTGCGGTATCGGATCTCGAAGTCGAGAGCGAAGAAGAAGATGGGAAGCTCTGGAGCATCCTCTATCCATTTGCCGATGGCGCTCAAGATGGCGTAATTGGATTGACCGTCGCGACCACCCGACCCGAGACGATGCTGGGTGACGTGGCGGTCGCAGTCCATCCAGCGGATGAGCGCTTTGGACGATTCATCGGCAAGAAACTTCGCCTTCCACTGACTGACCGGGAAATACCGATCATTGGCGACGACTATGTCGATCGCGAATTCGGTACCGGATGCGTGAAGATCACGCCGGCGCATGATTTCAACGACTATCAGGTCGGCGTGCGGCACGACCTGCCGTCGATTGGCGTTCTGACGCTCGATGCAAAAATCAATGCCAACGGCCCCAAGGCCTACCGCGGGTTGGATCGATACGACGCCCGCGCGAAAATTCTAAAAGACCTGGAACACGAGAAGCTCCTGGTCGTAGCCAAGCCGCACCGGATGCAGGTGCCCCGATGTGCACGAACCGGCGCGGTTGTCGAGCCGCTATTGACCGATCAGTGGTTCGTCGCCATGTCGAAATCAGGATCCGATCAATCCCCGCACCCCGGGAAATCGATCGCCGAAGTCGCCCTCGATGTCGTTGCGCGGGGCGCGGTCAAATTCCATCCGGAGAACTGGACCACCGTCTACAACCAATGGCTCACCGGGATCCAGGATTGGTGCATTTCACGCCAGCTCTGGTGGGGTCACCAGATCCCCGCCTGGTACGACGACAAAGGTCGAATTTTTGTCGGCCGCGATGAGGAAGAAGCAAAAGGACGCGCTACTGCGGCGGGTTACGCCGGCA
The DNA here is from genome assembly GCA_031391405.1 of Betaproteobacteria bacterium. GTDB lineage: Bacteria > Pseudomonadota > Gammaproteobacteria > Burkholderiales > SG8-39 > SHXR01. The sequence continues at coordinate 20,040 of JANMUI010000927.1, forward strand.
TCCTCACCCGCGATCCGGATGTCCTCGATACCTGGTTTTCATCCGCGCTGGTCTGTCATTCCACATTGGGTTGGCCCGATCCATCGGGGACCGAAAAAGCGGAATACGAGATGTACTTGCCATCGTCGGTCCTCGTCACCGGCTTTGACATCATTTTCTTCTGGGTCGCCCGGATGGTGATGATGACGACATGGTTCACTGGTCGGGTGCCTTTTCGGGATGTCTATATCCACGGCTTGATTCGCGATGCCGAGGGAAAGAAGATGTCCAAATCGAAGGGCAATACGCTCGATCCGGTTGACTTGATCGACGGCATCGCGCTTCCAGCGCTCGTCGCGAAGCGGACCACCGGTTTGATCAGACCGGGAGATGCGCCCGACATCGCGGCAAAGACAAAGAAGGAATTTCCGGAGGGTATTCCACCATTCGGGGCCGACGCGCTGCGCTTCACGATGGCCGCGTACGCCACGCTCGGGCGCAATATCAATTTCGATATCAAGCGCTGTGAGGGGTATCGCAACTTCTGCAACAAGCTTTGGAACGCGACGCGATTCGTCCTCATGAATACGGAGGGAAAGGATTGCGGCATCGACGAGAGCCTGCCGCTCACACTTTCAACTGTCGATCGATGGATCATCAGTTTGCTGCAATCGGTCGAAGCAGAGGTCGAGAAAGGCTTCGCGGAGTACCGGCTCGACAATGTAGCGAACGCGATCTACCGGTTTGTTTGGGACGAATATTGCGATTGGTATCTGGAGCTTGCCAAAGTGCAGCTATCGGCCGGCGACGAAGCGGCCCAGCGCGGTACGCGCCGTACGCTGGTGCGCGTGTTGGAAGCCGTCCTTCGCCTCGCGCATCCGCTCATTCCGTTCATCACTGAGGAGCTCTGGCAAAAGATGGCGCCGCTCGCCGGCACGTCCGGAGAATCGATCGTTGTTGCCAGTTATCCTCGATCCGATTCCGGTCGAATTGACGAAGCGGCCGAAGCGCATGTGCGCCTGCTGAAGGGGCTCATCGACGCATGCCGGAATTTGCGTGGGGAAATGAACCTCCCACCGGGTAAGCGCATTCCATTGCTTGCAACGGGCGACGCGGCGACGCTGGCCACGGTGTTCCCTTACATGAACGCCCTCGCCCGATTGTCCGATGCAACCGCGGTCGCAGAGCTTCCCAAGCTCGATGCGCCGGTTGCCGTCTTCGCGGACTATCGCCTCATGATCAAGGTCGAGATCGATCGGGCGGCCGAACGGGATCGAATAAAAAAAGAGATTGATCGCGTGGACGGGGAACACAACAAAGCGGCAGTGAAGCTCGCGAATGCAGGATTCGTCGCACGGGCGCCGGCCGCCGTGGTCGCACAGGAGAAAGAGCGCCTGGCCGGATTCGAAGCAACACTCAGTAAATTGCGCGAGCAGCTCGCAAGGATCGGGGAATGAGTCTCACACGCTCGGAGCCCACCCCGTGAGACGTCAGCCGCCCGATCCCCACGACAGGATGAGCACGGCCCCGCCGAACAAAATGCTCACCAGAATGCCGGTGCCAAGCGCCAGAAACACTGCATTGCCCCAATCGAAAATCGCGCCGCGCATCCCCGTACCATCCAATCGTTGTGTCTTTTCCACGTCTACCTCTTGGCCGTCGTTTCATCCACGCTTCGGTGCGAAATCGTCTTTTGTGAATGATCGACCCGAATTCTGGCGATCAAATGGCACAAATCCAGTTTGAATCCCGGACAGTACGGCACGATCATGGCGAGAAAATGGCTTTTCGCGTGGTTTTTTGCGAGGCGCACCGTGTGCGGCTAGGCTCTGCGAATACCTGAAGATCAGCAAGGAACACATGCCAAAGCGCATCGCGATCGTCGAAGACAATGAGGCCATCCGCGAAAACTACTCGGATGCGCTACGCAGGCAGGGGTACGAGGTCCTTGCGTATGGAACCCGAATTGCTGCGATGGGTGCGTTTCGTCTGCGCATGCCCGATCTCGCGGTGATCGATATCGGGCTTGCCGACGAAGTGGATGGTGGATTTACCTTGTGCCGCGAGCTCAGGGCCATGTCTGACAGCGTGCCGATCATTTTTCTTACTGCCCGCGACAGTGACTTCGACATGGTCTCGGGACTTCGGCTGGGGGCGGACGACTATCTCACCAAGGACATCAGCCTCCCCCATCTGCTCGCCCGAATCGCCGCGCTGTTCAGGCGGATCGATGTCTTGTCGACGCCCCAAAAGAACGACGATGTGCTCGACCGCGGTCCACTTCGACTCGATCTCAAGCGTCTTACGGCCGTCTGGCGGAATCAGAAAGTTGATCTCACGCTGACCGAATTTTGGATGGTCCATGCGCTGGTCAAGTATCCGGGCCATGTCAAGAGCCGGGACCAGCTCATGTCGGAAGCCAATCTCACGGTCGACGACAGCACCGTCACCTCGCACGTCAAGCGCATCCGCAAGAAATTCATAGCGGTCGACGCCCCGTTCGACGGCATCGATACCATCTACGGAATGGGCTATCGCTGGAAGGAGCACTGAGCGCGCATGACTCGCAGGCTCGGATTCAGCATCCGCACGAAGCTGCTCCTCGCGACCCTCGTCCTGATGCTCATCCCGTTCGTAGGCTATGGGTATGTGCGCGAGATGGAGAACTTCCTGCGATCCGGGCAGGAGCAGGCCGTCATCGCCACAGCGCGTGCCGCGGCAACCGCACTGCATGATCGCCCGAAGCTTCTTGAGCTGCGGACGAACCGGCCGAAAGTTCCGACGCCGGCGGAGCTCGCTGAAACGGGCTATGCGCCGCGCGAACCCGATTCCGAGCCGCTCAATCAGGGGATCACCGAAACAGCCCTACCCGATCGCGGACGGAGCACGCGGCCGATCGCCGATCAGGCCTACGCAGAAATCGATCTCATCATCCGCGGGATGGGACGAGGCAACTCTCGCGTATGGGTGGTCGACCAACAGCGCCAACTGCTCGCAGTCACCGGGTCGCTGCAGCGCGATCTGAAGAAGGACCCGCTCGTGCCTCCGCCAAGTTTTGGAATTTGGGGGCAGATCGAGGAGCACGTATTGCGCCCGCTGTACACATGGCTGTTGGCGCCTCCGAGCGAGGACTTTGAGGATGCTTTGCCGGAAACGCTGCTGTCTGGCGGCCGGGAGCTCGATCGCGCCCTGGCGGGTATTGCTGCATCCCGATGGCGCCATACGACCGACTTCCGGGCCACCGTCATTTCCGCTGCTCATCCGATCTGGAGCGGTGACGAAGTCGTCGGCGCGGTAGTCATTGAAGAAACAGCGAACGCCGTGCTGATGCTTCGCAATCGGGCCTTCGAGCATCTGCTCACCGTTACCTTGGCGGTCTTTCTGCTTGGCGCGGGCGCTCTGGCGTGGTTCGCGACGCGGCTGTCGACCCGACTCGGAAGTCTGCGTGACGAGGCCGAAAGCGCGATCGATCTGCGCGGCCGCGTGAAGCATCTCGTCCAGGGGTCGAACGCCGCCGACGAGATCGGCGACCTATCGCGCACCTTCTCGACGATGCTGGCGCGCCTGGCGCAGTACAACACCTATCTCGAGCGGATGGCGGATCGCCTTTCACACGAGCTTCGCACCCCGGTGGCGGTGGTGAGCTCGTCGCTCGACAACCTGAAAACAAAAAACATTCCGACGGATGCGCAGGTCTACATCGAACGCGCGGAAGACGGATTGAAGCGCCTGAATGTCGTCCTCACCCGCATGCGGGAAGCGACCCAACTCGAGAACATGTTGCGCGATGTCGATCGTGAGCGGTTCGATATGGCCAAGGTCGTGGCAAGCTGCATCGAAGGATACGCGGGCGTCTTTCCGGGACGTCGCTTCGTGCCTTCGCTACCGGCCACACCGGTATGGCTCCTTGGCTCGCCGGATCTGATTGCTCAGCTGCTGGACAAGATCGTTGAGAACGCCGTCGATTTTTCTCCGCCGGACGAAGGCATCGCGGTTGATGTCGCGTATCGGGAGGCCACCGCCGTACTCACCGTTACCAATGTCGGTCCGCAATTGCCCGAAACAATGCAAGACGAGCTGTTCGAGTCGATGATTTCGGTGCGCGACCGTGCCGAAGGCGGAAAAAGTGCACCACACCTTGGGATGGGCCTTTTCATGGTGCGCCTGATTGCCGAGTTTCATCACGGCGAGGCGTCTGCGCGCAACCGAAAGGACGGCCGCGGGGTCTCAATAGAAGTGGCTTTCCCGTCCGCTATCTGAGGGCGTTGCAAGCACGAGGATCGGCTTGGATCTTCAGCGTTTGCGCATGAAGAACTGGAATTCCTTGTTCTCAACCGAATGGGAAACCAAATCGTTCCCCGTTTGTTTGGCGAAGACCTGAAAATCCTTCACGGAACCGGGGTCGGTCGCGGTGATCCGCAAAACCTGTCCGGCCTGCATATCGGTCAAGGCCCGCTTCGTTTTCAGAATCGGGAGGGGGCAGTTGAGGCCTCGTGTGTCAAGGTCCTTATCGAATTCCATTCAAATCACTCCGCGCCGGCAACCCGGCAATGCATGAATAAGGGAATCGTTTATAGCCGCTTCGCGCTGCCGATTCAATGGTCCGGGCTCCCTGATCGCCGACCCGGGCGCGCCTACACCCTTTTGCGCCATGGTACCGGCAGACGATTTGTTCGGCTTCGGCAGAGCCACCTTTCCACCAGCGAGCCCACGATGCGGGACCCAGCCGCCGCCCCCGATGGATTCCTCCCTGCCCGCCACTCGATGCGCGAACGGCGACCCGAAGGGCCATACTGTTCTCCGGGGAATTTGCGGGACGGCAAGGCACGCTCAACACAGATGAGATGCCTCAATCGCCCTGAACTATGCGGAGGCATCAGTGGGGTCACAAACGAGATGTTTTGATTTGCCGATAAGCACGGCTAATTCCTCGACCTTGGCCGCGCGGTTCACCTACGCTCCGATCGAATGAGCTTGGGAAAATTCCGTTCACGCGAGCAAGAATCAGCGCCCGATGTCGACGCGCAGTGGATCGTCCTCGCGGCAAGCATCCCGCTGGACGAATCCACAGCCCGCATGAAAATCCTGAGGACGTTGGAGTCGCTTGGGTGCGCGGTTCTTCGCGATGGCGTTTATCTCCTGCCCGACACGCAAACCAATCGCGCTGGAATCGGCCGACTCAAGCTCTATATCCAGGCGGCCCAAGGCGGGGCGCATGTGTTGATCTTCCCGGCTTCAGACGCCGCGCAGGATGCGGAATTTCGCCGGCTATTCGATCGTTCGGCGCGCTATGACGAAGTGAGAAAAACGATCCAGAGCTTGCAGATCGGGATCGGCATCAGCGACGCGGCCGCCATAGCGCAAGTTATCAAGCGGCAGCGAGAAGCGCTCGAAAACATCGCAAGCGTTGACTTTTTCGGCTCGGGATCTCGTCAGGCGACCGAAGACGTGCTGCTGGCGACAGAAAAGCAGATTAACGCGCTGATGTTTCCCTCTGACACGAGCGCCGTGCCACGGTCACGCCATCGGGAAGCCTTCTTTCGAAAAACATGGGTAACACGGACGCCGATGCTTTCGGATCGGATCGCCTCGTCGTGGCTGATCCGTCGATTCATTGATGCTGAGGCGACGCTCCGACTGGTGGAGAAATCGGAACCGATTCCCAACAACGCCATCACGTTCGGATTCGAAGGCGCCCAATTCGGTAGCACGACCAAACACATCACATTCGAGGAGCTGATGCAATATTTCCGTCTCGATCGGGACGAGGCCATCAAACGGATCAGCTTCGTCGTGAGGGCAATGGAGGGCCATGACCTCGCAATCCCTGAAGCGGCTGGGTTCAGTACGATGATTGACGGTGCGCGCCGTCGAACGGGTAGCGACTATCAGTTCGTCACCGAAGCGGAAAAGATCTTCGATATGGTGTATGAGCGGTATCTCAACTCACCCGCGACGCGTGCGGGCGCTGAGTGAATTTAAGTAAGCGCAGAACCGATTCACCACGACGGCGCAACGACTCGACGAGACTCAACGTGTATTGCACTGTTTTCGCCGCGGTCCGTTGTGCCGTCGAGCCGTCGTGATGTGCCTCAGGAGTCCGCCCGATCTGCTGCGCGGATTGCTAGTTCCGCCGCTGCTGTTTCCGTTCCTCGGTGTACTCGGCTTTCAATGCACGTAGCTTCGAATCCACCGACGACAAGAGATAGAAATCGCCATCGCCGGCCGCCTGGGCAAGCTGCAATTGCTCGATCGCGGCGGGCAACGCGCCCTGGAGATAATAGACCTCCGACTGTGATCGGTGCTGGAGCGCCCGACGACCGAGCGCTGCGTAGGTCTTCGCCTGTAGACCATGCGACCGTGCATCGCGGGGTCGCTGCTTGATCAGATCTTCGAGAACGCCCAGTGCCTCTCCATGCTTGCCGGCCGCCTGGAGGGCCTCAATGTAGCTGTAGGCCACCGGGAAGCGACCACCTGTTGCTTTCATGGCCCGAGCAAGCACGTCGACCGCGGCGTCAGTGCTTCCCTTGGCAAGCTTTATTGACGCATCGAGCGTCTCGATCATCGAATGGTTGGTCCCGAGTTTCCGCACGGCAACAAGCTCACTTTCGGCACGCCCCAGCTCCCGCGCTCGATACAGACTGAAAGCCAAGCCATAACGCGTCGGCCCTTCGGCGACAAAACGCTTGTCACTCAGTTGATTCTCGAACGACGTGATGGCCTCGCGGGGACTCCCTTGTTGCGCGCGGAGCTTCGCGCGTACCAAATGGAAGTCCAGACTATCGGGTTGTTGCCGGTAGCGAGCGCCCGCAGCGCGGTTCTGCATGTCTGCAATCCGTTCGGTTGTGAGCGGGTGCGTGCGCAGATACGCTGGCGCGTTGTACTCCTGCAGACGCGTCGCGCGCTGCAATCGCTCGAAAAAGCCCACCATCCCGTTGACGTCGTAGCCGGCGGCATCGAGGTACTGAAAGCCGAGACGGTCGGCTTCGCGCTCGAGATCGCGCGAGTAGTTGAGCGCGGATTGGATCGCGCCTGCCTGTGTGGTGGCGATCGCCGCCGAGCTGATGTCCGGATTCGAACGTGCCGCAAGCAGCGCAATGATCAATCCGGCGATCGCTGCCATCTGCATCTGCGATTGCTTGTCGAGCTGACGCGCGATATGGCGTTGCGTGACATGCGCGATCTCATGCCCCAGCACCGACGCAAGCTCTGCCTCGGATTGCGCCGCCAGCACGAGGCCGGTGTGGACACCGACGAAGCCACCCGGCATCGCGAACGCGTTGATGGATGCATCGCGAATCACGAAAAAATCAAACCCCTGCCGCGTTTCGCCGGCAGCCGTGACGAGCTTATAGCCGATGGTCTCGACAAACGCTTGTGCTTCCGGATCGTCGAGAAACGCGGGGTCGCGGCGCAGCTCGCGCATGATCATCTCGCCGAGCTTCCGTTCGTTCTGCGCGGAAAAACCAGCCTGCGCCGATTCGCCAAGATCGGGAAGGTTCTGCGCGCTACCGTTGGTCGCGAGCGCGAACGCCAACAGGAAAGAAAGGATGCGTTTCATACGGCTTGAATGATACCCGGCTCTGTTCATGCATAATCGGCGCGGCACGCCGCGCGGATTGACGAACGGCGGATTGCACTCCCTCTACGGCACGAATATGGCTGGCACGCTTACTCACTTCAATGCCCAAGGCGATGCCCACATGGTGGATGTGGGCGCGAAGGACGAAACGCATCGTATGGCGCGCGCGAGCGGGCATATCAAGATGCAGCCGGCCACGCTTGAGCTCGTGCGATCGGGCACCGCGAAGAAAGGTGATGTCCTCGGGATCGCACGCATCGCGGCGATCCAGGCAGCCAAGCGGACGGCGGATCTGATCCCGTTGGCGCATCCGTTGGCTTTGACGCATGTGAGCGCCGAGTTTGTGATTGACGAGGCGGACGCTGCGGTCAGATTGACCGTAACAGTCGAAACGCGAGGGCGCACCGGCGTCGAGATGGAGGCTCTAACAGCGGTGTCGGTCGGGCTCTTGACCGTCTACGACATGGTGAAGGCGGTGGATCGGGGGATGACAATTGCCGAGATCAAGCTGCTTGAAAAGACAGGCGGCAAATCGGGGCGGTTTGTGCGGCCAGAAGGTGACAACGATCCGTGACACCGGCCGGATCCCAGAGCGCACCAAAAAAACCAGGGGCTGCCTGGCTTTCGCCGGGCAGCCCCTGATGGTTTAGCTTGAAACTGCTATGCCAAATTACACGCCGGTCTTGCTCTTCGAGCAAGCTGCACCGGTTGTAGCAGCACTCCACTGAACGCGATTGGGATCGGTTAGGTCGGGCGTCCAAGTCACAACGCAGGAACCCACAGTAGCCGTTCCAGTCACGACAAGCGCGCCCGCTGCGGAAAGCGCAACTGAACCAAGATTGGCACTGGCAGTCGGGAGCGCCGCATACCCAACGTTGGCCGTGAGTAGTGCAAGAGTATTGCAGCTCGCAAGTACGCCAGCTTGTTCTTGCAAGCATTGGGCGATCGCCAATTTCGCCGGGGCAATCGACGAATTGTTGTCGGCCCAACGCGCACGCGTCACATAGTCCTGATACTGCGGAATGGCGATCGCCGCCAGGATGCCGATGATCGCGAC
>JANMUI010000928.1:0-1464 GCA_031391405.1 Betaproteobacteria bacterium
AACGGACCTTTCTGCGATGGGTCGCATAACAAGCTCTAAGTCGCCCAAGCCTCAAAAATTCGACACGGAGGGAATGGAGGGGAAAAGAGGAGGCGCGCGGAGGTTTTAATCTGCGATTGGATGTCAGTCGCGAAGTTTGCCCATCTGCTTCGTGGCTAACCCTGCGCAATTTACCCGATGTCCTCCGTTTCCTCCCTTTCCTCCTCCATTCCCTCCGTGGCAAATTTTTGAGCTGATTTAGTCCTCTTCCGCCTGCTTCCTCGTCTTCGAGTGCTCGGTCGCAAGGGTCGCCTGTAGCTGCGGCGGCACCGGATCGTATCGGTTCAGCTCCATCGAATAGGATCCCTGACCTGCGGTGATCGACTTCAGCCGATTCGAATAGCCGTTGAGCTCCGATAGCGGTACGTGGCCCTTCACCACTGCCGTGCCGGCTTGCAGATTGTCGGTCCCTGACACTGCGCCGCGCCGCGCCGAGAGATCACCAGCGATATCGCCGACATTGCCGTCCGGGCAGACCACCTCGACATTCACGATCGGTTCCAGCACGATCGGGCGCGCCTTGCCGATGGCATCGATAAACGCCTTGCGCCCGGCCGAGACGAAGGCAATCTCCTTCGAGTCCACCGCGTGGTGCTTGCCGTCGTACACGGTTACCCGGATATCGTGCATCGGGTAGCCCGCGATCGGGCCGGATGCGAGCACTTGATGGATCCCTTTCTCCACCGCCGGGATGAACTGGTTTGGAATGACGCCGCCCTTCACCGCGTCGACGAACTCGAACCCTGCGCCCCGCGCCAGCGGCTCGACACGCAGATAGACTTCGCCGAATTGGCCCGCGCCACCGGTCTGTTTCTTGTGGCGGCTGTGGCCTTCCGCGTTCGAGGTGATCGTCTCGCGAAACGGAATGCGCGGCGGGCGCGTATTGACCTCGACCTTGAACACCTTGGCCAGCCGCTCCATCACCGAGCGCAGATGCAATTCGCCCAACCCGCGCATGACGGTCTCGTTCATCACCATATCGTGATCGACCTTGAGGGTCGGGTCCTCCAGCTCGATCTTGTGGAGCGCCTCGGAGATGCGCTGTTCATCGCCGCGACGCTTCGGCTCGATCGCGAGGCCGTACATCGGCATCGGGAATTCGAGCGGGCGCATGTGGATCTGATCTTCGTCGTGCGAATCGTGCAGCACGCAGTCAAATCCCACGTCGTCAACCTTGGCGACCGCCGCGATGTCTCCAGGGACGACTTCGTTCACCTCTTTCAGCTCTTTTCCCTGAAGGAGAAACAGGTGGCCGACCTTGAACGGCTTCTTGCTCTCGCCCACAAACAAGCTCGAGTCTTTCGTGATCGTGCCCTGATGCACGCGGAACACGCCGAGCTTGCCGACGAACGGGTCGACCACGACCTTAAACACATGCGCGAGGACGTGCTTCTTCGGCTCGGGCTCGGAGCGGAACTCCTCGAT
>JANMUI010000949.1:0-2165 GCA_031391405.1 Betaproteobacteria bacterium
GACGGACCACGCAACCATCGACTCCCCGCGCGCCTCGTTCAGGATCAAACCTGAATTGGAAACGACTCTGCAAAACAGCAGTATCTCAGATTACGCAGTTATGGTTCAATTCCCGTGAAAAATTCGTGCGAACTGAGCGGCGTGATTTCTTCGTATCGGTAGTTCCTGAAAAAAGTGGATCCCTGAGCGGCCTCCGTCTTCAGTACCGATGTTGAGGCGAGTCTTCGGCATTTGAACAACTCTGCATCCGACCGCATACCGATTAAAGCGTGAGCCTCCTTCAAACGAACGGAAAGCAGTGACTCTACTACCCAACTTAGCGATTCGGGTAAAGGCGCCTTCAAATCTCCGGCGCTGCCCCCTTCAAGTCCACCGCCATATACGGATTGAACATTGCCCCCGTGGCGGAAACTGCCGCACAAGCACCCGCGGCAATGAATTCGCGAATATCGGCGGTCGTCGCAATGCCACCGCACGCAACCACCTGCAACGGTAGCTTCAGTTTCTCGATCAACCGCACCCCTTGCTTGACACATGCGAGCGCCAACGGTTTGATCGCGGCACCGGTGACCCCCGCAAATTCGCGGCCCTTGCCGAAGTAAGGCGTACCGTCGGCATTGATGATGCGCCGCCCTGGTGCGTTGATGAGCACCAGACCATCCGCCGCGCCCGCCACCGCCTTCATCAGCGCAGCGAGGCGATCATCATCGGCGATCGCGCCGATCTTGAGCAGCACCGGGCAGTTGCCTGCGGCCTTGCGCACGGCACGCGCGATGCGCTCGCACAATGCGACGTTCATATACAACATGCCCTCTGCATTGCCGACATTCGGACACGACAGATCGACTTCGACGATTTGCGCACCCAAGCGCGCCACGCGACCGGCGAGATCGGCGAAGTCACACACGAACGCGTCTTCACTTACATCAGGCGCTGCGCTGCCCACCACCGAGACGATGAAGACCTGACCCTCGCCCACCGCCGCACGGGCGAGCTTCATGTCGTCCGCCCAGACGTCAGGGGTGATCGTCGGCATACCGAACGAACCCGCGGTTGTGACCTGCGATGCATTGGGCGGCGCGCGGTCAGTGACCACGATCGGCAGGTTGGCGTCGGCCATGCTCGCGGTAAGCGATGCTTCGTCGAGATACGCCCAGTTCGGCGGCGCACCGCAGAATCTTGGAATGCTCCGCACCGTCTTGTACGACAGGATGTCGAAGCCAAGGCGCGCATAGGTCTGTACCCAGCGACTGGTCGGCAGGATGCTAGGCGGAATACCGAAGCGCGAACGCACCGGAAATCCGAAGAACGACTTCATCGGCGTCGCAGGCACCGCAGGCCACGGGCCCTCGAAGTGCGGACCATGCTGCCAGTTCCACTCGAAGCTGCGATCAATGCGGTAAGTGGGGGCGAGGGGGCGTTCGATGTGCGAGGGCGTGAGCATTTCCGACATGGGCGGTCCTTCGATCGGACTGGATCAGCAACACCGTTCGACTTCTCGGGCATTCCATGAACGTCTCAGCGGAAGTTCAGCGAAGTCACTAAAGGCTTCGCTGGCGCAAACCGCATCGAGGACGATCACCGCCGTTCGCGTTCGACTCGAACCGCCTTGGCGGGAGACGTCGTGACCTTTACCGGCGCCCGAGCCAGAAGCCGTGCATGAAGCTCGCCAACGGTCGGTCGATCGGCAACGCGCCGAACCTCTCGCAACAAATAGTCCGATAGCGAAAGCCCTTCCATTGCGGCGCGCGCCTTGAGACGCCGATGAAGCTCATCCGGGACGTGGCGCAATTGGATCATCTTGCTCATGTATGTAACATAACTGCATGTGCTGCACATGTCAATCGGAGCCGCCTCGCGGCGATCCTCCGTAGCCCTCCCGCACAATCAGCTTCGCGACGCCTTGGACTTTCCGCTCGATGCCGATGTCCCGGCTCTGGTCGCCACGAACAACTGCGGGCCAGCGGCCGAGATAGCGAGCGACGTGGAACGACGTGGCTCGCTTTGCGCAATTCCGGCGCTGACCTTCCAAGGCCGGAATCATCTTGCTGATCAGCGGGTGTTGAAGATCGTTCCCTTCCGAAGAACGCGCGATTACCCGACTGCACTACCGGGCTCTATGTTAAGCGCGACGTGCATCGATCCGCGCCCAGCGCTCGTGTTTC
>JANMUI010000961.1:0-1067 GCA_031391405.1 Betaproteobacteria bacterium
GTCGGCCACACTTCCACCTGCAGGGCCCGGGTGCCGAAGGTCATCGCGCGATCCATGCGCGCCAAGCTCGCCGGCATCCAGTCGATGCCATTTTCGGCGGAAACGAATTTCAACCGCGGGAAACGTTCGAGCACACCCGAACAGAGCAGATGGGCCAAGGTCCGCTCGGCTTCCTGGTGGCGCACGACCGGATAGATCGTCATGTCCGGATTCCAGTAGGCGATCGATAACCGGCTTTCCTCGCTGCCCGTGATCGAGTGCAGCACGACGGGCAGTCCGAGCTCTTGCGCTTCGGCCCAGATCGGATCGTAGAGCGGCGAGCTGTAGGGCTGCCCGGCGGGTGGCGACAAGGCAATCATCAGCCCCCGGTGCCCAAGCTTCGCTGCGCGACGAATCTCCTCGATCGCCTTCGGAATGTCGTGGATTGAGATGAGTGCCAATCCAACCAGACGCTTGCGGTCGTGACCCGCGTACTCCGCGAGCCAGTCGTTGTAGGCGCGGAACACGGCGCGCTGCAGGCCATGGTCATGCAGCCAGAACATTCGAAATCCGAGCGTAGGATGCAGCACCTCGCCTTCCACGCCGTCGATGTCCTGATCTTTCAATCGCGCGACCGGATCCCAGCCTCCCGGCAACGCATCTTCATACCGGTTCGCACGGATCTGAAACAACGACTTGTCGCCATCCTTGCCGGCGGCCGCAGCAGCGAGTCCGATCGACACCGGATGCGGCGGGAAGCCCTCATAGATCATGAAGTCCTGCCGCTTGCCATCCTTCTCGCGCGTCTCGACATACGGCGCGCGATACGCGTACATCCGGTCAATCCGTTTGGTCCATAGATCAGGCGGTTCGCTCACATGCGAATCGCCTGAGAAAATCGGGTAGTCGGTCATGGCGGCCTCGGCTTGAATGGGAGAAGTGTTCGAGAGAAAATAGGGGACAGACCAGAATGGCACTTACTTAGCGTGCGCTGCTCAAGCCTCCGTTGGCCCAGGGGCGGTGGAGGGGTTAAGCAGGCGTGTCGAATGGGGGGGGTCGTTTACTGAAAGAGCCGCCGGCATTCAACC
>JANMUI010000994.1:0-2534 GCA_031391405.1 Betaproteobacteria bacterium
GTTGCGCAGCGCTTGCAGACGGAGTACAAGGTCGACGCGATCTACGATTCGACCGATATCCAGACCGCGCGCTGGCTCACGTTTCCCGACGAGCTGATGCGACGCAATTTCGAGCGTGAGCAGGTGGCCCGCATGGCCAAGGACGTCGACGATAACCCGGTCTTCCTCGCCCCGAACAAGTACACCTTGCAGGTGACGATGGAGCGCTGGCCGAAAGTCGGGTTCCATACGACCCGGGAACACGGACAGAGGATTGCGCAGCAATCCTGACATAGCAGGAGACAACAATGCAGAAACGGCATCTTCTCGTTGTGCTTGGTCTGATTGGAAGCGTCCACACGGCGACGGTGGGCGCGCAAAGCGCCGGGCAGGGTTACCCCGTTCGTCCCGTGCGGGTGATCGTGCCCTTCGCGACTGGGGGACCCGACACTGTTGCGCGCCTCGTCGGCGCACACCTCGCGCAAGCGCTCGGTCAACCCTTCGTCGTCGAGAATCGGCCCGCGGCAAACGGCATCGTCGGCGCGGATGCGGTCGCCAAGGCGGCGCCCGACGGCTACACCCTGCTGGTGCATTCCTCGGGATTCGTCGGCGCGCCAGCCATCTACAAGAAGCTGCCTTATGACACGGTCGCGGACTTCACGCCGGTTACCAATCTCGCCGCGAATCTCGGCACCTTCCTGGTCGTGCATCCATCGGTGCCGGCCAACACGGTGCAGGAGTTCATCACGCTCGCAAAGAAACCCGAGAGCAAGATTTCATTCAGCTCACCGGGCATCGGTAATACGCTTCATTTGATCGGAGGGCTTTTCAATGCCCGGGCCGGCATCGAGATGCTTCACATTCCATACAAAGGCGGGGGTCCAGCGATCGCAGCGGTGGTCAGTGGCGAGGTCCAGGCGATGTTCGGTTCACCGCAGATCGCGCTGCCGCACATTCGCGCCGGCAAGATACGGGCGCTCGCAACCACCTTGCCGGGGCGCGCACCGTACATGCCGGAAATTCCGACGATGGCCGAAGCCGGCGTGGCGGACATGGTGGCCGATGGCGGTTGGTTCGGCATGTTCGCGCCCGCGAAGACCCCGATGGAAATCGTAAATCGCTTGCATGAAGAGGTCCGCAAGGCGCTCGCCGATCCGGCCATTCGCGAGAAGCTCAATACATTCGGACTCGGCCCGATGGGCGATCCACCCGCCGCGTTCAAAGTGCTCGTCGCAGATGAAATCAAGAAGTATGCGGAGATGGCGCGGCTGGCGGGGATTCAGCCCGAGTAGGCGTATGCAACGATGGAATGCGTCGCCGTTGCCGCGGAGCAGTGTCGGCGGCATGCGTGCCGCTTTTCCGCCGTGGGGGTCCGTCGCTACTGCCCCTCGGCCTTCAGATTCGCCGCCTTGATGATCGGCCACCATTTCGCGATTTCGGCCTTGTGGTGCGCCGACAGCGCCTCCGGTGTCATCTGTTCGGGCGGCGGGATCTCGTGGCCCATGTCGGCGAAACGCTTTTGCGCGGCCGGATCAGCAAAGACTGCGATCACCGCGGCATTGAGCTTCGCGACGATCTCGCTTGGGGTGTTCTTCGGTGCCCAAAGGCCGTGCCAGAAAGGCATCTGCAGCCCTGGAACTCCGCCTTCCTCGATGGTCGGTACTTCCGGCGCAAGGAACCATCGATTCTTGGTTGCCACACCGAATACGCGGAACTTGCCGCTCCGATAGTGCGGCAGCGTCTGCGAAGCCTCCAGGCATGTGAGGTCGATTTGCCCGCCCAGGACGTCCTGCATGATCGGCGCCGCCCCACGATAAGGCACAAACTGGAAACGCGTGCCGCTCTTGTTTTGAAAGTCGAGCAGGCAGACATGCGCGGCGCTGCCGACGCCTACTGTCGCAGCCGAAGCGCGCTCCGGATTCGCCTTTAGCCACTCGACCAGCTCCCGTAGATCTTTCGCGGGCAACGTGCTCGGGCCGAGGATCCATAGCGGTGCGGTTGTGAGGAGCGACACCGGCGCGAAATCATTGACGATGTCGTACTGAAGCGAATACAACGCGCCACTCCCGACGTGACTCGACCATTGGCCAACGAGCAATGTGTAGCCGTCCGGTGCTGCGCGGGCGACCCGCGCACTGCCGATCGTGCCGCTTGCGCCACTCATATTTTCAACGACGACTGCTTGGCCGAGGTGCTCTTTCATGCGATCGGCCAGAACGCGTCCGAGCGTATCGGTCACCCCGCCGGGCGGGAACGGAACGATGATCGTGATCGGTCGCGAGGGATACGACTGCGCAAAGGCGTCGCCGATTCCAACGAGGGCATCGCCGATTCCAGCAAAGGCGCAGCCGAAACCAACGACCATTGCAACGAACGCCGCGCGCCGACGCGACATGATCTCACTCCATCTTGAGCAGCCGCTTGGCATTGCCATTCATGATCTTCGCCTTGTCCTCGGTCGACAGCGGGACGTGTTCCATCCACTGTGGTCCCGGTTTGTTCTCGACGAACGGATAGTCCACCGAGAACAACAGTCGATCGACGCCCAGCTCCCG
>JANMUI010001040.1:0-10827 GCA_031391405.1 Betaproteobacteria bacterium
GTGATGGTGGCCGGGCCGACGACGCTTGCCGCGTTGCTGAACAGCCTGCAGATGGGTTTCCGCACCCTGGCCATTGAAAAACGTTCCGCCGAGGTGTGGGCGCTGCTGGGTGCCGTTAAGTCCGACTTCGGCAAATTCGGATTGATGCTCGCTCGCACGCGCGAGAAACTCGAGCAGGCGACCAAGACGATCGGCGACGCCGAACATCGGTCGAGGCAGATCGAGCGCACCTTGAAGAAGGTCGAGAGCCTGCCGACACCAGAGGCCCAGGCGATGCTGATGAACGAAGCCGAGGGCGACGGCGCGGATGAGGACCCGGCGGCGTTGCCGGCTGAATCCAACGCAGCGCCAAGCGAGAAAAAGCCCGCGATGCCCGCGATGTCCGCGATGCCCGCGATGTCCACCACGCCCGCGATGCCGGTTGTGCCCGTTGAGCCCGTATTGCCGGTGACTCCAGTGTCAATGCCTGCGGCACTCTCCGCGATGCCGCCGCCCAAGGTTGCACCAGACATCGCGGCACTTTCTCCGCCGTCCGGATTCCCGCATGGATTGATGCCGGGCGCTCGACCGGTTCCAAAGCCGCCGCTTGCACCTCCCCTGACGCCTTCACTATCAAACGCGGCGCCGTCGAACAGTGAATCCACGCCGAAGCCGCGCGGTACGATCGGAGGAATGGGTTTGTCCGGTGCCATCGAGCGTGCGTTCCGCCGGCCAAATGACCCTCCGAAGTAGCACCACGCGCTCGGTGCCCACGAACCGCCAAGGCACCTGTAACGTCGAACCACCAAGGCTCCAGGGCACCAAGGTTAGAGTCAGTTCTGCGTCGTGCATCGTTGTGCCGTTCGCCCTGAGCCTGTCGAAGGGTAACGCAGGCTTGTCGATGGGCTCAGCCCGAACAGATTCCTGGGCACCTCGGCCCGAACCCTTGACGGTGACCGGAACGCTTCGGGCGCACCGCGTGGCCACCGCGCTGCGCGATAGCGCTGAAACGATGCCTGCGAGCGGCGCGCCGGCCGGCGGCCTATGCTTGGCTTATGGCCAAGACATTGTTGATCGTGCAGCACACGATGACCGGCGGCACGTTGCAGATGGCGCGCGCCGCGGCCCGGGGTGCCGTCGCGGCCGAAGCAACGCTCGGTGTGCGTCTGCTCGACGCGCGCGAAGCCGGCGCCGGTGATGTACTGGCGGCTGACGCCTACATCTTCGCGACGCCCGAAAATCTGGCGAGCATGGCCGGCATGATGAAAGACTTCTTCGACCGCACCTACTACGCGGCGCTCGATCGCCTCAACGGCCGGCCGTACCTGTGCCTGATCTGCGCCGGCAGCGACGGTCAGGGTGCGGCGCGCCAGGTCGAGCGAATCGCCACGGGTTGGCGGCTGAAGCAAGTGGCGCCGACGCTGATCGTCTGCACGCATGCGCAGACACCCGAGGCGATTCTTGCACCCAAGCGGATCGGCGCCGATGACCTGAAGCTTTGCGAGGAGCTCGGCGCGGGCCTGGCGAGCGGGCTGATGCTAGGCGTGTTCTAGCCCGGCGTTTGTCCGGGGCCGCCAGTCGACGCCACCGGCGTGGCCGCGCCCAGATCAAAGCGCGACAGGCCCCGATAGCAGCCGCGCCGCCTGCGGAGGGCGGGCGGCGAGCGATGCGCGCAATCCTTGCTCGGCGGCAAATCGCCGACACTCGCGGAATCGCTTCATGCTATCGTGAAAGCCTGAAATCATGCCGCATGAAAGGGGTCGGTGATGTTGAAAATGGTGGGTGCCAGCGGCCAGTTGACGCTGGGCAAGAAATATTCCGGGCGTCATTTCGAGGTGGAAGAGCGCAGCGGCGGCGAGTTGCTGCTGCGCCCGGTGCGGTTGGTGCGTGACAGCGTGGCGCCAGGCCGGGCGAAGCGTTCTCCGGCGTTCAGGATTGCGGAGGTCGAACAGGTCGTGCTGCCGACGCGTGAGCAGCGCAATGCCCGACGCAGGTGAGACCGGCCGGGCGAGTGCGTTCGTCGACACCAACATCTGGGTCTACGCGCACCTGAAGGTGCCCGGCGATACGCGTCACGAGCGCGCACTGGCGGTCGTAAAGGGCTGGGCCGAACTGGTCATCAGCCCGCAGGTGGTAGCCGAGTACTACTGCGTGATGCTGCGCAACGCACAAACCGACGCCTGGATCCAGGCTAACCTGCGCGCCATGTTCCTGCGCACTAAGCTGCAGCCTGCCAATGCCGAAACTTTGTCCACCGCGCTCGCCTTGCGCAAGCGCCTGGCTTTCTCGTTCTGGGACTGCCAAATCGCGGCCGCCGCGCTGCAAGCACGCTGCGCGATCTTGTTGACCGAGGACTTGCAGCATGGCCAGGGGCTCGAAAAGTCCTTACGGGTGGTCAACCCGTTTCGCGAGCCGGTGGCATAGTCGTCGAGATGGTGCAAGACCTCATCCTCCGCACCGGTCCGGCACTGATTGCGCGACGACCGGCACCTGATCACGAGCAACAAGGGCGGCCATTGCGTGACGTCGACGTTACCGATCGCGCGCATGAGGTCTTGTTCGAGCCGGTCATCTTGGACGCCGCCGTGACGCTGGGCGACGTCATTCGCTTGATGGACGCGAGCCCGCTGCTGCAGCAGGTCTTCCGGCGCGACTTCGCCGCCGAGCTCTGTGCCGAGGCGCGCAAGGGGCCGGTCGCCAAAGCCGGCGCAGATCCTGGGTCGCACGAAGCGATCGAGGTCCTCGAGTTGTACCAAGAGTGGCGCGTGGATAGCAGTACAAACAGCTACTCGTCGATTCAGCGGCTGCAGTTGCACGGCGTCGGACCTGCGCTGACGCAAGATGCTCCCGAACACGGGCGCAAGAAGGGCGAGCGAATCCAGTGGTCGGTGTCTCTCGAGCCGCTTCGTCAGCTCTTGGCTCTGCCGCTGCGCGTGAATCCAGAAGTTCAGCTCATCGAGGACGACATCGACGCCAAGGCCTATGGGATGGAAATCACACGCGCCCGGCACCCGGACGTGACGCTCGGCGAAATCATCCACAGCCTGCTGTGGGAACTGTCGTTTCACGGCGGGCCAGAGGAGCAGGCAGCGATGCGCGACGAGCTGAAAAGTCGTGTCACCGAGCTCGAAGACGGAACCGTTGAGGCGATTCCCGCTGACGACATCTTCGGCGAGCTCGACCGGCCAGGGTGCGACGCGCTCTTCGACGACCTTGGCGGCCGGTCGGCGAGGGAGATCGGTATCGCCCTTCGCGACATTGACTACGACGACTGCCTGGTCACCGACGAGAGTCGACTCAGCGATTTCGCGAGCTGCGGTCTTCCGGATGAAATCGCCGATGCCACCGTCGGACTGAAGAAGCTGTATGCAGCCTGGGACGCGTGGGTCACGCTGGTGATCTGCGAGCGCTACAAGCTCGTAAATGTGACGCCGACCGTCTTGCTGGTCGATCTGTTCGAGCGGATCGAGCAGCGGCGATTGACGCACCTTCACTGAAGCACGCGTGTCGGGCGTCGAGCTCACCCTGCGTGCAATGCTTCGAGGAGTGCGCACAGCGCTGTCGCGGCACGGGCGTTGTGGGACATTCGCAGTGCCTACAACGCACGCGTCGATGCGGCACACGAGAACATGGTGTGGACCCATCGCGGCATGAGCACCTACTACCGCAATGCCAAAGGCCGGGTCGTCGTGAACAATCCGTTCAGGATCGTCGACATGTGGAAGTGGACGGAGCGGGCGAACGCGGAGGATTACGTGTTCATGCCCCGAGAGTGAATGTGGTGTCACTGGGCAGCTTGGCGTGTCGCTGCGACTAAGTGGAATTGCGTCAGGTACGCGCGTGGTGTATATGCTTTCCGATGACTGCATTCAAGCAAGACATCCGCTTTGCGCGCACGCAAGACGGCGTACGAATCGCATATGCGGTGTCTGGAAGGGGCTATCCACTGGTCCGGGCGACGCACTGGCTCACCAATGTCGAGCTCGACTTCAGGACTCCGATTTTTGGACCGCAGATTGAGGCGTATAGCGCGAGATATCGCCTCTACCGCTACAACGCGCGCGGTTATGGACTTTCCGAAGGCGCGGGAATGGCGCTTTCGCTCGAAACACATCTGCACGACTTGGAGGCGGCGATCGACGCCGCAGGGCACGACCAATTCGCGCTCTATGGCTCTTCGGGCGGAGGCCCCGTCTGCATTGCCTACGCAGCGCGCCATCCTGAGCGCGTGAGCCATCTGGTTCTCGTTAACACCTTCGCTCGCGGAATTCTTCGCCGTGATCCGACGCCCGAACAGGAGGAGCGCTTTTTCGCGATGCTCAGACTCGTCGAGCTCGGGTGGGGCGAAGAGAATCCCGCGTTCCGACAAATGTTTACATCGCAGTTCTTTCCCGGTGCAACGCTCGAAGAACAGCGCGCAACCAATGAGCTGCAACGATTGTCTGCATCAGGGCCGCAAGCCGCGCGCTTCCTTCTTTCCAACAGCGAACTGGATGTGTCCAGTCTACTTGGGCAAGTCGCGTGTCCCACGCTTGTCGCCAATTCACGTGGCGATGCGCGAGTTCCCTTCGAAGAAGGACGAGCTCTCGCCGCTGGTCTCCCAAACGCGCGATTCGTCTCACTCCCGTCGGACAATCACATCCCATTGCCGCATGAGCCAGCATTTCGGCAACTCATTGAGGAGGTCCAGCGGTTTCTCCCCTCCGCGCCGAATGTCGACGGCAATGAAAGGGAAATGGCAAGCCTTTCACACCGTGAGCGACAGGTGCTCGAGCTCATCGCACGCGGCCGGGACAACGCGCAGATTGCCGCCACGCTCGGCGTGTCTGACAAAACCATCAGGAATCACATTACGAGCATCTTTGGCAAGCTCGAAGTAGAAAACCGTTCACAAGCCATCGTGCTCGCGCGTGATGCAGGACTCGGCACCGATTGAGCACCGTTTCCGGATCCACATAGGACTACACTCCTAATCCGGTCTGCATTCCCTTAGGCGCTAGGACGACGGTCCTATGACGGTCGAGGGTTTCCACGGTTCAATGGTACGCACGCAATCCCATCGGAGCGCTCCATGAACACAATGCCTGTCCGGCCAGTACTTCACTTGCTGGCAGCATGCGCGTTGTTATGCCCAATAGCCGCGCACTGCCAAGTGCAGTCATTCGATCCGGCGCTGACATTTCCGAGCCGTGCCGTACGTCTTATTGTGACATTCCCGCCAGGATCAGCAACGGATATTCGCTCTCGCCATATCGCGCAGAAGCTCTCGGCGACCTGGCGTCAACCAGTAGTGGTGGACAATCGGCCCGGTGCCGCCGGAGTCATTGCAATGGAAGCGGCCGCTCGGGCAGCCCCCGACGGATACACCATCGTGATGGGTTCGGTGATTACACTCGCAATAGCTCCCAATCTTATGAAAGTTCCGTTCGATCCCATTGGCGACTTCGAACCGGTAACGAAGGTATCCGCCGGTCCGGCGATCCTCGTCGTGAATCCATCAATGCCGTTCACGTCGATAAACGAGTTGATCGCCTACGCGCGCGCCCATCCGGGAAAACTGAATGCGGGGTCCGCCGGAACGGGAAGCAGCCAGCACATGGCGCTGGAGCTGCTCAACCGGGCGGCGAATATACGAGTCACGCACGTTCCGTACAAAGGAGGCTCGCCGTTGATCAATGATTTGATCGCGGGGCAACTCGCGCTCTGCTTCGACTTCGCTCCCGTACTCGCTCCGCACATCCAATCCGGGCGGCTGCGCGCGCTTGCGGTGGCGAGCGATCGGCGTCTCGCCGTCCTTCCAGACATTCCGACCTTCGGGGAGGCAGGCATCCCAGGAATGGAAGTAACTGGCTGGCAAGGAATCCTCGTCCCCGCAGGAACGCCTCGCGAGCTGATCACAAGGCTCAACGCCGATATCGTCAGGGTACTTAATCAACCCGATGTGCGCGAAGCGATCATCAACTCTGGGGGCGAAGTGGGCGGCGATACGCCGGAAGCGTTTCGGAAGTTCATTCATGCGGAGCATGCACGGTGGCGCTCGGTCATCAGAGAGGCCGGTATCCGAGCGGAATAGATACTGGTACGGATCTGCTCGCGCCGCCTCCCGGCATGTACGACGCATGGGCATGAAACGTATGCACGTCAACGGCGTTGATCTCGCGTATGTCGAAGAGGGCACGGGAGAAACGGTTGTGTTTGTACACGGAGCGTGCGGCGACTGTCGTTCGTGGGATCCGTTACGTCGTTGCGTTGCACAGAGTTACCGATTCGTTTCTCTAAGTCGTCGTTACCACTACCCGAACGTCTGGACTGATGACGGCCGGCGGTACTCGTTTGATCAGCATATTTCGGACCTTGCCGAGTTCATACGGGGCCTTCGCGCGGGAAAGGTTCACTTGGTCGGGAGATGCCAAATCCGCCGCGATTCTGCTCTTCGATGCGGTCAATCAACCTCATACGTTTGAAGGAATCTCAGCAGCGCGTCAACGAGGGTGGCTACAGAACGCGAGGACATTGCGGCCCATGTTTGCGGGGAAACCAGCGCCGACCTTAACGTGCGAGCGATTGCGCGAACTTCGCGTGCCTACCCTCGTGGTCGGCGGAGCGCTATCGCGCTCGAGTTTCAAACATATGAATGAAGCCCTTTTGGGCTGCTTACCAAACGGCACCAGAACCGCGGTCATTCCCGACGCGGCCCACATCTGGGCAGCCGCGAACCCCAAAGCGGCCGCGAGCGCGATTCTTGAATTCATCGCCCAGCACTAGGCGCAGCGATCGGGGTCAAGTCTTGCCTTATGCCCAAACCCCGAACACTTCGATCGAAAGCGCTGCAATCGGCTCGAAATGTTTGGCGTTGCCGGGGAGGCGATGCAGTTGATATTCGAGTGCCGTCGCCGCGATCAGTGCGTCGGGCAGGCGCAACCAATGTGGGAGCGCGAGTTCATCGATCAAGGTCATCGCCCCGTGTCGATATCGCCGGCGTCAGCGGCAGGATGTCCGTCCGTCGCGCAGCGAGTCCGCGTTTCCAGCGCGCCAGTTCCGCCTTGTCTTGGCAGCCTTGCGCCAACTCGATGTAGGTCACCACCGAAATGCGCTACGGATTGATCTCATGCAGCCGGGCGGCTGCCTGCGGGTGCCCTCGCATGACCTGACCAGTACATCCGAATCGATCAGCACGACCGCATCAACCATTCTTGCCCGCGTCCGTGCCGGCCGCACCCGTGTGCGTACCGTCGGAATTGAAGCGGGCGGCGCGAATCTTGCGTACGTAGGCCGGCAAATCGGCCATGTCCGTGCGCTCGGCCCACACGCCGAACTGGGGATCTTCGGCAACCTCGACTGGCGATTGCGCTGGATCCGTGGCGGCCTGGTTGCTCGCCTCTTCCTCGATGCGCATTGTCACGTGTGCAGCGGTCGGTTTGACAAGCTTCCTGCGCTGACCGCCGATCAGTTATGCGACACGTTGGAGCGTCTGCGCAGATGAAGATGGTGGATACTGGCGTGGCGTTCGCCGCTTCCAATCGTGCTTCGAAGGCTGCGTTCAGCGCGCTACCGCTGAACCAGCCGCTCCGGTGTTGTGGGCATGCGGTGGCAGCGCGAACAGCCTCGAGGCAATGCGGTCGCGCAGGTGTGGATTCCGGTCGTCCATCGTGCTCAGATGCTGGGAGACGACGAGACGATGCGGCAGTGGGTCGAGATCGGCGTCGTTGGCGACGCGATCGGCTCACGCTGGCCAACGGCGGCGAGCCTCCCGCGGCGCTAACTCGCCGCAACATCCCCACACTTACCCCAAAAATTCCGTCATGGAAAACGTGATACCCGGCACGGCCTCTCTGAGTTTGCGGTCTTCCGTGATCAACGGGGCATCCAGGCTTTGCGCCAGAGCGACGTATTGCGCGTCGTAACCGGTGATGGCGTATTTTGCCGCTACGGCGAGCGCCGCGCTCATCGTCACTTCGCACTGCGCCACATTCATAAAGCGTTCGGCATGCCCCAGCAATTTCTTGCATTGCGCGAGCGACAACACGTTGCGCCGCTGGTAGGTTGCCAAAACGTTCAGTACTTCATGCAGGCACAAACCGGCGGTGCGCCAATCCGTATCTTTTTCGCGCAGCTTCTGGACCAACTTCGTGTTGTCGCCTTCGATCAGGGAATAGATCAGTATATTGGCGTCAACGACAATCATTTAGGCACGCGGGATGTTCCGGACTTGCGCCCCTCACGAACGATAGCGACGACATTGTTCGCCGGCACCGGCTTCGCCGGTTTGATTGGCTTGGGCAGCAGTTCTGCGGCATTCCTGGTTTCGGAAGACAGTGCCTGTTCCAGTAAAGCTAATGCTTGCCGCGTCATGGAGCGGTGATGGCGTGCCGCCTCATCCTTTAGCTTACGGTGTAATTCGGGGGGGAAATCCTTGATCAACAATCCAGACATGGCAATCTCATAGCCGTTCAATGGGTAGCGAAATGATAGTATTTTAAGTTCGATGCAGCAAATTGTAGTCGCCAGCCCGCCATCAAAAGCCGTGCTGCGCGAGCCATGCTCAAGCGCCAAAAGCGTTACCAATTAGCCGTCCCGTGTAAAGAGCGGGAATTACAGTGAGAAACCTGTTCAAGGAAACGTCGCCCCGATAGCCCCAGCGATAGCCCTTGCCGTGCTTTTTCGCCGAGGCGTCGCCGATCTTCACTGGCTGGGCCGAGCGTGCAAGACCTATGAAGGCGCCATCCACGTGTATCGTGCCTGATGACGAATCACGTGCGCCTCGAGGACACGACAAGTACATAGCATTCCGTTCTTACGTTCGTCTGGGCTTCGGCGATTGACCGTTCGCCCTGAGCCTGTCGAAGGGCGAATTTCAGAGCATCAGCGCACGGACCATCGCGCTCGGTTGACACGCCTGCGTTACCCTTCGACGGACTCAGGGCGAACGGAGGCTTGAGCACAGGCGGGCTAGGTAAGTAATCCCCGTTCGGCTCGGACCCCGATTCCACGGACGATTCGAAGTAGCGCCAAAACCGGCCTGGTGGACCGCCGAGCCACGGGCAACTTCAGCACAGCCTACACCAGCGCCTCGAACATCTGCACGGTCACGAGGTCACCCGCGGCAATGTCGCCCCGTGCATGTTCGAGGACGATGAGGCAATTCGCTTCCGACATTGATCGAAGCACTCCTGACCCTTGTTGGCCGGTGATGCGTGCTGACCAACGACCTTGCTCGTCTTGTTCAACGATGCCGCGCTGATACTCGGTGCGTCCGGGCTTCTTGCGTAGCGCCGTGCGGCTCTGCACCTGCAAGCGAGGGAGCGCGAACGAATCCGATCGTCCCGACATGGCCAGCAACGCGTCGCGCACGAACGCGTAGAACGTCACCATCACCGCGACGGGATTGCCCGGCAACCCGAAGAATCGGGCGGCATTGGGGCCGTTGCCAATGCGGCCGAAGGCCATCGGGCGTCCTGGACGCATGGCGATTTTCCAGAACACGATCTCGCCCAGCCTGGCGAGCAGGCTCCGAATGAAATCCGCCTCGCCCACCGAGACGCCGCCCGATGTAATCACCGCATCGGCATTGGTGGCGGCCTCCAGCAGCGCCCGCTCGAGCGAGGCCGGGTCATCGCGTACGACGCCCATGTCGATAACCTCGCAGCCAAGGCGCGTGAGCATGCCGTGCAACGTATATCGGTTCGAATCGTAGACTTGACCCGGAGCCAGCGGCTGACCGATCGAGGCAAGCTCGTCGCCGGTCGAGAAGAACGCGACCCGCAAGCGGCGTTTGACCGCGACTTCACCGATGCCCATCGATGCGATCACGCCCAGCTCAGCCGGTCGTATCAGTTTTCCAGCGGGAATGGCGACTTTGCCCACGGCAAGATCCTCGCCCGCGAAGCGCATGTTCTCGCCTGCTTTCTGCCCAGGCGGGATAGTGACCACGCCCTCTTCTTCGCGCGCCACTTCCTGCACGATGACTGTGTCGGCGCCGGTGGGCATGACAGCGCCCGTCATCACGCGTACGCAATCGCCTGGGCGCAAGGTGCCTGGAAAGGCGCGTCCGGCAAACGCTTCGCCGATTCGCCTTAGGGTTGCCGGCTGATCCGCGCGCAGATCGCTTGCCCGCACTGCGTACCCGTCCATCGCGGAGTTATCGTGGGCCGGCACATTGATTGTCGAGATCACGTCTTCGCCCAGCACCCGACCAAGCGCGCTGCGAACCGCAACCCGCTCACAGCTTGCGACCGGCTCGAGAAATCCGCGAATGATGGTCTTCGCATCGTCCACCGGCAGCGCGTTCGGGTCGTACTCGGACAGGCAACTCGCGATGACTTGATCGAGGCGGCTCATGATCGTTCGAACGCTTGCAGCTCCGCGCGCGTGTTGATGTTCGAGAATGCCTCCGCTTCATCATCGAACGGCACTTCGATCACGCGCAAGGTGGCGTACCACGCATCGATCTTGCGACCGCCGCCTTCGAGAAACGCTTCGAGGTGGGCGCGGACGCCAGAGCGCACCAGCGAGAACACCGGATGCGGTTGATCGAAGGTCTTGGCGACGGCGATGTCGGCATCGGCGCGAGCCCGCGCAACAGCAAGACGGCTGACCAGATCGAGCGGCAGAAACGGTGAATCGCACGGGACCGTGACAAGCTCTTCAGTCGTTGCCGCGGTAAGCCCGGCATGCAACCCGGCCAGGGGGCCGGCGAATCCGCCTACCGCATCGGCGATCACGCGATGGCCATAGGTGCGATACGCCTCAAGATTCTGATTGGCGTTGATCACGAGCTCGCTCACTTGCGGGCGAAGACGTTCGATGACCCACTCGATCATCGGTCGATCGCGCAGGCGCTGCAGTCCC
>JANMUI010000028.1:0-2158 GCA_031391405.1 Betaproteobacteria bacterium
CGGACACGCGCGCCCGGATTTCAACCTCGCGGCCGACGGGCCGCGCGTAACCCAAGGAGGATGTAGACCATGAGACAAAGAAACAACTACTTCGTGCGCACCCTCGTCGCGGCAGCGGTCGCCGCGGCATTCGCGGCGCCCGCGTCCGCGCAGCAGGAGGTGAAAATTGGCTTGCTCGCGACCTTGGAGGGTCCGTTCGCCGCGGGCGGCCAGGATGGCATGCGCGGGGCCGAGATGGCAGTGAAGCAGCGCGGCGGCATGGTCGCCGGCAAGAAGATCGTGATCATCAAGGCCTCCTCGGATGCCAAGCCTGACGTCGCCGTGAACGCGACGAGGAAGCTCGTCGAACAGGACAAGGTCGACATCATGGTCGGTCCGCTGTCGGGGTCGGAGGGCATCGCGGTCAAGGACTACTCGAAGACCCAACCCAACATCACTTTCATCAACGGCTCGTCCGGCGCGCAGGCGACCACGCTCGTCAACCCCTCGGAGAATTTCTTCCGCTTCAACACCGAGGGCGCGCAGTGGATGGTGGGCCTTGGCAAAGCCGCGCTCGACAAGGGCTATAAGCGGGTGATGGTGATCGCCGAGGACTACGCCTTCCCGTATTCGCAGGTGCAAGGCTTCATGGTTGAGTACTGCAGGCTCGGCGGCAAGGTACCGGTGAAAGCCTGGGTTCCGCTGGGCGGCAAGGACTACGCGTCGGTGATCGCGCGCGTGCCGAAGGATGTCGATGCGCTGGTCGTGGTGCTGGGTGGCGCGGACGCGGTGAACTTCCTGAACCAATACGAGCAGTCGGGCGGCGACAAGCCGATGATCGGCGGATCGATCACGGTCGGTCAGGACATCCTGAACTACAAGGGCAAGCGGCGTGAATCGCTGGTGGGCACGATCGCCGGCGGGCCGATTGCCGAGGACTATGACGGCGCCGAATGGAAGGCGTTCGTCGCCGACTACAAGAAGAACTATCCGGACGGGTTTCCGAGCCCATCGCTCTTCGCGTTCGTCTACTACGTCAACATGAAAGCGGCCCTGGATGGCCTCGAGGCGGTGAACGGTGATCTCTCTGGCGGCCAGGCGAAATACCGCGCGGCGCTCTCGAAGATGGTGCTCAAGACGCCGACGGGCGATGTGCGGCTCGATGCCAATCGCCAGGCGATCGGTACCTCCTTCATCACCGAAGTCGCGAAAGACGCGAAGGGCGGGCTTTATAACAAGGTGCTGCGCAAGGTCGATAACGTGGATCAGATGCTCGGACTCAAGAAGGAAGAGTTTCAGATCGGGTCGCGCGACGTACCGAGCTGCCCGTAGGAATCTGCGCGGCAGACCGCGCACATTCCTGATGGCAGACGCTACGTGACTAGCGCGAACCCGCCAAACAATAATGCCGAGCTCACGCATGGCCACCGTCGCAAATCGGCGCCCACCACCCGCCGCGCCGCTCGCCTCGGGTGACGCCCTCGTATTGGAGGGCGTCACCCGGCGCTTCGGCGCGCTGACTGCGATCGACAATGTGTCGTTGTCGGTCGCTGCCGGCGAACGCCGCGCGGTCATCGGCGCGAACGGCGCGGGCAAAACGACGCTCTTCAACGCGATCACCGGCGATTTTCCGCCCTCTTCCGGACGGGTGCGATTCTTCAATGATGATGTGACCGATCTGCCGCCCTACGAGCGAATCCGCGCGGGCTTGCGGCGCACCTACCAGTCGTCACTCCTGTTCCGCGATCTGTCGGTCCGGGACAACCTGTTTCTTGCCGTGCGCGGCGTCTCGCGCGGTCGTTTCAGCTTCCTGCAGCCGCGCCGTTCCAGCGTGACGCGCGCCGCGGCGAATGATCTCCTCGATCGCGTACGGCTCGCTCACATCGCCGATCAGCCGGTCGCCTCCCTGGCACATGGCCAGCAGCGCCAGCTCGAAATCGGCATGGCGCTCGCCGGCGCTCCGCGGTTGATCCTGTTCGACGAACCGGCCGCTGGTCTGTCGCCTGCCGAGCGCCGCGAGTTGGTTGCGCTGCTCCGCGCGCTGCCTCGGCATATGGGTTTCATTCTGATCGAACACGACCTCGAAATCGCGCTGCGCGTGGTCGAGCGCGTGACCGTTCTGCACAATGGCCGGGTGTTGAAGGAAGGGACGCCCGAGGAAATCGAGGGTGATGCCGAG
>JANMUI010000039.1:0-7675 GCA_031391405.1 Betaproteobacteria bacterium
ATGGTCGGCGCCCGCATTCTGGTCCGGCAAGGACACGGCCTTCAACTTGATCGGTACCGTGCCGTTCGGCCCTGGCACCGGAGAATTCCTCGCCTGGTATTACTACGGTGGCGGCAAGCAGTTCGGCACTGAACTGTTCGCAAAATACAACATCGTGCAGATCCAATGCGGGCTCCTCGCACCGGAAGCCTCCGGCTGGTTCCGCAAAGAGATCAAGACCCTCGCGGACTTGAAAGGCTTGAAGATGCGCTTCGTCGGGCTTGGCGCGAAGGTGATGGAGAAATACGGGGTCGCGACGCAGTTGCTCGCACCGGGCGATATCTTCCAGGCGCTGCAACTGGGCACCATCGACGCGACCGAGTTCTCCATGCCCTCGATGGATATCAAACTCGGCTTTTATCAGGTCGCGAAGTTCTACTACTTCCCAGGATGGCATCAGCAGTCGACATTCGCCGAGGTTCTGATCGGCAAGAAAACCTGGGACGGACTCAGCGACTCGCAGAAAGGCGTCATCGAAATGGCCTGCGGCGACAACATGCGGGACATGATCGCCGAAGGCGAAGCGACGCAATTCGCCGCGATCCAGGAAATGCAATCGAAGGGCGTGCAGATCAAGAAATGGTCGCCCGAAATTCTCGCGGCGTATGAGAAGGGATGGAATGAAGTGCTGGCTGAAGAATTGGCGAAGAACCCCATGTTCAAGAAGGGCTGGGAATCGCTCTCCGCGTTTCGCAAGAACTATGCGGTGTGGAAGGATCTCGGCTATTTGAAATAGCCGAGAGCCGGGCCGCAGGCGCGGCGCGGCTGGGAAAAGGGAAACGGGAAACGCCAACCGCAAAACGTGGAGCGTAAGGCGGCAAAAAAGGGGTAAGCCTTTCTGTTTTTCCGTTTCCCGTTTCCCGTTTCCCGTTTCCCGTTTCCCTCTTCCCTCTTCCCCCTTCACTGTTTCAAAGGCCTGAACAAGAACAGCGCCACGATGACCAGCACCGCCCCGGCCATCTGGATCGGTTGCAATTGCTGGCCAAGAATCGGGACTGCGAGCAGTACGGTTGCGATCGGTTCGAAGTTCATGAAGAAACCGGTTCGCATCGGACCAAGCGAGGTCGTCGCCACGAACAATCCAATCATGCCGAACGCATAGAAGAACGGGATCGTGGTAATGCCGACCCAGCCGCCGGTTGTCGTCGGTAGGGTCCAGTCGCCCGTGATCACGGTAGCCACGACGAATATCACCGCCGCGGTCACCGTCATCCAGAGCGTCACCGGTCGCGAGTCGCGTCTCTTGAAGAAGTGACCCGCCAGCACGAATACGCACGACCACGCCACTGCACTCAGCACGGCAAGCAGCACCCCTCGCGATTGCGCCTCGGTAAATTCGACATTCAAGGCGAGGGCCACGCCCGCGAATGCGAGCACGATGCCGAGCAGGCTTCGCCAAGTGAAACGTTCCGTCCCCATCAGCCAGGTTGCGATACTGGTCATCGCCGGCCACAGGTAGAAGATGAGGATCGCGAGCGGCAAAGGAATCGACCCGAGCGCCTCGTTGAGCGTCCAGTTGTTGAGACACAGAATGACGCCGATCGCCAGCGCGATCGTGCGCTCGCGCGGAGTCATCGATAGGTTGACCGCCGCAAGCCGGAAATACACCGCGAACAGGACGAGCACCGCAACGGTGCGGATCGTGACGATCGTAAGCGGCGTGCTGCCGCCTTGCAGCGCAAGGCCGGTGGTGATGCCGACCATCGCAAGCGACGTGGCGAACACCAGAACGTGGGCAGGGGTCGCGTTGGTCATGTTCCTTTGGAAGACAAGGGAAATGGGAAATGGGAAAAGCCGTGCGACCGCTTGACGTGCAGTCGAACTCTACCTGTAATCCGAATGGCACTTACTTAATGTGCGCTTCTCAAGCCTCCGTTCGCCCTGAGCCCGTCGAAGGGTAACGCAGGCTTGTCGAAGGCGGGAGATCGTCCGCTCACGGACGCTCCGGCATTCATCCTTCGACAGGCCTGTCCTGAGCTTGTCGAAGGGCTCAGGGCGAACGGTAAATCCCCTAATTCGCTTAAGTAAGTGCCATTCACCTGTAACCCCGTTTCCCTGCGCCCCGCCCATCCGGCATGTTGGCCAAACGTCGACGGCCTATCAACCATTGGACCGACGAATCGGTATGGAGGCGGTAAGCGCGTCGCGCGTACTGTCGCTTGAATGCCGCTCTCCCGCTCAACATGCAAATCGGAGGACATCATGAGACCAACGCGTTCACAACTCGCCCGGAACGATCAAGTCGGATTCGCGACCACCGCCAAAGCGATGCTGCTTGCCTTTGCAGTCACGGGCGGCGGTTTTCTCGTAGCCGAAAATTCGAAAGTCGCAACGCCTCTTCAGCTGCCAAGCGTCAGCGAGAATATCGTCGCTGCGCAGGCGGTGGTGAATGATCCAGACGCTGAATTGCGACCATGGCTCCGCGAGGCGCAGCCGCCGACGTTTTAATCAGCAGCCGTCGCGCGCGGCCGAAGGGGCGACGCGGTCGCTATTTCGTGGCACCCGCACGCCCGTTCGCGCCGCCTTTCACCGGGCGCGTGACACCCAGGCGCAGGAGCACTGCCCGCGTCTCCGTTGAAGGTGCGACGCCGAGCGTGGCGCGCAGCACGCGTTCGCAGCGCTGATAGGCTTCCACTCCCTCGGCCTGCCGCCCGCTGTCGGCGAGCAACGTCATCCGCCGCCGGTGCAATTCCTCGGCGGCAGGATCGATTTCGATCGCCCGCTCCAATGCATCGATGGCGCGCGACGCCGGCCAGTGTCGCGCCGCTAGGATCATCAGCCGCCTGAACTGGCTGCGCAGGCGCTCCTGATACGGAAGCTGCCATGCGGACTCGTCTTCGAATCGCAGAAATGGGCCGTAATACAAGCGCATCGCCTTGTCCGCTGCATGGGCCGCGTCTTCGACATCTCCATTATCGATGTCCATCCGGCCGGCGGCGACCGCGAGACTTTCGAATGCGAGCGTATCGACCCACACCACCGAACGATTCAACGATACCTCACAGTGCTCGAGGCGAATCGCATCGTCCCGGCCGAGCAGTTTGCGCAGGCGATAGAGCGTAACCTCGAGCGCATTGAGCCCGCCTGCCCCATCGCTATCGGGCCAGAGCGCGGCGGCGAGCTGCTCGCGCCCGACCCCGACCCCGCCGAAAGCGATGATGGCCTTCAGCAGATCGAGCACGCGACGCTGCGCCTTGCGGCCATGATCGAAGCGCGCGTCGCCCATGAAGAGTGCGAAACGGCCAAGGGTGTAGACGCGGATCGGCCAGGGCCACCCGGAAATATGCGAACTGGGCGATTGCAGGTTCCGATGCAGGATGAGGCGGCGCACATGATCGGCCTCGATACCATGTTCCAGCGCCACCGCCAGCAATTTGGCGACCACCTCCGGAACCCACTGCGGATGCGCGTTCAGATAGTCATGACGACGGCCGCTCGCCAACGCTTCGCGCAGATGCTCGAGGCCACGCGCCGTGTCGCCCGTATCGAGCAATGAACCGGCTAACCACAAATGCGCCAGATAGGCGATGTGAGCGGCGTTCAATGCTCCAGCCTCGGCGAGCACCCGAGTAAGGTGAATCCGTGCCTCGTCATGGCGACCGGCCAGCCACAGGGACTGGCCGAGTTGGACGCGCGCGCATATCGCCCCGAAGCGGGCGCCGATCTTCTCGAGCGATGCCAGCGGTTCCTGGATCGCTTCGATTGCCGCCGACCACTCGCCGCGACGGGATAGAACGAACGCGCGCAACGTTTCAATTTGCGCGCGCTCCGCGGTGCGATCGGTTGAATGTGATTGCCGCAATCGATCCAGGGAGCGGGTCGCCCGATCGATGTCGCCCGCGCTCAGCGCCGCATGGCATGTAGCCGCCGTCACGGTGCCGGCAAGCAAGGGGAGCGTATGCTGCTCGATCAATGTGTAGGCGCGCTTGCTGTTCTCGAAGGCCTCGGCGTGGCGCGCGTCGAACCATTGCACCGTGATGCTCGCCGCGCGCCCGGCGATCAGCGTGGCGGGCGGCGTGTGCGGATCGTCATGCGATGCTTCGACCTGTTGCAGGTAGCGTCTGGCGCTGACGATATCGCCGCGACAGAACGACAATAGAACCCCAAACGTTGCCACGCGTCCGGCGATACGCCGATCGGCGGGGCTCAGCAGCAACGCATCGAGGCGGCTGCGTACCCGCTCCCAAACGGGATGGCCCGCGCCGATGTCGAGACACACGTTCAACGAGGCGAAGATCCTTGCCTCCATCGCCGGTGCAAGCGCGGATTCAGTCTGCGCATAGAGCTGATCGACACGGTCCAGCCACGCATCGATCCCGATGTAGTCGGACCGCGCGAGAAAGGCCTGGTTCAGCACTTCGGCCGCGGCGCATAACGCACCAGTCGGATCGTTGCTTGCCATGAAGCGGGTATAGGCGCGTTCGGCATCGGCGCGCCCAACCAAAGGGTTCGTGATTCCTCGCGCTACGCCGCGCCAATACAGCAGCCAGCCGCTTGCCTCCACCACATCATCCGGCACCGCGCCAATCCAACTTTCCAGTGCACGATCGCGGCCTTGCGCGAGCATCGCGGGCGCTTCTGCCACGATGAGGCGTGTCACGTCATTCCATGCCGCAAGGGCGGTCCATTGAACGATGGCATCTTCGGTGCGACCTTCCCGCTCAAGCACCTTGGCGAGGATTCGGCGCGCAACGGCAGACCGTTCGGTGCCAAGCACGGACTGCGTGCGCGCTCCCAGGAACGCGCGCATGAGCGGGTGAAATTCGTAGAGCTCGGCACCGTTCGCGTCAACACGGCGGTCGACAAACAGGTGCGCGGCATGCAGGGCGCGAAGATCTTCCGCGGCATCCTCCCCGGCGACTGCGCACGCGGCAGCCCGCGAAATCACCTGCGGCAGCGCGCATGCAACAAGCCGCGCCTGTTGATCCGGCGGACGTGCTTCAAACATTTGCTTGGAAAGGAGCTCGAAAATAGACTGCTGCGCGCCGGTTACCGAATCTGCTGTCGTCATGCCGCGTTCATGGGCCAGCAACAGCAAGACGAATCCGGCCGCCCATCCCCGCGCGCGAGCGAACATTTCACCGATGGCCGCCGCATCGCCCGTCGAATCTCCGATTTCGCGTGACATTGCAAGCGCGCGCGCCTCCACTTCAGTCAGGCGCAACTGCTCCCAATCGAGGATGTGGAAATCAGGGTCCGACATCCAAGCGGCGAGGATCGGTGGGGGCGCTAACCGTGATACGACGATCACCGTTATGTTCGGTGGCAGCGCGCCCAACGCGATATCGATTGCCGCGTGCAGCGCCGCATCCACGGGAACCGCCTGATAATTGTCAAGCACGATCACCGACGGCGCGGGCAGCGCCTCGTGCAATGTCCGGGTCCAGCGTTGCACGAATGCGGAAAGGCCCGGAAGGTATTCGGGTGTCAGGGCCGGAAACGGCGGGCACCCGAGCCTTGTCCCCTGCGCTCCCAGTCCGAGGAAATGGAAGAACGTCGCCGGATCCGCATCCGTCGGATCGAGCTGGTACCAGAGTCCCGTGATGCGCTTTGTCTCCATCCAGCTCGATACGAGAGAGGTCTTCCCCGCGCCCGCCGGACCCTGAATCCAGATGACTCGACCGCGCCGGGCATGGTCGAGCAGTGCGAACAGTCGCGGGCGGTGGACCAGACCCGCGGCCCCTGGTCGCCTGAGCTTTGCAGGCATCGCGTCTTCGGCGTGGGTCGCACAATTCATCGGCCTTCCACCTCGGTATTCGAACATTGCGAATGAAACGTAGCGGCCCGTCGTGGTCGTCGAGCGGTCGGCTCTGGTTGAACGATTGTTCGCGTGGTCAGCGACTCGTACCTGCTCGCCGTCTGATTCTATGGACGCGGCGAATAACGCCAATTACCCAAATGGAGGGGGTCGAATGGCCTAATCCCTCCTGGTAGCCGTGGCCGGGCCGCGCCCGCTCGCCGCCCGAACGACTGCCAAGAGACGGAGCGATCCGTGGGTATTCGGTAAGTGCACGGACCGTAGGCTTGCAGCGTGACGAACAGGATGGGGTACGCAATGCGCCGATTTCGATGGCTTGTGAGATGGCTCGCCGCAGCGCTAATGGCAGCCGGAGTTGTGCCGGCATGGGGCAATGACGCGCAAACGCCGGCGGTCGGAATCTGTCGGAGTGCCGCACAGGCGTCTCCGATCGACGCAACGGCCTGCCTCGAATCCGCATTGAGGCGACTCGATGCGCGCTTGCACGGACTTCTCGAACAACGGGCGCGCGCGGTCTCGGACACCACGGTGGCCGAGCACGATCGATGGCACCGTGCCGCCACGACATTTTGCACCGGCATCGCCGCGACCGAGCCGATGCCCACCTACGAAGCCTCGCTTCTCGACTGTGCAGTGTCCGTGTTGGCGGATCGCGTGGCGAGCCTCGAGAGCGAACGATTGTCGAGCGCTGAAACCCCGGGCACGTCGGATTCGCCCCGCAGGTGAGCGGTGCGGATGGAATTTCGCAATCCACTTGACGCAGAGGAGAATGCCAATGCGCACCGGAATTCTTGTGATGGTCGCCGGCGCGATACTCGCCGTGACGGCACCGCTGCACGCGCGTGACGGGTGGACGGAAGCGGCCCAAGCTTTCGATGCCTACGATCACGGCAGCGCCGAGGCAGCGCGCACGTTGGCGTCGATCTGCCCCTGAACCACGCTCACGCCAATCCAATCGAGAAGGAGAAACCATGCTCGACGGCGCATGGATGACGATGCAGATCGTGGCGTGCGGATTCTTGGCATGGGGCGCTTGGTTGTCACTTGGCGCGTTGTTGAGCGATGGGTCGATCGAGCGGCACCCACCCGACCGAGAAGTCGCCGGATCCTCGCGTGTGCGCAACTGCTAAGTGGCCGATCTGAAGAAAGCCGCGTGGGTGCCGGCCGGCACATGCAAGGCTGGTAAGAACCGCAAGGGGCGTTCACGCGGACTAGCGCGCCGACCGCGTAATCGCATATAGGTCCGCAAGAAAAAGCGCCTCAGGGGGCATCATGTCAATCGGGTGGCGTCGCGTCGGCCGCGCTTTTCTCGGTCTAACGGTCGCGTTGAGTTTCGCCGGATTCCCCTGTCGGGGCTCGCACGCCCAATCCCGCGAGACGGACGCCGAGCGCGCCTTCTTCGAGGACATGCCACGGGTATTGTCCGCATCGCGCCTGCCCACGCGGCTGGCCGATGCGCCGGGCGCGGTCACGGTGATCGACCGCGAGATGATTCTTGCCTCGGGCTATCGCAATATCGCCGATCTGTTCCGGCTGGTACCCGGATTCAATGTCGCGTGGTTCCGCGGCTGGTGGCCGACGGTCAACTATCACGGCCTTTCGGGCGAGTTCGCCAAACGCGTACTGGTCCTCGTCGACGGACGTGCGATCAACACCGAGTTCAACGAGAGCGGCGTTTTTTTCGGGCTGCAACCGCTGGCCGTCGACGACATCGACCGGATCGAAGTGCTGCGCGGCACCAACTCGGCCGCGTACGGGACGAATGCTTTCCTGGGCGTCATCAACGTCATCACGCGGCACGCCACCGATACGCGGGGCGCCTATGCCGAAGTGCGCCGCGGCGAGGCCGGCATCAACGACAAGATCATGCGATTCGGC
>JANMUI010000089.1:0-2259 GCA_031391405.1 Betaproteobacteria bacterium
TCCAAAGGCCG
Organism: Betaproteobacteria bacterium; assembly: GCA_031391405.1. Classification (GTDB taxonomy): domain Bacteria; phylum Pseudomonadota; class Gammaproteobacteria; order Burkholderiales; family SG8-39; genus SHXR01. The sequence goes on from JANMUI010000089.1 coordinate 12, forward strand.
GCGGTCATTGCTCGGTCGTAGGCTTCTTTCAGCCGGCGATCGAACGTCTCATCGACGTTGACCATGCCGCGCAGATGGATGTTGTGAGCGAACTCGTGAATCAGAATGTTCTCGGTCGAGTACGGATCGCCGGGATACGCCAGCAAGTTCTCCTCGCCGCACGAGCAATACGGATCAGTCTGCGACCCGCCAGTCCCGCGCGCCCAATGCAACTACGGGCGCGAGGGCAGCTTGATAGATTGCGGTGCTTGGTGGTCCCCTCGGCGCGAACCTGCCGCGCCGGCGTTCGCTCACTTCTGGTAGGTCGCCTTCATCAGCTGCGAGTCACCCCAGATGGCGTATTTCTTGCGGAAGTCGAGGTAGTGGTCGGCGACCTTCTTGAATGTCGCGTCCTTGGCCGACTCTTCCTTGAGCACGTCGAGCCACGCCTTCTCGAAGGCGGCCAAGTCGCTGTCACTCCAGCGCTTGATCTGAACCTTGTGCTTGTCACGCATCTCGGCCATGACGCCGAACTGCGACGCCTCGCTTTCGGCGAAGGTGACAATCACCTGCGCCTGGCCCGCGACTTCGATCATCGCCTTGTAGGGAGCGGGCAGTTTGTCGAAGGCCGCCTTGTTCATCAGCAGCTCGCTGCACGAGACCTGCTGGTGCCAGCCCGGGAAGTAGTTGAACTTGGCGATCTGGTGGAAGCCCAACTTGATGTCCATCATCGGCATCGAGAACTCGGTGGCGTCGATCACACCGCGCTCGAGCGCCGGATAGATGTCGGCCGCGGCCAGCAGTTGCGTGGAGACGCCGAGCTTTTGCATCACCTGTGCGCCGAGGCCGAAGAAGCGCATTTTCATGCCCTTCAACTGATCGAGCGAAGTGACCTCCTTCCTGAACCAGCCGGACGTCTCGGGGCCGATGCAGAAGACATCGACGGCGACCAGGCCGTGCTTGGCGTAGATCTCGTCCCGCAGCTTGTTGCCGCCGCCGTTCCATTTCCAGGCTAGGAACTCGCCGATAGTCGGGCCGAACGGCACCGTGGTGAAGAAAGCTGCCGCCGGATATTTGCCGGTGTGATACCCCGGTGTCGTCCAGCACGACTCGATCGCTCCTTTGGAGACCGAATCGAAGCACTCGAGCGGGGGAATGAGCGCGCCGGGCTCGAAGAATTTGATATCGAACTTGCCGCCGGACATGCGCTCGATGTCCTTCGCGAACCGCACACCGGACGGGCCAAGATGCGGGAGCGAACTGGCGAAGGCGCTCTGCATCTTCCAGCGAACCGTGTCCTGGGCGCTGGCCTGCGCGGTCAGCAACGTGAAGGTCAAGGCCGATGCGCCCAAGACCCCAAACTTCAGCAGGCTTCTTGACATTTGGCACTCCTCCTCATGAAGCGACGATCATCGCGGTATATAGGACGTTCGTAAAGCGAGAGTGTTTTCCGACCGGATCAGCTCCGGTCAGCGCGATCGATACGTCGCCAGGCGATTCCGGGCGCCGCATACGATTTCGTTTCGATCCGCACGATTGTCATTCGGGGTTCGACCTCTCCCAGGCCGTTACCCACCGCGCAGAATCGCGCTGCTCAACGCATTTTCGAGAGCATCATAGACCCGGCCGTTGGGCCCGGCAACAGGAACAGGATTAGCGCGACACAGGTCGTGATCGTTGCGCCGGTTGAGTCGTCGTGGTTCATTCCCCGCGCTACGGTCGAACTTGCGTAACGCGCCGGCCGCGATGCTGCTTGATTGACCTCGCCTACACGAGTATCGTCGCGCCGCACAATTCACTTCCGAAGGCGCACGCGATTGGTCGATTCCGCTGTGAAGACGAAGCACCCCGTGGCCGCGCTCACGCTGGCAGCACTCGGCGTCGTGTTCGGCGATATCGGCACCAGTCCGCTCTACGCGTTCAAGGAAGCGTTCGGTGGAACGCATTCGCTGCCCTTGTCGGAGGCGAACGTGCTAGCGACGCTCTCGCTCATCGTGTGGTCGGTGATGCTGATCGTATCGATCAAGTATGTCCTGATCGCGCTCCGGTTCGACAACAACGGCGAGGGCGGCATCATCGCGCTCCTTGCCTACGCCGGCCATCTGCTGCGAAGTCGGCCGAGGCTGGAAGTGCTTGCCGGATTGATCGCGGTGCTAGGCGCCTCGCTCTTCTTTGGGGATGCGATCATCACCCCGGCAATTTCCGTGCTGTCGGCGGTGGAGGGATTGTCCATCGCGACACCTGCATTCGAGCACTGGATCCTGCCGAT
>JANMUI010000104.1:0-4651 GCA_031391405.1 Betaproteobacteria bacterium
CACGAGCACATCGAGCCCTTCGCGATGGACCATGAGCCACGGCACCACGCGTGGAAACTCCGCGACCGCGAAAGCGACCTGATACATCGAGATCGGATGCGGGCCGATCGGCTTGTCATGCCAGCGCCCAAGGCGCACATCGAAGCGCGCGCCAAGCCCTTCACGCACCTTTGCGGCGACATCACGCGTGTTTGCGTCGTAGTAGATATGCGCGTGATACCCGGTGATCGAGATCGGCGTTGTACTCATGACGTCAACCACGCAATGGCCTGAAGAATTCGCGCATCTCACGCACGAGCAGCTCCGGTTGCTCGAGCGCGGCGAAGTGGCCACCCTTCTTCGCGACGGTCCATCGCTGTATATTCTTGTAGACGCCTTCAGCGACTGAGCGCGGCGGGCGAAGAATCTCGCGCGGAAATTCCACATAGCCGGTCGGCACGGTGATCGTGCCGCCTTCGGGAATCGGCCAAGGCCGGTGCATGCGCGAGTAGTACGGCCAGAATGACGAGCCGATCGCACCAGTGGCCCAGTACAACGTGATGTTGGTGAGCATCACATCGCGCGAGACGGCGTTCTCGATGACGCCGCCGCCATCGGTCCAAGTGCGGAATTTCTCGACGATCCACGCAGCCAGCCCGGCGGGTGAATCATTCAGGCCGAACGCGAGTGTTTGCGGCTTGGTACCCTGGATCCACTGATAGCCGGTCTCTTCCTTGAGGAAGTGGTTGAGCTGATCGAGGAAGATTTTTTCATCGGCGTTCGGATTGACCAGCATCTTCGGCTCGCGGCGCACCGCGAGCATGTTGAGATGGATGCCGATCATGCGTTGCGGGAACTGATAGCCAAGGCGCGAGGTGACGAACGCGCCCCAGTCGCCGCCTTGCGCGCCGAATCGCTTGTATCCCAACACATCGGTCATCAACTGCGCGAAGAGCTCGCCGATTTCTTCAATGCCGAAACGCTGCTGCCCCGGCTTGAACGACAGCGTGTAGCCGGGCAACGACGGCGCCACCACGGTGAACGCATCGCGCGGATCACCGCCGAATCGCGCCGGGTCGGTGAGCATCGGGATCACCCGCAGGAACTCGACGATCGAGCCCGGCCAACCATGCGAGAGCAGGAGCGGCATTGGGTTCGGCCCCTTGCCCTCTTCGTGAATGAAATGCAGATCGATGCCGCCGATCGGGACCTTGAACTGGCGCAAGCCGTTGATCACTGCCTCGTGCGCTCGCCAATCGAAATCGCGCCGCCAGTAGTCGACCAGGGTCTTCACATAGTCGACGCTCGCGCCGGTCGACCACGGTTCGAGCGGCGGTTCGTCGGGCCAGCGCGTGCGGGCGAGGCGATCGCGCAGGTCATCGAGGACGGCATCGGCGATCGCCAGCTTGAAGGGCGTCGGTTGAATAGATGTCTGGCTCATCGAGGGTCCTCATGCATGAAGGGCGGAGGTGTCGCTGACGCTTCGGAAAAGTCGCGTTGCTGTTCACCACGACGGCTCAACGAATCGACGTTGCACCACGACAAATTATGTGCCCATTGTATCGTGGTGTCCGTTGTGTCCGTTGTGACCGTTGTGCCCGTCGAGTCGTTGTGGTGAATTGAGTCGTTCTCCTAAGCGATCACGCCACTCGTTCATCCGCGCCGCGCCAGCACCGGCGCGAGCGTGCGATGGGCGCGGCGGATCACCTCTTCGGTTGACGCCCAATCGATGCATGGGTCGGTCACCGAGACGCCATAGCGCAATTCCGAACGATCCTCCGGAATCGTCTGGCTGCCTGCATCGATGTTGGATTCGAGCATGAGCCCGACGATCGATCGATTGCCCTCGACGATCTGATGAACACAGTCGGCAAACACGAGCGGTTGCAACGTGTGGTCCTTCATCGAATTGGCATATGAGCAATCGACGACGATATTGGTGTTGAGCTTCGCTTTCTGCAGCGCTTGTTCGGCCAACCGCACGCTCACCGTATCGTAGTTCGGCCGCCCGCCACCGCCCCGCAGCACGAGGTGCCCATGCGCATTGCCCTTCGAGCGCACGACGCAGGTGGCGCCCGCATGATTCACGCCGAGAAATGCGTGCGGTTGCGCGGCCGACTTGATCGCATTGACCGCGACATCGAGCCCGCCATCGGTCCCGTTCTTGAAGCCGACCGGTGCCGACAAGCCACTCGCCATTTCGCGATGCGTCTGCGATTCGGTGGTGCGTGCGCCGATCGCATACCAGGTGATCAGCTCCGACAGGTACTGCGGACAGATTGGATCGAGCGCCTCCGACCCGGTGGGCAATCCCATCTCAGCCAGCGCAAGCAAGAGCTCGCGCGCTTTGATGATCCCCTCATCGATCCGGAATGAATCATCCATCGCCGGATCGTTGATGAATCCTTTCCAGCCGACCGATGTACGCGGCTTCTCGAAGTAGACACGCATGACGAGCACGAGCGTCTCACGCACTTCGTCTGCGAGATTTTTCAAGCGACGCGCGTAGTCGAGCGCCGCCTCCGGATCGTGAATCGAGCAGGGCCCAACCACGACAAACAGCCGGCGATCGGTTCGCTCGAGAATCGCCCGAATCGCCCGGCGACCCTCCAACACCGTGTGCGCAGCCGAGCTCGTAAGCGGGACGCGTTCATGTACTTCTGTCGGGGACGGAATCGCGATGAATTCCGCGACATTCACATTGTCGAGGAGCGCATCGAGGGCGCCTCGGGAAATTGCCATGTCAACCACCTTTCGAACGGCTGGCCCGATACAAGGATGGACCAACGAGAAGGAGCATCGAGACAACCAACAAGACACCGGCCGAAACGCCGAATGCACCGCCCAGCCCCGCCGCCGCAACGATCGGATACAGCGCAATCGGTGACGCAAATTGCCCAAGATTGAGCGATGCCGAAAGCCCCCCGGCGCAGCGGCCGCGCATCCGCGGCGGTGCAATCATCAACACCCAGAGCGTGCAATTCGGAAAAAAGAAGCCAACGCCGATGCCAACGATCGCCGCGCTGATCAACACGACGGCGTAACTGGTCGTAAGCCAGATCAATCCGTAGCCCGCTGCCATCAAGAAGAACGCGATCGCATACACGGCGAGAAATCCGCGATTCCTCTTGACCCTCGCATGCAGCATGGAGCCCCCGGCTGCGAACAGTTGCACCAGCCCGACCGCGAGTCCAAGCAAAATCCCGCTCTCGACGCCACGCTCGCGGATGAGGAATGGCAATTGGGAGGCCACCACATAGAACATCACCGCCGAGAACCAGCCGAGCACATACGCGCCGATGAGCTCCTTGACGGGCAGCGGTTCGTTCCCCGCCGCCGCCGCGTCGCGTTGAGTACGTGTGGGCTCGGTCAGTACCGGCGCCACGAATAGAATGAGAATCCAACTGTAGGCATAAAGCAGAAACGGATAACGCCAGTCGTAGTCGGCCATGAGGCCGGCGACCCCTACCAAAAGCATCGCGCCGAATGACATGACCATCGACTGCAAGCCGGCGAAGCTGCTGCGTGTTTCGCCGATGAAGTAATCACCCGCCAGCGTGTTCAAGGTCGTCATGCTGCCGGCGATTGCGATGCCGAGCACCAGTCGACTGGCAAGCAGCATAGACAGAGAATCGAGAAAGTAGCCGCTCATGCCGGCGATCCCGAATAGCACCATGCTTGCGTAGAGCATCGGCAGCCGGCCATAGCGGTCGATCACCCAGCCGGCCATCGGCGCGCAGATCGCGATCGCGATCGCAGGCATGGTGAGCGTAAGCTTCACCAGCAGCTCGGCATTGGGCGTGTCCGCGAACGCGGCTGCCATCGCAGGCAGCGACGGGGCGATCACCATCGTGGATGAAACGGTGAGTGTCGCGATCGAAAGCAGCGCCGCCTTGCGTGCCGCCTCGCCGGAATCGGCGCGTTTCGAGGGGTCCGGTGATGGATCGCGGCCAATCGCGCCCACGCCGATCGCCGGACTTCGGAGTCGTTTCATCGTCGCTGATTGTGACGGGGTGGACGTGAAGCGTCCAGCGATGCGTGCAATCGGGTCTAGACTGCGAACCGTTACTACTGAGCGTTGGTAACTGCGTGACACCGCTCAGCCCCCCTCTCCCCGAGCCGGTCTCCCGCCAGAGGCGAGGGGAACGCAATGCGGATATCTGTGCCAACCATATCCATATCATTGATGCACATCACACCCCGGGAGGTGTCATGTCCGCGGTTACGCTACCCACTCCGCTTCGCAACGACTACCAACTCTCGGACAACCTGACTGCCACATCCGGGCAGGTTTTCCTCACCGGCACGCAAGCGCTCATCCGGTTGATCCTGATGCAGCGGCAACTCGATGCATTGCGCGGATGGCGCACGGCCGGTTTCGTATCGGGCTATCGGGGCAGCCCGCTGGGCGCGTTCGATCAGCAACTCTGGAAGGCGAAACGCCACCTGGATGCGCACCACATCGAGTTCCTACCGGCGATCAATGAGGATCTCGCGGCTGCCGCCTGCGTGGGCACCCAGCAGATCGAGAAGGATCCCAAGCGCACGGTCGATGGCGTCCATGCGCTTTGGTATGGCAAGGGTCCCGGTCTCGACCGCGCGGGCGATGCAATCAAACATGGCAACGCGAGCGGCGCGAGCCCCCGCGGTGGTGTGATCGTAGTGGTTGGCG
>JANMUI010000156.1:0-4985 GCA_031391405.1 Betaproteobacteria bacterium
TTTGACCTCGCGCCGGGCCTTCTTGGTGCTGCGGCGGTGTCCGGCGCGGCGCGATGGGATGCGACGAGCGCCGCGTTGACGAAAACAGCACCCGTGAGGCCGACGCGCCCGCTCAATTTCAAAATATTCTCAGGCTCTGAGGCGGGGCTCACATCATGACGGACGCATCCTTGTCGATCGCGCGCGCGGACAATCCGATGGGAACCGACGGTTTCGAATTCGTCGAATACGCCGCGCCTGATCCGGTTGCGATGGCGCAGGTGTTCAAGCGGATGGGGTTCAAGTCCGTCGCGAAACACCGGCACAAGAATGTCGTGCTCTATCGGCAAGGCGAGATCAATTTCATTCTCAACGCCGAGCCCGATTCGTTCGCGCAACGCTTCGCGCGCCAGCATGGACCCTCGATCTGTGCGATCGCACTCCGCGTTCAGGACGCGAAGCTCGCCTACGAACGCGCGATCTCGCAGGGCGCCTGGGGTTATGCGGGGCAGGCGGGCCCGGGCGAGCTCAATATTCCCGCGATCAAGGGTATCGGCGACAGTGTCATTTATCTCGTGGACCGCTGGCGCGGCAAGAACAACGCGAAGCCGGGCGATATCGGCAACATCGGCTTCTACGATGTCGACTTCGAGGCGTTGCCCGATGCGAGTCTTGAATCGCCCGGCATCGGCCTTACCGTCATCGATCACCTCACACACAACGTGCATCGCGGCAGGATGGACGAATGGGCGGAGTTCTATGAACGGCTGTTCAATTTTCGCGAGGTGCGCTACTTCGATATCGAAGGACAGGTCACCGGCGTCAAGAGCAAGGCGATGACCAGCCCCTGTGGAAAAATTCGCATCCCGATCAACGAGGAGGGCAATCAGACCGCCGGACAAATCCAGGAATACCTGGACCTGTATCGCGGCGAAGGCATCCAGCATATCGCGCTCGCCGCCAACGATCTGCCCGCGAGTGTCGATGCGCTCCGTGCCAACGGCGTCAAGCTCCTCGATACGATCGACACCTACTACGAGCTGATCGACAATCGCATTCCCGGGCACGGCGAAGATGTTGAAGCACTCAAACAACGAAAGATCCTCGTGGACGGCAAGGCGGGTGAACTGCTGCTGCAGATTTTCTCGGAGAACCAGCTGGGGCCGATTTTCTTCGAGTTCATCCAGAGAAAAGGCGACCAGGGATTCGGTGCAGGCAATTTCAAGGCACTGTTCGAGAGCATTGAGCTCGATCAGATGCGGCGGGGCGTCCTCAAGGACATGAAGTAGCCGGGATCCGTCGCCGGACCGGCATCACATCCAACGAAAGTGACACTGTGGCAGACGCAAAGCAGGACGTAGAGCGATGGCTGGCGAGACTCGGCGCGGCACTTGAAGAGCAAGACATCGATCGCGCCGCCGCCTTGTTCGGCGATGAATGTTATTGGCGCGACTTCGTCGCTTTCACCTGGAACATCCATACCTCCGAGGGGCGCGACGACATCCGTGCAATGCTCCGCGCGACCATTGCCACGACCGCGCCCCGCGACTGGAAGATCGAAGGCGAAGCGCGCAAACGGGACGGCGTAACGCAGGCGTGGATCACGTTCTCCACGAAGGCCGGACACGGCAAGGGTCATGTACGACTACGCGGCGATCGATGCTGGACGCTCTTCACGACCTTGCAGTCACTCGCCGGCTTCGAGGAACGGGCGGGGAGCGCTCGGGAAAAGGGCGTCCTGCATGGCGTGGTGAGAGGCCGCGAAACGTGGCTCGAACGGAAAGAGCGTGAAGCGAAGGCGCTTGGCGTTTCCGAGCAGCCGTATTGTCTGATCGTGGGTGGCGGGCAGGGCGGCATTGCGCTGGCCGCACGATTACGACGGCTCGATGTTCCCGCGCTTGTGATCGAGAAAAACGAGCGCGCCGGCGACTCCTGGCGCAGGCGCTATCGCTCGCTCTGCCTGCACGATCCGGTCTGGTACGACCACATGCCCTACCTGCCGTTCCCGGATCACTGGCCGGTGTTCTCACCGAAAGACAAGATCGGTGACTGGCTCGAGATGTACACGAAGGTGATGGAGGTCAATTACTGGTCGAGCACCGAGTGCATAGGCGCTCGCTACGACGACGCAACGAACGAATGGAACGTCACCGTCAAACGCAATGGTGAGGCGATTCGATTGCGTCCGAAGCAGCTCGTGCTGGCAACCGGCATGTCCGGTGTCCCCAACATGCCGGATATTCCGGGTATGGCATCGTTCAAGGGAACCCTCTGTCATTCGAGCCGACATGCCGGCGGACTCGGCTATGCAGGCAAGCGTTGCGTGGTCGTCGGTTCCAACAATTCCGCCCACGATATTTGCGCGGACCTATGGGAACACGGCGCCGATGTCACGATGATCCAGCGCTCGACCACGCTGGTGGTTCGCTCCGAGATGCTGAAAGAGCTCGCGTGGGGCCTGCTCTATTCCGAGGAAGCCGTCGCTGCAGGGGTCACGACGGACATCGCCGACATGACGGTCGCCTCGATGCCGCTCAAATTGCTGCCCGGCGTCCAGCGCCCCATCTATGAAGAGATCAAGCGGCGCGACGCGAAATTGTACGAAGGGCTCGAGCGAAAAGGCTTCATGCTGGGATTCGGTGAAGATGGCTCAGGGATCCACTCGACCTACCTGCGTCGCGGCGCCGGTTACTACATCGACGTGGGCGCCTCGAAACTCATCATCGACGGACATATCAAACTCAAGAGCAAGGCCACGGTCGAGCGGATCGGCGAGCAATCGATCATGCTGTCCGATGGCACGACCTTGCCGGCCGATCTCATCGTATTCGCGACCGGCTATGGCTCGATGAACGGCTGGGCTGAAAACCTCATCTCGCGCGACGTCGCGGACAAGGTCGGCAAATGCTGGGGCATAGGCTCGGACACCAAGAATGATCCCGGGCCGTGGGAAGGCGAGCTTCGCAATATGTGGAAGCCCACGCAGCAACCCGGTCTCTGGTTCCATGGCGGCAACCTCATGCAAGCGCGCTTCTATTCGATCTATCTATCGCTGCAACTGAAAGCACGGATGGAAGGGATCCCGACGCCGGTGTATGGAATGGGGCCGGTGCATCACCTCCGATAGCGATTGATTGAGCCACAAGGAGTCAACCCGATGCACATCCGTTTGCGCACCGACACGCTTCGCGGCGCCTCGCTGGTCATAGCCCTGCTTGCCGTCGGGGTGATGGTAACCACGCCCGCCTTAGCCCAGACATGGCCCGCGCGCCCCGTGCGCTTCGTGGTGACCACGCCGGCGGGTGGTGCCACTGACCTCATCGTTCGCGCGCTGGGCGCCAAGCTCGGCGTGTTGTGGGGACAGCCGCTGGTTGTGGACAATCGTCCCGGCGGCAATCTGGTCATCGGCACCGAGCATGTCGTTCGTGCCGAACCCGACGGCTATACATTCCTTGCCACGGTGTCCAGCATGACGAGCAACGTTTCGCTTCTCAAGCTTCCCTACGATACATTGCGCGACCTCGCCCCCGTCACGCTCACCAGCTACGCGCGCATCCTGCTGGTATCCGATCCGAAGCTGCCGGTGGGCACCCTTGATGACTTTCTCAAGCTCGCGCGCGCCAGTCCCGGCAAGTACAACTTCGCATCCCTTGGGAACGCGAGCCGTGCGCACTTCATGATCACGAAGATCAATCGTGATGCGAATGTCGATGTGGTGCATGTGCCCTATAACGGATCGGCGCCGGCGATTCGTGCGATTCTTGCAGGTGAGGCCGCGGTCGGCGGCGTCGATACGAACAACGGCAAGCCGCAGATTCAGGCAGGCAAGCTGAAATTGCTCGCACTCACCGGCATCAAGCGCTCGCCGTTTTTCCCCGATACACCGACCTTGGAGGAACAAGGCATCACCGGATTCGGCGCGGACTGGTCAGGCGTGTTCGCACCGGCCGGCACACCGGAGCCGATCCTCATCAAACTCGCGAAGGACATCGCCACCGTCGTTGCCATGCCCGATGTGGACGCGTGGTACCGGAACCAGGCGCAGGAACCGGTCAGCAATACGCCAGCCGAATTCCGCGAACAGGTTCGGATGGAGATCGAGCACTGGAGCAAGATCGTGCAGTCGAGCGGAATACGATTGAACTAGGAATCTGCGCGGTCCGCCGCGCAGGCCACTAATCCTGGAGGAGAATATTCGCCTCCTTGACCAGTTGCGCCCAGCGCGGGTATTCCAGGGCGATATGGCGAGCGTAATCGCTGGCGTTCTGGTACGCCGCGGTTGCACCCACATTGAGCAGGCGGTCTCGCAGCGTCGCATCTTCAAGCGCGGCCGCGATCTCCTTGCCGATGCTGTCGACGATGGGCTTCGGCAACCCTGGCGGGCCGAGGATCCCGAACCAGCTCACGACCAGAAGCTCCGGCATACCTGCTTCGGCGGTCGTCGGTACGTTCGGGAGCAGCGCGTGGCGTGCCGTATCGGCGATGGCGAGCGCTCTTAGTTGACCGCTCTCGGTAAAGCGCTTGGTGAAATCCACCGCGGTGAGGACCATCTCGACCTGCCCCGCGACGACGTCCTGCATCATCGGTCCGCCACCTTTGTAGGGGACATGCACCATCTGCGTTTTGGTGCTGGCGAGGAGTTGCTCCACGCCAAGGTGCAACAGGCTCCCGACGCCTCCTGACCCATAGCGAACCGCGTTCGGTTTCGAGCGCGCGAACGCCACGAGCTCAGCCATCGTGCCCGGGGCGAACTTCGTATGCACGACGAAGACGAGCGGCACCCGGGCCACGACGGCGATCGGCGTGAAGTCGCGGACCGGGTCGTACGGCGCCTGCTTCTTCATGGCAGGAACGATGGCCAATCCATCCGTGGCACCGAACAGGAGCACATAGCCGTCGGCCGGTGAGCGCACGACCGATTCGAGGCCGATTTGCGAGCCGGCACCGGGCCGATTCTCGACCACGACGGGTTGCCCAAGACGCGGTCCGAGGTTCGCGGCCATCAG
>JANMUI010000190.1:0-3737 GCA_031391405.1 Betaproteobacteria bacterium
GAATTCGAGGCCTTGCTTGGCGCGCTGCGCGGCCGGCTATAGGATCACGCAGGTCTAGGATCGAGGAATCCGCGCCGCAGTGCATTGCAACGGCAGCTATTTCCGCTTCGGCGGAAGGTCCGTACAGACCCCTTCGTACAGCTCGGCAGCGAGGCCGACCGACTCGGAGAGTGTTGGATGCGGGTGAATAGTCTTGCCGATATCGATCGCGTCGGCGCCCATTTCGATGGCAAGCGCAATTTCACCGATCAGGTCGCCGGCGTGCGGTCCAACGATGCCACCGCCCACGATGCGATGGGAATCTTCATCGAATAGCAACTTGGTAAAGCCTTCATCGCGACCATTCGCGATCGCGCGCCCGGAAGCGGCCCACGGAAACACGCCTTTGCCGACCTTGCGTCCTTGCTTGGCCGCTTCGTCTTCGGTCAAGCCGACCCATGCCACTTCCGGATCGGTATAGGCCACCGATGGAATCACCCGCGCGTCGAAGTGACTCTTCTGCCCCGCCGCCACTTCAGCCGCGACATGGCCTTCATGGGTGGCTTTGTGAGCGAGCATCGGCTGGCCGACGATGTCGCCGATCGCGAAGATGTGCGGCACATTCGTGTGCATCTGGGTATCGACCGGGATGAATCCGCGTTCATTGACATTCACGCCGGCATGTTCGGCACCGATACGCCTGCCGTTCGGAATGCGTCCGACCGACACCAGCACCGCGTCATAGACCTGTGGTTCCTTTGGTGCTTGCTCACCTTCGAACCACACGGAAATGCCGGTGCTGGTCGCCTCGGCTTTCACCGTCTTGGTCTTCAACATGATGCGATCGAATCGCTCTGCGTTCATCTTCTGCCAGACGCGCACCAGATCACGGTCCGGGCCGAGCATCATCCCATCCATCATTTCAACCAGCTCAAGGCGGGTGCCAAGGGTCGAGTACACGGTGCCCATCTCGAGACCGATGATGCCGCCGCCGATCACCAGCATTTTCTTCGGGATCGCGCGCAATTCGAGCGCGCCGGTCGAATCGACGATGCGTGGGTCGCTCGGCAGGAACGGCAATGATGCCGACTCGGAACCGGCCGCGATGATCGCCTTGTCGAAACGAATGACCTTGCGTCCCTCTGCAGTTTCGACGGCGAGATGATGCGGATCGACGAACGAGCCGACACCCTCCACAACGGTGACCTTGCGCATCTTGGCCATTGCCGCGAGCCCGCCGGTGAGCCTGCCCACCACTTTCGATTTCCAGCCGCGCAGTTTGTCGAGGTCGATCTGCGGCTGACCGAATGTGATGCCATGGTCGGCGATCGCGCGCGCTTCATCGACCACGGCGGCAACATGCAACAATGCCTTGGACGGAATACATCCGACATTGAGACAGACACCACCTAGTGTCGGATAACGCTCGACGAGCATCGTGTTCAACCCGAGGTCGGCCGCGCGAAATGCGGCTGAATAGCCACCGGGTCCGGAGCCGAGCACCACCACGTCGCAGGCAAGATCGGCAGCGACATTGCTCACAGCGGGCGCCACGCTTGGCTGGGCGGGCGCCTTCGATTCCGCTGGCGAAGACGGCGTGGATGCGGGCGCCGATGCAGATGCGGGCGCAACGGGCGGAACCGCGGACGCCACGGAATCCAGCAGGAGAATGACGCTCCCTTCGGCGACCTTATCGCCGACCTTCACCTTTATTTCGCCCACGACACCGGCATGCGTGGACGGGATTTCCATCGTCGCCTTGTCGGACTCCAGGCTGATCAGCGATTGTTCCTTGTCGACGCGGTCGCCCGGCTTCACGAGGATCTCGATGACATCGACGCTCTTGAAATCACCGATATCGGGCACCTTGATTTCGACGCGGCTCATGACTTGCCTTTCTTGATTCGCATCGTGTGGATCTCACAGGGGGCGCCGGAATTCTTGTCGAATTCAATGCCCGCGTTCACACCGATGCGTGCGAGATCCTCGGCGGTCCTGGCGCGATTGTAGGCGGCGTACATCGCGCCAAGCGCGAAGTTGCGCCCCGAGCCGGCCGCCCAGAATCGCTCGAACGCGAACACTTCACGGTACGAGTAGACGCCATAGATGCCGGTTTCGTTGGCAATTAGCGCGGTGATCTGCGAGGACTCGTACGGATCGTCGTCGTCTTCCTTCGGGTTGAGGAAAGCGTGCTCCTTCAACATGGGATGCAGGCGGCGGAACGTCTCGTAGACTGCCGCGCGCGACGTGAAGTCCACATGGTCGGTCTTGGCGAACAGATTCTCCATTACGACGAAATGAGCCGAGCTGCCACAGAGCGCCACCAGCGAATCAGCCACATGCAGGATCTTGTCGTGCACCCGTTTGTGATGGTCGCCCAGGCGCGTATCGCCAAACGTCGTCAGGCTGTCGGCAGCAATCGCGACCGTGCCATTCTTGCGGGTTACGACGATCGTAGTCATGCGCGTCTTCGCTATAACAACGTGCGTCGCATGTCGGCGAGCAATTGCCCGAGCGTAGCGTTGAAGCGCGCGGCGGCCGCACCATCGACGACCCGGTGATCGAACGAGAGCGAGAGCGGTACGATCAGCCGTGGCACGAATTGCTTGCCGTCCCACACCGGCTTCATGGCCGCCTTCGATACACCGAGGATCGCGACTTCCGGCGCGTTGATGATGGGCGAGAAGTGCGTCCCGCCGATCCCGCCCAGACTGGAAATCGAGAACGTGCCGCCCTGCATGTCGGCCGGTTTCAGCTTGCCTTCGCGCGCGGCGGCAGCGAGGGTCGTGGTTTCCTTCGCGATATCGAGGATGCCTTTTCGGTCGGCGTCCTTCACGACCGGCACCACCAGTCCGTTAGGCGTGTCGGCGGCAAATCCGATGTGGTAGTAGCGCTTGAGGACGAGATTGTCGCCATCGAGCGAGGCGTTGAATTCAGGTAAGCGTTTCAGCGCGACGGCACACGCCTTGATCAGGAACGCGAGCAAGGTGAGCTTGACGCCAGCCTTCTCGTTCTCCTTGTTTAGCTGGACGCGAAACGCCTCCAGATCGGTGATGTCCGCCTCATCGTTGTTCGTGACGTGCGGAATCATCACCCAGTTCCGCGCGAGATTCGCCCCGGCAATCTTCTTGATGCGGGAGAGCGGCTGGATCTCGATCGGACCGTACTTCGCGAAATCCACCTGCGGCCATGGGAGCACGTTGAAGCCGACACCCGATGCGCCGGATCGGGACGATGGCGCGCCCCCTGTTGCAATGACTGCCTTGACGTGCGCCTGCACGTCGGTCTGCAGGATCCGTCCCTTGGGACCCGATCCGGTAACGGTGCCGATATCCACGCCCAATTCGCGGGCAAACTTGCGAACCGATGGACTCGCATGCGCCTTGCTCGCGGGCAGGGCGTCAGCAGCAACCGATGCGACCGGCGGACGTGCCTGCGCGGGAGGCGGCGACATCATCAATGGCGCAGAGGTCCTGGCGGGCGCGGGGACGGCCGCGGCGGCGGGCGCGGGACTTGGCGCACTTGCCGTCACCGGCGGCGCGGCGTCAGCGGCCTCGATGACAATGATCGCGGTCCCTTCGGATACCTTGTCACCCACTTTGACGCGAAGCTCTTTCACCACACCGGCGCCGGGCGATGGGATCTCCATGGTCGCCTTGTCGGATTCAACTGTGATGAGCGATTGCTCCGCAGTGACGTTGTCGCCCGGCTTGACCAGGATTTCGATGATCGGCACGTCCTTGAAGTCGCCGATATCG
>JANMUI010000202.1:0-3014 GCA_031391405.1 Betaproteobacteria bacterium
GTCGAGCGTGGCCCCGGCAACCAGCCGCATTGCCTCGGCAAACGGCAGTCCGCCTTGCGCAGCGTCCTGTTCGATGGCCTGGAATCGCTCCAGCATCCGACCGAGCTTCTTCGTATCCACCTCGATCCAGCGGCCGCGGATCAGTTGCAGTCCATCGCCGCCGGCCAGCAGGGTCTCGATGTCGGCAGCGTTGAGCCTCTGGCCATCGAGCGTGACCTCCATCTTGAAATCGAGCAGCGCGTCCGTGCCCAGCAACGATGGTGGTTGCGCCCCCACGCTGGCCAAGACCAGCGGTCGGGCCGGCCGGCCGCCCGGCCACGCGCTCGGTGCGCGCACTACAACCCCGGCGGCCTGGAGCTTCGGCGCGTCTGCCAGAAACCTGAAGGCTTCGGCGGGCGTCCAGCGCAACGGATGATAGATCTCACCCGCATCGACCAGCTGACGCACCCAGGCGCATTGCTCCGCCGCGCGCTGTACAGGCATTAAAAGCGAGAGCAGTCGCGCATGATTTTTTCCACCCGAGTACTCGCGCAACGCCTGCGCCAGCGGCAGGTGCTGCGCGCGGGCTTGCGCCGACAGGCGCGTGGTGTAGGTGGCGATGAAAGCGAAGGGCGCTTCTTCGTCCCCGCGGTTCTCGGCAAGATTGAAATGCACCCGGCCGACCAGATTCCAGGCCGGATGGCGGACTTTGAGAAAATCCTGCGGCGACTGTTTGGCCTGCATTAGCTCGACATGGAACGCGGCATCAAGTTCTTTCCATAGTGCGAGCAGCACCGTCGCGGTCAGATATTCCGCGCCCGCCATCGGCGGCGCGTCCGCAG
Source organism: Betaproteobacteria bacterium (assembly GCA_031391405.1). Taxonomy (GTDB): domain Bacteria; phylum Pseudomonadota; class Gammaproteobacteria; order Burkholderiales; family SG8-39; genus SHXR01. The sequence goes on from JANMUI010000202.1 coordinate 822, forward strand.
CGAGTGATTCGAGCTCGTGCGGTGGCGGAGCTGGCACGGTTGAAACGCGTACGGTGTCACCATTTTCCATCGGCTCCGGCGCAGCACAAAGCGCCGTGACGTAGCGCGCGCCGAAATCGCGCCAGTAGCTCAACGCCGGGGGCAACGCGGTTCCCACCTCGCCCGCGCCGAGCTGCAACAGCGCATGGCCCGCGCCGCGCGTGAACGCTTGCGTCAGCCGCGCCTGCAACGCTTGCGCCAGCAGCGGAGCATCCGCCTCCGGCGCAAACAGCAGATGGCCGTGCGGGGTGAGTAGCGGCGCGAGGGCGCTAGCCGTCATCCGTTCAAAATGCAGTTAGATCGATCGACGGTTGCCACCGGGTGATCGTCGCGAATGCCGAAGCAATAGTCGCTGCCCATCACGCCAAGCAAGTACAGTACGCCGATGAGCATCGAAAAAAGACCGGCGCGCTTACCGGTTGCGATGCGAAGGTTCGAACCTATTGCCATCTGCGCAGCATAGCGTTCAATGCTGGGTTTAGCCAACCGCACGACATGCAGAAGTGCGAATCGAAGGGCGCCGTGTGATGCAACGGGTGATGGTCGCGCAACCGCAAGGATCGGCGCGCGGGAGCGCGCTCGCACAGATTCCCGTCGTACGGGGCAAGGACAGTGTATCGGTATTACCTCGTACCATCGCGCCGCCGGCACGCGCTTCCACCGAACCCTGCCGGGCGTACAAGCCGCGCCCATTCACTCGCGAGGAGCGCGAGAAGGTCACGGTGCTCTTCGGCTGACTGCACTGGCGCGCCGAACGGGTGATCCAGGGCGCGATCTGGGCGATCGTCCTCACCGGCGTGGTGCAGGACGTGGAGTATCAGATTCGTCCATTCGTTACCAAGTCGACGATCAGCTCGCTCCGCTGCTGCGATTGCTCGCGCACGGCGCGCCACAGCAGCACCACGCGAAAATGCAGGCGATGGTGAAAGGCGGCAGCCGCGGCGAGGAATGTCAGCCAGACGAATAACAGGCGGCTTAACTCATCGACCCACACGAGGGAATGGCCGGTCAGATAGCGAGAGGCAATCTCGCCCATGGTGAGAACCAGAATGGTGCTGAGAATCAGACCGATGACCACTTCGACCAATCGGGCGAGTCCTGTGGCAATGCCGTGGATGACCATCACCGGCGCCTCGTCATGTATAGCGCGCGTATACGTTGATCATATCCAAAGCGTTGCGATACTCGCCGAACGGCTCGAAATCGATCGCCTCACCGAAGTCGCTGCGGGCTTCGACCAGGCCGAGGAAATCGACGCCGCTGCCCGTCTCGTAAGCGGATACGCGCACGCTGATAGTTTGCGGACGGGACTCGAAGCTCGCTCGCATTCCCGCCACGATCGCAGACTCTGCCTTGGCCGCAAGCGCGCGGAAGCGGAGCAGCACGATGCGCGGAGCGGTCCCGGTCAAGGCGGTGCCTGGATAGACTTGCCTCCCGGTCGAGCGATAGATCCGCACCCGGCTGGTGACGCGCTTGGTCCAGGGACTGGCATTATCGAACGCGACGCGCAGATATTCGGGAGAGTCGAGCACGGCCAGGCTCTGCAAGTCGTACAAGGCCATGTAGCGCGGCGCACCGGCGATGCAGACGTATCGGAGTGCAGTCTCGAAGCCCGGCACCGCGAGCCGTTCGGCGATGTGCTCGGTGTCATACCAGGCGTTGAATTCGTCTTCGAGCGCCGGCGGCGGCTGCATCAAGACCAGAAGAAGTCCTTTGTTTTCCATCACACCCCATCTCAGGTTGGCACGGCGGCCGCGACCCTGGAATGCCATTGCAGGACTGGAACGCCGGGTCGTGGACGCAGTGGATTGTGCGCTTAATGGTTGCGGGTGTTGCGCGGCGGCCCTTAGGCAGAAGGCCTCGCGTTCCGGCTGTTGGAGCAAAATCCGTATACGGCACTGGCGGTCGCGAACGGCCACCACGTGATGCCCAAGGGCGAAATCTGTTTCACTGGAAGCTCGGCTGAGCTCGAGAAGAACGATTTCGTGATGAAAAACTATCTCGCCGTCTAGTACCATCAGGCGTTCGCGCCCTCAAACCCTTCCAACCCTGCCGCGATTATTGAGTCTTTCGGAGCGCCCTCATGACCAAGCAGCTTCACCTTGGCGCGTTTATGCGCCCGGTCGGAATACACACCGCCTGGTGGCGATATCC
>JANMUI010000482.1:0-11604 GCA_031391405.1 Betaproteobacteria bacterium
GAGGTTGACTTCGCCGTTGCCCCGGCAATCGATGTAGGGGTCAGCCCGACGGGCGACCGCGACGCCATCCGTGGAGGCGCTGTCTGATCCGGCGTGGCGACGCCGACCACGCCGGCCGGGACCATCAATGTGCCGATGGGATTGGTAAGGATCCATATGCCGCTCGTGCCGGTCAGAACGGTGGTCCCATCGCCACTCACTTCGATGATGCCGCCGGTGCCGCGAACACCGATCGTCGCAGTCGGCGTCGTAATCTGGAAGCGCGAGCGGTTGATTCGTCCAATCGCGCCGGTCACCACCCGCGCCGTGCCCTTGATCAGACCGAAGAATCCAGCCTCCCTCCCATCGGAGACGCCGTCGTATCGGTAATCCTCGACCCTGAACTCTGTTTGCGGAAGGAGCGAGACATACGCGCCGTCGGCGAAGCGGATCTGCAGGCGACCTTCGTTGGTCAGGATGCGATCACCCGACAAGATCATCTCGCCTTTGCTGATCGATCGGATCTTGCCGTCCGGCGAGAGCGCGGTCACATTGCCGATTGCGAAGTCCGCACTGCCGGCGATTGCCCCGATGTTTTGAGGTGGCACATTGCCCCGCGCGATGGATCCGAGGCCGCCAGCGCTCATCGCGACCACCATTGCAGCGAAAAGCCGTAGCCATGAAAATGTCGCGCGTGATGCAGCTCGGGAGTCGGCAGTTTGCATTGATTTGACAGAAGGCAGGGAGAACCCTAAGACTAATCTCCCAGACCCAAATGTTGCAACGCCTGTTGCAAAGTTGGCATATTTGCGGGTCAACAATCGCACATTTCATGCGCATCAGCCTTGCGATTCGCTTGATCGTAGTCTAGATGCGGGCCGGTTGGGCCATGGCTGTGATCGCGGTCCCAGTCGGCCGAAAGCCGATGCCGGACAGATTCCCTAGAACGAACGCCGGACCGACAGGGTCCAGACCGTTCGAGTGTAAGCGTTGACTTCGATGGTCGAGCGGCTGTCGGTGTAGCCGACCTCCGGCGTCACGGTCCATCCAGGACTAACTGAATATCTGACGCCAAGGCGAGCATCGAATTGCTTGTCCTTACGCACGACACCGAAAATCGGTTCTTCCGCGTTGTAGGTGCGCCCCTCGTAGGCGAGCGCGACGAACACCTGGCCGATCGGCCCGGCGTTCACATGGCCACCGAGACGCAAGCCGAGGGGCTTGTGCCCCAGGTTCTGAAATCCAACCGATGAGATCTCAGGATCATTGCCGACCTTGCGGGCCGCCTCGTTGCCGCCGTAGACGCTGCCGAAGAAAACGCCGCCGAGCGGCCCCGGTACCGCGTGACCGTACGCAAGACCAACGATCCGCCGCACCGAATCACGAATAGGCTGCGATGGATAACGCAATTGCGCCTGCTGATAGAAGGCCGATAGCTGATCGCGCGGGCCGAGGTCGCGCTGCCATTGCACCAAGAATCCGCCTGAATCGCGAAATCGACGGTTGTCGAGCTCGAATGATTGGCCCTGCGCGGCCACTGTGACGGCATCCGGCCCGATCGTTTGGCGGATGCCGACAAGTCCGTCGTTCACCGCAGTGTCGAACCCGAAAACCGTCTGGCCTGCGGTTCCTTCGGGGACACCGATCGTGTTTTGATGCTGGTGGAATCGGTGCGCGCCCGACAGCGACCCGACCAGGGCAAGATGATCCGTGAGCTCGTGATTGAGGGTGACACCGGCACCAAGGCCGAAAAACGTATCGTGCCTTCGCCGCGATGTGTCAGAGAGCGAGATCAACAGCGGGCTGCCTGGAATCGCGATCTCGGACAAGGTCGTCGCGCTATTGACATTCGAATCACGCCCGGTGTTTACCTCGATATAGCCCTGCAGTTTCGTGCGGGCCGGCGCGAGCGCCGAGAGGTAGCGATCGATCGTGTCACGTGCCAGGGGCGGCACGGAATTGCGCACCGCATGGAATTCGCGGGTGGCATTTTCCCGCTCGCCTAGCGCGAAGTACGCGCGCGCGATCTCCGCCCGGGCGAGATCATAGGAAGGTTCGAGGGCGAGTACCCGCTCGAGCGCGAACACCGCCCGCTGCGGGTCGCCGCCGTCAAGTGCGGAGATCCCAAGGAGAAAATCGAACTCGACATTGCCGGCGCGATCGGACTCGAGCGGCGCGAGGAGCGCGAGTGCGCCAGCAGCGTTCCGTGCGGCGAGCAAGCGCCGCGCCTGATCCAGAACCTGATCGGCCAAAACCGGCCCACACCCCAAGGCCGCGAACGCCAGCGCGCATAAGAGTCGCAAGGGGAGGGTGCGGTCCATTCTGATGGTCAAGGACAGTAGACCAAGTACGGTGTGCTCGTTCGCACGACGTGCTCGTTCCATTGTCGGGCGCGAGGTTAACGGAAAACCCGAAAGCCCGCGAGGGTTTCTTAGATGTGACGGGCCGCGCGTTGCGACAACAGATCGGCGCTGATCATGCGACGGATCGGCTCACATCATTCAATTTGCGTGGCATGCGATCGCGGGCTTTCGATCGATCAAGCTATGGACCAAAGAACTCCTTGACGCGGTCCATCCATGATTTCGCCCGGGGGTTGTGGCGATCGCCGTGGATGCGAGTCTCCGTTTCGAACTCGCGCAGCAGCTCTTTCTGGCGGGGGGTGAGGTTCACCGGCGTCTCGAGCGCCACATGACACATCAGATCACCGGGCGCCTGTGATCGCAGCCCCTTGATTCCCTTGCCCCGGATGCGAAAGATCTTGCCGCTCTGGGTCTCGGCCGGAATCTTGATTTTCGCGGATCCTTCAAGCGTGGGAATCTCAATTTCTCCACCGAGTGCCGCGGTGGCGAAACTGACCGGCATCTCGCAATGCAGATCATCATGATCGCGCTGGAAGACCGCGTGTTCCTTGATTGCGATCTGCACATACAAATCACCCGGCGGTCCGCCATTGACCCCCGGCTCGCCACCACCGGAATGGCGGATCCGATCACCGTTGTCGATGCCCGCCGGAATCTTGACCGAGAGGGTCTTGTTCGTCTTGATTCTCCCCGCGCCATGACAGGTCCCGCAGGGATCGACAATCACGCGACCGCTGCCATGGCAGTTGGGGCATGTCTGCTGGAGCGAGAAGAAGCCTTGCGAGACGCGTACCTGGCCCGCGCCATTGCACGTGGTGCAGGTCTTTGCCTGTGTGCCCGACTTGGCACCGGTGCCGTGGCAGGTCCCGCAATCTTCGGTCGTCGGGATCCGGATCTTGGTGTCGGTTCCGTGCGCCGCCTGCTCGAGCGTGATCTCGAGGTTGTAGCGCAGGTCGGCGCCGCGATAGACGTTGGAACGTCCGGCGCCGCGCGCGCCGCCGCCAAAGATATCGCCGAAGATGTCGCCGAACGCGTCCGAAAAATTCGAGAACCCGGCGCCGCCCTGGCCGCCCGACTGTGCGTCGACACCAGCATGGCCAAATCGATCGTAGGCCGCGCGCTTCTGGCCGTCGGACAGGATTTCGTAGGCCTCCTTGGCTTCCTTGAATTTATCTTCCGAGGCCTTGTCGTCCGGATTGCGGTCCGGATGATGTTTCATCGCAAGCTTGCGATACGATTTCTTGATGGCATCGTCGTCTGCGTCCCGATTGACGCCGAGCACTTCGTAGTAGTCACGTTTGGCCATCTGCTGCTATTCCGGTCCCTTGAATGACAATCGGCCGAGGAATCTGCGCGGTCTGCCGCGCAGATTCCTCGGAGTATTGTGAGCTTGCAATTTCCCGCGGTCTTACCGTGCGGGCAAACTATGTGTTTCGTAGTATGCGTTTCGTAGCCTTTGTCGTTGAATCATCCCTTCTTGTCTTTCACCTCGGTGAATTCCGCGTCGACGACATTGGCGTCATCTGCAGCCTTGCCGCGAGACGCGTCACCTTGAGGCGCAGCGCCAGGTCCCGCTTTCGCCTGGGCATCCGCATACATGCGTTCCCCAAGTTTCTGCGAGGCGAGCGCAAGCGCCTGCGTCTTCGCTTCGATCACCGCCTTGTCGTCCGACTTCACGACTTCTTCAGCTTCCTTCAGCGCCGTATCGATGCGGCCCTTTTCCTCGGCATCGATCTTGTCGCCATAGTCGGTCATCGACTTCCTGATCGAATGGATCATCGTGTCGAGCTGATTGCGCGCGGTGACGAGCTCCAGCAATTTCTTGTCGTCCTCGGCGTTGACTTCGGCGTCCTTCACCATCCGCTGGACTTCTTCTTCCGACAACCCGGAGTTCGCCTTGATCGTGATCTTGTTTTCCTTGTTCGTCGCCTTGTCCTTGGCCGAAACATGAAGGATGCCGTTGGCGTCGATGTCGAACATCACGTCGATTTGCGGCATGCCGCGTGGCGACGGCGGGATGCCCTCGAGGTTGAATTGCCCGAGGCTCTTGTTGCCTGCGGCCATGTCGCGTTCGCCTTGCAGCACATGGATCGTCACCGCGGTCTGCCCGTCATCGGCGGTCGAGAACACTTGATTCGCCTTGGTCGGAATCGTGGTGTTCTTCTTGATCAGCTTGGTCGACACACCGCCCAGGGTTTCGATGCCGAGCGAAAGCGGCGTCACGTCCAGCAGCAGCACATCCTTCACGTCGCCTTTCAGCACACCGCCCTGCACAGCGGCGCCGACCGCGACGGCCTCGTCGGGATTCACGTCCTTGCGCGGCTCCTTGCCGAAGAATTCGCGTACCTTCTCCTGGACCTTGGGCATGCGGGTCATGACGCCGACCAGGATGATGTCATCGATGTCCGACATCTTTACGCCGGCATCCTTGATCGCGATGCGGCACGGTTCCATCGTCTTCTCGACCAGATCGTCGACGAGACTTTCGAACTTCGCGCGGGTGATCTTGATGAGCAAATGCTTCGGCCCGCTCGCGTCAGCGGTGATGTAGGGCAGATTGATTTCGGTCTGCTGGGTCGATGACAGCTCGATCTTCGCCTTCTCCGCGCCTTCCTTCAGACGCTGCAGGGCGAGGACATCGTTCTTGAGGTCGATGCCTTGTTCGCGCTTGAATTCGGTGACCAGATATTCGATCAAGCGTTGATCGAAATCCTCGCCGCCAAGGAACGTGTCGCCATTGGTAGCCAGCACTTCGAATTGTTTTTCGCCATCGACATCCGCGATCTCGATCACCGAGATATCGAACGTGCCGCCGCCCAGGTCGTAGACCGCGATCTTGCGGTCCTTGCCGCCGCCCTTGTCCAGGCCGAACGCGAGCGCGGCAGCGGTCGGTTCATTGATGATCCGCTTGACTTCGAGGCCGGCAATGCGTCCGGCATCTTTCGTGGCCTGGCGCTGCGAATCGTTGAAGTAGGCCGGGACGGTGATGACCGCTTCGGTGACTTCTTCGCCCAGGTAATCCTCGGCGGTCTTCTTCATTTTGCGCAACACCTGCGCGGAGATCTCGGGGGGCGCGATTTTCTTGTCGCGAACCGATACCCAGGCATCGCCGTTATCTGCCTGGACGATCTGGTAGGGCATCATATCGATGTCCTTCTGGACTTCCTTCTCGACGAATCGACGCCCGATCAGCCGCTTGACCGCATAGAGCGTGTTTTTCGGATTCGTTACGGCCTGGCGCTTCGCCGGCGCACCGACGAGTATTTCGCCGTCTTCCATGTACGCGACGATCGAAGGCGTGGTCCGTGCGCCTTCGGCATTTTCAATGACCTTGGGGGTCCCGCCTTCCATTACGGCGACGCAGGAGTTGGTCGTACCCAAGTCAATTCCAATTATCTTTCCCATGGCTCATCCTCGACGGCAATCTGTGGTGAATCGGTTGTTTGGTAAGTTGGGGCACCCGCGCGGCCTTCAAGTGAGGGCTTTGCGAACAAATGCGGATTACGCGTCCTTGGGCTTCGCGACCGTCACCAAGGCGGGACGAATCACGCGGTCGTTGAGCACATAGCCCTTCTGCAGGACGTTGATCACCGTGTTCGCCTCCTTCTCGGAGGGCAGCATGCTGATCGCCTGATGCTTGTGCGGATCGAACTTCTCACCCTCCGGATTGACTTCACGGACACCGGACTTCTCGAATTGTCCGGCGAGTTGCTTCAGCGTGAGCTCGACGCCGCTGCGAAGCGCTTCGAGCGTCGCGCTGTCGGCGGCCAAGGTCGCCTCGAGGCTGTCCTTCACCGCCAACAATCCGGTCGCGAAGGACTCGATCGAATACTTGTGCGCCTTGGCGATATCTTCCTGCGCGCGTTTGCGCACGTTATCCATTTCGGCGCGGGCGCGCAGCCACTGATCGTAGTGTTCCGCGGCTTTGCGCTCCGCTTCGGCGAGTCGCTCTTCCGCAGACAGATCGGTCCGCGGGGATTCCGCCGGGCCTACTAACGGGTCTGGAACAATGATTGGGTCATCGTTCGGTGCTGCTTCCTGGCCGGGTTGAGCAGGGTCTGGGGTCTGCATGCCTTTGAATCTCCTCGAAGACTGAGCCCAACTGGGGGCGATTTCCACCAGTTCAAGAGCCCGTGCAAAGGGATCGGAATACTGATGTCGGCGCGCCTAGGAGTCTGCGCGGCAGAGCGCGCACACTCCTATAAGCAGACGCAATTGTTTTGCCGAACGACGCTTTGCGATCAAAACTAGCTAGATTTCGGGGTTATTGTTTGGCGCATTCGCGCTAATGAAGGCATGTAGCGTCTGCCATCAGGAATCTGCGCGGTCCGCCGCGCAGATTCCTATTGCGTCGCCCCGAGTGCGGTGGCCCGCGCGAACGTTGCATCGGCGCGGGAGCGCGCGCTTGCATCATTCCATGCGGGATCGATCCAGTGGGCGAGATTTTCACGAACAATTTCACTGAGCGCGTCGATCCATACGCCGCTGTCGTTCATACATGGGATGAGGCGAAGCTCGCCCCCGCCGGCATTGCGAAACGCGGATTCGGCTTCGATGCCGATCTCCTCCAGTGTTTCGAGGCAATCGGCGACGAATCCTGGGCACACGACATCCACCCGCTTCGTGCCGGCGCGGCCAAGCTCTTCCAAGACGGATGTCGTATAGGGTTCGAGCCATCGTGCGCGGCCGAACCGTGACTGGAACGTGATGCACCAAGTCGACGGATCGAGCGCAAGAGATTCCGCGATCAGGCGGGCGGTTTTGTGGCATTCGCAGTGATACGGATCGCCCCGTTCGAGCGTTACCCGCGGTAGTCCATGAAAGCTCATCACCAACTTATCCGGCCGGCCATGGGCAGACCAGTGCTGGCGGATCCGGTCGACGACCGCGCCAATATAAGCGCGATGATCATGGAAGTGCTTGATGAAACGCAACGCCGGAATGTTGCGGACGTTATGCAGCACATGCGCGACGCAATCGAGCGCGGTAGCGGTCGTGCTCGCGGCGTATTGCGGATACAGCGGAACGATCAGAAGGCGCCCGCAATGTGCATCGAGGAGCGCGTGGATCGCACTGCCAATACTGGGCGTTCCATAACGCATTCCGAAAGCGACTTCGACAGGCTGCCCGAGCGTATGCGCAAAGTGCTCTCGCAGGAGGGAGGCCTGCCGCGCCGTATTCACCAGGAGCGGTGAGCCTTCCGCCGTCCAAATGGAGAGGTATTTGCGTGCGGATTGACGGGGCCGGACATTGAGGATGATGCCGTACAAGAGCGGCAGCCAGATCGCTCTCGGAATCTCGACAACGCGCGGATCGGATAGAAATTCCCGCAAGTACGCACGCACCGCTTGCGGCGTAGGCGCCGATGGCGTGCCGAGGTTAACCAGGAGCACGCCCACGCGCTCGATTGCGTCGTGGCGATGCACGCGAGCGCCGGAATCACGCGACATTTGCAACGGTCTAGTGCCGTCCCGACAGTGCGCTCGAGAGGAGCTTCGCGGTGATTTCCACGATAGGAATGACCCGCTCGTAGGCCATCCGCGTCGGACCAATGACCCCCACGGTGCCGACCACTTGCCCCTCGACCTCGTACGGCGCGGTGATCACGCTGCATTCGTCGAGCGATGCAATACCCGATTCGCTGCCGATGAAGATCTGCACCCCTTCGGCGCGGCTCGACTGGTCGAGCAACTGGATGAGCAGCGTCTTCCTCTCGAAGAGCTCGAACAATTCGCGTAGCCGCTTCATATTGGAAGAGAGATCTTCGGACGCGAGCAGGTTGCGCTCTCCGGAGATCACATATTGTTCCGTCGATTCGCTCAGCGCCTGATTGCCCGCTTCTACCGCTGCGGTCATGAGCGAGGTCATGTCTTCGCGCAACTGGCGCAGTTCCTCGCGGATGCGCGGCTGAATCGCATCGAATGCGAGTCCGGCGTAATGCTGATTGAGAAAATTGGACGCGGTGGTGAGCTCGGCGGGCGAATACAACCGGTCCACCTTCAGGATGCGATTCTGCACATCGCCATCGGCGGTGACGATGATCAGCAGAATGCGCCTATCGGATAAGGGCAGGAACTCCATATGCCGAAAAGCTGCGGTACGCCGGCGGGGCGACACCACTACACCGGCGAAGCGCGTGAGATCGGATAACAGATGTGACGCGGCACTGATGAGTCGCTGCGGTTGATCGACCTGAAGGTTTCCTGAAAGCTGCTGCAGCGTTTCGTGTTCGAGCGATCGCGTCGTGAGCAGCGAGTCGACGAAAAACCGATAGCCGCGTACGGTCGGTATGCGGCCCGCCGAGGTATGCGGGCTTGCGATGAAGCCCATTTCCTCGAGATCGGCCATGACATTGCGGATCGTCGCCGGGGACAACTCGAGGCCGGACGATTTGGAGAGCAGGCGCGAGCCCACCGGTTCGCCTTCAGCGATGTATCGCTCGACGAGTGTCTTCAACAGCAGCTGCGACCTCGAATCCAGCATGTCGTCCCGGTCTTGATGCGTGTTCTTGTGCTAATGCTTTTACCACAGGGGACGCCGAGGCGAAAGGCAAGCGCGGCGTGGTCAAACACCGATTCCCTCCCTGAATCGAGATTGCGTGCGCCTGCGCCGTTCCCGCGCTTTTGAGGATTGGATGCGCGATATGTTCTAATCACAGCCATGCCACCCGCCTTCAAGAACATCGCGCTCATCGGCCGATACAAGAGCAAAGAGGTCGCAAGGCCGATCACCGCGCTCGGAAAATTTCTCGAATCCCGCAACTGCGGCGTCCTGGTCGACCACGAGACCGCCGAGGCGAGCGGCGTGCGCCGATTCCCGGTGGCCGACTACGCCGCGATCGGTGAGCAGGCCGACCTTGCGGTGGTATTGGGCGGCGATGGCAGCATGCTGTCGGCGGCGCGCGCGCTGGCACCGTATCGCGTACCGCTGCTTGGCGTGAATCGTGGTCGCCTGGGTTTCATGACGGACGTGACGCTTGGCACGATGCGACGCGCCGTCAGCGACGTGATCGCTGGAAAGTATTCATCCGAAGACCGGACGATGCTTGCCGTCGAGCTTCATCGGGGCAAGCGCCGTGTGCTTGCATCCACCGCGTTGAACGATGTGGTCGTAAGCAAGGGCGGCGTTGGACGTCTCATCGAGTTGGAGGTGCGAATCGATGGACAGTTCGTCTACGACATGCGCTCGGACGGATTGATCACCGCGACCCCGACCGGGTCGACCGCCTACGCGCTCTCCTCGGGCGGGCCAATCCTGCATCCGCGGATGGCCGCATTCGCGCTGGTGCCGATCAGTCCCCACACATTGTCGAACCGCCCGATTGCGTTGTATGACCGCGCCAATATCGAAATCATCCTCCGTCAGGCGCAGGAAGCGCGCCTCCACCTCGACGGGCAGCCGTTTGGTGATCTCACGCCGGGTGATCGCGTCTTGATTTGCCGTGCCCGCCGGCCGGTGCGCTTCATTCACCCCGCCGGGTACGACTATTTCGCGATGCTGCGAGGCAAGCTGCACTGGACCGAGAATCCGTTGTAATCGGAAAGCCATCCCGCATGCTTGCGCAACTGTCGATCCGGGACTTTGCGATCGTCGAGGCGATCGATCTCGAGCTGACCGCCGGTTTCACCGTACTCACCGGTGAGACGGGGGCGGGCAAATCCATTCTCATCGATGCGCTCGCGCTGGCGCTAGGCGATCGCGCCGACGCCGAAGTGGTGCGGGTCGGCGCCGACCGTGCCGAGGTGAGCGCCGAATTCACGATCGATCCGCGCGGCGGCGTGGCCCGCTGGCTGGTCGAGCAGGCCATGGAAGGCGATGCGGACCGATTGTTGTTAAGAAGGGTGATCGAGCGGAGCGGCCGCAGCCGCGGGTTCATCAACGGCCGCACGGCAACGCTTTCCCAACTGCGGGAAGTCGGTGAGCACCTTGTTGATATTCATGGGCAGCATGCGCATCAGTCGCTGACGAGGGCCGAGGCGCAGCGCGCGATTCTCGATTCGCTCGGCGGCCTCGAGGCGCGCAGCAAGATGACGGGCGAGGCGCATCGCGAGTGGCAGCGGCTGCGTCGGGTTCGCGAGGCGTTCGCGACGGAGTCGGCCACCCGTGAGGCGGAGCGCTCGCGCCTCGCTTGGGTGGTCGAGGAGTTGCAGCGGCTTCTGCCGCAAGCAGGCGAGTGGGAATCCTTGCGCGACGAACACACCCGCCTGGCACACGCAGCGAGCCTGCTCGACGGCGCGACCTTGGTGCTCGACGCGCTCGCGGAATCCGATAGCGCGATGGTGGGACAAATCGGTACCTTCGCCGTGCGACTGCAGGCCCTCAAGGCCTACGACGCGCGACTTGCCGAAACGATCGAGCTTCTCGAAGGCGCGCAATCGCAACTCCAGGAGGCGGCCTCGACCCTGCGGCACTATCGTGACCGTATCGATCTGGATCCGTCGCGATTACAAACCCTCGAGCAACGCATCGAGGCGATCCATAGTGCCGCGCGCAAACTCCGGGTTCGCCCCGAAGAGTTGCCCGAGCTGCTGGACCGATCGGTCGCGCGCCTCACCGAGCTCGATGCAATATCGGATGCGGCCGCGGTCGAGCGCGACGAGGCGGCTGCGCAAGAACGCTATCGCGAGGCGGCTTCGGCACTGACGCGTGAACGCAAGAAAGCCGCGGTCAAACTCGCGCGCGAGGTATCCGCGGTGATGAAGGAGTTGGCGCTTGGTGTAGCGAAGTTCGAAATCACGTTCGAGCCGATCGAAGAGGGGAGTGCATTCGGTGACGAACGCGTTGAATTCGCGGTGGCGACCAATGTCGGCAGCGCGCCCAAGCCGATTGCGAAAGTCGCCTCCGGCGGCGAGCTGTCGAGGATCGGATTGGCGATTCAGGTGGTTGCCAGCAAAGCGTCTGCCGTACCGACCATGATCTTCGATGAGGTCGATGCCGGCATCGGTGGCGCAGTCGCCGAAATCGTCGGTCGCAAGCTCGCCGCACTTGGCGCCGGCCGTCAGGTTCTGTGTGTCACCCATCTTCCCCAGGTGGCCGCGCAAGCAGAGCATCAATGGTCGGTTGCCAAGATCGAAGCGAAAGGTCGAACGCGCACCGAGGTCAGCGCACTGGACGATAAAGGGCGCGTCGAAGAGCTCGCGCGGATGCTCGGGGGCACCTGGGGAAGATGGGTGACACACAGAACCTGACGGCCGGCGCCAAGTGCGGCGAGCTTGCGACCGACGATTTCGGCGACTGCGCCACCGATGCCGGCATCGACCTC
>JANMUI010000257.1:0-4922 GCA_031391405.1 Betaproteobacteria bacterium
CGGGCATGTGGAGGCGGTCCGCTACCTTCTGTTTCGCCGGGCCAACCGCATGATGACCAACAATCAGGGTAAGACCGCATTGGACCTCGCGAAGGATCGCAAGGAAGTTGAAGTCGTCAAGGTGCTCGAGGATCTGCGTTAGATCGTTCGCCGCAACCAATCAACCCGGAAACCGACGCAATGGCCCAACACGACATCCACCACATCGACCAGTTGCGTGCGTTCATCGGCAAGGATGTCTTCACGACTTGGCAGCCGATCACGCAGGGATCGATCGATCAATTCGCCGAATCGACCAATGATCACCAGTGGATCCATGTCGATGTCGAGCGGTCACGGCGCGAGTCGCCGTTTGGCGCACCGATCGCCCATGGGTTCTTGTCGTTATCGCTGCTGGCGCCGATGCTCTACGAGGCATTCGATATGGACCAACTCGGCATGGGCGTCAACTATGGCTGCAATCGCGTGCGATTCGTCGCGCCGGTCCGGGCGGGTACGCGGGTGCGGGGCCGCTTTACACTTGGTGGTGTGGAAGTGTTGGCCCCCGCGGGCGGCCAAGGACCCGGCGTCCAGATGGTGTGGAACGCGGTGATCGAGCGCGAGTCCGAAGAGCGCCCGGCGTTGGTCGCGGAGTGGATCACCCGGCGCTATGCGTCATGAGCGCCAAAGCGGCCGTCGGAATCGTGGGTGTCGGCGCGATGGGCATGGCAATTGCAGAGCGGCTGCGCGCGCTGCGATTTCCGGTCACCGTGCGCGACATTCGGCGCAGCCGCGAGCGGTTGGCGGCACGATGCGGCGCCACGATCGCCAAATCCCCGTCTGATCTGGCCGCACACTGCCCGATTGTTCTGTCCGTGGTGGTCGACGCCCATCAAACCGAAGACGTTGTGTTCGGCGAGCGGGGCCTCATCCGCGGCATGCGTCCGGGGGCTGTGCTGCTCCAATGCAGTACGGTCGCGCCGGCATTCGCCGCATTTCTTGCACGTCGATTGGCGAGCCATGGTGTGCTGATGATCGATGCGCCGATGTCGGGCGGGCCGCTTCGCGCACGCGATGGAACCATGAGCATGATGCTTGCGGGTCCTGAAACGGCTCGATCGAAGGCGAAGGCGGTGCTCGCCGCGATGTCGAACAGGCGCTTCGATCTGGGATCGCGGCCGGGCGACGGCGCAGCGGCGAAGATCGTGAACAATCTCATGGCCGGCGCCAATCTTGCTGCCGCCGCCGAAGGGGTGGCGCTTGCGATCAAGCTCGGCCTGGATCCCGACCGGGCGCTCGACGTGGTCAACGCAAGCTCGGGCCAGAGCTGGATCGGTGAAGAGCGGATGCGACGCGCGTTGCGCGGGGACTACGCGTTGCGCGCTTCGCCTGCGATGCTGGCGAAAGATCTAGGGCTTGCCATCGAAGCCGCGGCCGACCTCGCCATGCCGACACCGCTTGCCGGCGCCGCGCGATCGATCTTTCTATCGGCGATCAGCCTCGGACACGCCGGGTCCGACGACGCGAGCGTGCTCAAAGTCTACGAGGCGATCGGCGGGGTGAGCGCATCCGTTGAATCACGAACGAAGGGTGCAAGGAAGCGAAAGCAGCGTTCGGCGCAGGCAAAGTAATCGTCGCGGTCCGTCGAGCAATGTGTCGATGCCCCGGCGAGCTACCGACCGCCAGGATCTGCCGGCCCCAGATCCACCAGCAGTCGATCGCCGACGATGCGCACACCGCGCGGCGTGAGCGTTACACCGCCCCACCGCAACCGCTCCGGCTTCACGGTGTAGAACGGACGTCGATCGAGCACATCTTTTGCGACGAGCGAGGCCGCCTCGTTCAAGCGATCGCGCAATGCACGCGGCACGCCGTCGAGCTCGAACGCATCCACCCGGGCCTGGTCGAGCATGATCGCGGTCGCGACGCCGTCGTAGCGCGGTATTCCGGATAAACGAATCATTCCCGGCAAGACCCGCGTCGAGAGCGTCGTGCGCACAGCCATGTCGAACGTCGCCGTCACGCGCTGATCCGATGCATCGAGTCCGACCGTCGGGCGAGTCAGCTCGAGATCGAATAGTCCCAGGATATTGCGACGTAGCGGCATCCGCTCGGCCAGCCTTGCCTCAAGCTCGGCGGCCGTGAAGCCGATCGATTCGGGCAAGAGGGCCGCGCATGCCGCAAGCAGCGCGCAGGCGATCGGGATGGCGGCGATGCGATGGGCCATCGATTGGTGCGAGCGTGTGTGGCGACTCATCCTCTGGGGGCCGCGCGATAAATCGTCTCAGCCGCGGCATCACGATCGCTCGCGATCACCGCCTGCCGCCGCGCAAGCCACCAGCCGAGCGCGGCCCACGCCATCGCGACCGGTACGACCGTGAAGGCGAGCAGCACGCCGCTCGCGCCGATCGCCTTGAGCCCATTGACCGCCCAGCCGCTTGCAACCGTTCCGCCTCGGGTGAGGGCGGTATCGATGAAATTCTTTGCCTTGTACTTTGCTTCTCGTTCGACCACGGTAAACAGCACCTCCCGGCCCGGTTTCGAGATCGCATATTCCCCGGCACGACGGGCGATATCGAACACCATCAATGCGGCGAGGCTCGGTGCGAACGCAAGGGTGAGAAAGCCCGCAACATTGATGAGTGGCAACGCGACGAGCGCGGCGCCGAGTCCGAATCGCTCGATCAACCGGTTGGTGATGAAGAGCTGAGCCACGAGCGACACGACGCTCACCACCAATTCGACCCGACCGGCAAGCTGGGTGCGTTCCAATGGTGAGCTCACGGTCTCGGCGAAGATCCGCGCGATCTCGAAATCGAGAACGATGCTGGTGAAGGTCCAAAGCAGAACGTAGGCCGAGATGCCGCCCAGATAGGGCGTGGAAAGCGCGCTCGTAATGCCGGTCAAGGCGCCGCCGCCGAGTGCCGTCTCGCCCGATTGGCGCGTGCTCGAAGCATGCGGTTGCCGCCCTGCCCAACGCCGCAATCGTTCTATGCAAATGATGCAGGCGCATAGAAAAAGGGCGGAGACGAGCATGAGATTGGCGATGCCAAGCGTTTTCGCCCCGAACGCGGGGATGGCAGCACCCACGATCGCCCCGAGACTGCCGCCGGCCGCGATCACGGCGAACAGGCGTTTGCCCTGCTCGAGTCGAAATACGTCCGCCATGAAGCTCCAGAAGATGGAGACGACGAACAGGTTGAACACCGAAAGCCATACGACAAAGGCTTGGGCAAGAAGCGGTTCCTGCGCGTCGACGCCGAAGACCCAATAGAACCCGAGAAGATTTACCGCGAAGAAGACGTATATCGCCGGAAGGAGACGTCCCCGGGGGAAACGGGATGTCAACCAGCCAAACAACGGCTGGATGGCGAGGGACACGAGGAACGTCGCGGTGAAAAGCCAGGGGAGATTCCTGACGCCGCTCTGCACCGCCATTTCGGTGCGCACCGGACGCAATACGTAATACGCGGCCAGCAAAAGAAAGAAATAGGCGAACGACCAGAGGAAGGCGGGCAGCTCGTCGAATTCGATCTTGAACGTGCGCGCGAGCCACGAGGATCGTTCGCCTTTCACCGTGTTTGGCGGAGCGCTGCTCATCAATGCAACCCGGTCAAGGAGCGAGTCGCTCGATCACCCATGCGTTCTCACCCGAGCGCCGATACACGATCCGATCGTGCAGCCGGCTCGGTCGCCCCTGCCAGAACTCGAATCGGTCCGGCAGGATGCGATAGCCGCCCCAATCGGCCGGCCGCGGCACCCGCTCGCCGAATCGCCTTTCTCCCTCGGTAAACAGTCGCTCGATGTGCGCCCGATCGGGGATCACCGCGCTTTGTGGTGATACGGCCGCGCTCACTTGGCTGCCCAGCGGTCGACTATCGAAGTAGGCATCCGATTCGGACGCCGAGGTGCGCTGGATCGTCCCCTCCACCCGGATCTGGCGCTCCAATTCCGCCCAGTAGAACGTGCCGGCGGCCCAACCCGATTGCTCGATCTCGAGTGCTTTGCGGCTCAGATAGCTCGTATAGAACACGAGGCCGCGATGGTCGAACCCCTTCAGCAGGACCACGCGGCATGAAGGCTTCCCGGAGGAGGATACGGTCGCGAGCGCCATGGCCGTCGTCTCGGCGATCTCGGCGGCGGTCGCGTCGTCTGCCCATCGGGCAAACTGTATGAAAGGATCAAGGTCGACATCCTTCGCGTCCAGGATCGCGCGTGCGTATTCGCGGCGTACGTCGGCAGGATTCATGATGCCAATCCGATTTACAGAGGGAGAATGGATCGATTCTACCTGTGCAAAGTGGGGTGCCGAACGGATTGCCCGCGCCACCGATCGAGTCCACGCAACTACGCCGGATGGGCGCTCGAGAAGCCTCGCGACAGCCGTTCATGGCTCGTAATCGGCTCACTCACACCGAGGCAAACGCGAACATGCGTTGTTTTCCCCTATGAAAAAAGCGATTTCCCCTATGAAAATCGTTGACAAAGCGAATTGCGTTGCGGCATTCTCACGCCGCCCCTTGCGTTGGTGCGTGAGGGCGAAGGATCGAATGATGGTGGTCGCGGTTTCGGTTTCGAACCGATTTGGAGACTGCAGGGTTTCTTGGTCGGTACCGTCGCATCAGCCACCCGCGTTCGGGTTGAACTTCGCAATTCAAGTAGGAGGCGATAAGCATGGCAACGAAGAAGAAGGCTCCCGCAAAGAAAGCTCCGGCTAAAAAGGCGGCGCCAGCCAAGAAAGCAGTAAAGAAAGCAGTAAAGAAAGCCCCGGCGAAGAAGGCCCCGGCGAAGAAAGCTGCAAAGCGGAAGCCAAATGCGGCATTCATGAAGGCGATGCAACCGAGTGCTGCGCTTGGCGCGGTGATCGGCAGCACGCCGTTGCCGCGTACCGAGGTAACGAAGAAGATCTGGGCATACATCCGCAAAAACGATCTGCAAGATGC
>JANMUI010000493.1:0-2483 GCA_031391405.1 Betaproteobacteria bacterium
CGCGGATGCGTCCATGAATCGCCTGGGCCAACGGTGAATTCCTTGCCGTCGATCCAGAGCCACATCTTTCCTTTCACGAGGTAGAGCACCGACTCGTGATCGTCATGCTGGTGTTGGGGCACCTTGAGGCCCTTCTCCTGAATAATTTCTAACAGCAACATGTCAGTGCCCACGATGAGTGGCTTGACGGTGACCTTTTCCGTCGAGGCGGAGCGTTTGCCTTCGACGACCGCGAGCGATTCCGCTGCAATCGAGCTGTTCGGGACCGCGAATGCTGTTGTCTTTGGTAATGCGCGCGCCGATGTTTCCGTGCCCATGTTCAGTCCTCCTCGTACCGCTATTGAATGACCCGCCCCTTGCGCAGGGCGTCGATCCGCTCATCATCGTAGCCCAGCTCGCGCAGGAGCTCGTCGGTGTCAGCACCCAGGGAGGGCGCCATGTTCTTCGGGAGGTCAACGCCTGGCAGGCGAATCGGTCCGGCGAGCATGTTTGCCTTGCGACCGTCCGGTGAACTGAACTCCACGATGTCGCCGCGCTCACGGACGTATTCGCTGTCGAGGGCTTCCTTGACATCGTAGACCGGTGCGACCGGCACGGTTCCACCGAGCTGTTGCACCCAGTGCGCAGTGGTGTGGGTAGAGAGTGCCTCGTCGAGCAGATCGCGCACGCGTTCTCGATTGGCCAGGCGCATCTTGAAGGTATTGATGCTCGGATCATCCTTCCAGGCCGGCATGCCCAGTGCATCCGCCAGCACGCCCCAGAACTTTTCCTTGTTGCACATGATCATGATCCAACCATCCTGCGTCTTGTACAGCTCGCTTGGTACGAGCGACGGATGGCCCGAGCGTGACACGCGACCGGTGACATGCCCGCCGTTCAGATACCAGGTGCCCGGATAGTTGAGATTGTAGAGCGCAAGATCGAACAGACTCGTATCGAGATCGCGGCCACGCCCGGTTGCACGCGCGCTTGTGATGCCCGCGAGCAGCGCGTACGACGCGGCAAGTCCGGTCATGAGATCGATGATCGACACGCCGAATTTGGCGGGTGGCGATTCCGGATCGCCGGTGAGGGACATCAAGCCCGTTTCAGCTTGCATCAAATAGTCATAGCCGGGCCATGCGGCGCGTGAACCTTCGCGGCCATACGCCGACAGATGAACGCACACGATCCTCGGGTTGACCGCTTTCAAGTCTTCATGGGTAATGCCAAGCTTGGCGGGCTGATCGCCACGCAGATTATTGACCACCCCATCGGCCGTCTTCACCAGCTCGCGAAAGACTTTTTTGCCTTCGGGATGCTTGAGATCGAGCGTGAAGCTTCGCTTGTTGCGGTTGAATGTCTCGAAGAACTGGCTGTCTTTCGGGCCGAAGAAATGCGGGCCGACGTCGCGACCGAAATCACCACCGTCGAGATGATTCTCGATCTTGATCACCTCCGCGCCCAAGTCGGCGAGATAGACCGTCCCGGCAGGACCTGCGCCGTATTGTTCGACGGCGAGCACGCGAAGTCCGGCAAGAGGAAGCGTGGGATTCGGCATTGGGACGCGAAGCGCTGAGGTGAGGGCCGATTCTAATCCAGGGTGACTCCGCGCTCTTCATTCAAGGATATCGGTGACGAATGTCGTCCAGGGTACCGCTTTGATCCCGGGCACGAGCGCGTGAGAGATCGTTCCACCTCTCGATGGGCGGTGAATAAGCAGCGACTCGACGACTTTTCGCGTCGTGCGTTGCTTCGCCCATGCCGTAGCGAGCCGCTGCATCGAGCCCGCCATATCAGGCACGGGCGTACGCGACGCCTTTGCCTCGACGAGTCGCATGCCCCCTTGCTTCGCCGGCATGATGAAATCGACTTCGAGCCCCTGTTGATCGCGAAAATAGTAGAGCTCCCGCCGGCGCCCCGCGTTCAACTGCGATTTCGCGATCTCGGCCGCGACGAATCCTTCGAACAACGCACCGAGGAACGGTGAGCGCTCCAGCTCTGCCTCTGATTCGATGCCGAGCAGATGGCACGCCATCCCCGAGTCCGTGATGTAGACCTTTGGTGATTTGATCAGGCGCTTCCCGAAGTTCTCGAAGTATGGCGGGATCACGAGAATCTGGCCGGTGGCTTCCAGGATATCGATCCATGCCGAAACACCGGGTACGCTGATGCCCAAGGGCGCTGCGAGATCCGATCGATTGAGCACTTGTCCATGCCGACTCGCCACAATGGCGATGAATCGCCGGAACTTTCCAATGTCGTGGACCGCACTCACTGCTCGAACGTCGCGTTCCAGGTACGTTTGGACGTACGAGCAGTGAGTGCGGTCCACGACCTTGGAAAGTTCCGGCGATTCATCGCCATTGTGGCGAGTCGGCATGGACAAGTGCTCAATCGATCCGATCTCGCGGCGCCCTTGGGCATCAGTGTTCCCGGTGTTTCGGCATGGATCGATATCCTGGAAGCCACCGGCCAGATTCTCGTGATCCCGCCATACTTCG
>JANMUI010000371.1:0-9432 GCA_031391405.1 Betaproteobacteria bacterium
TGAATCCCCAGACGAGCTGGAACGTGGGCGCTTTCGGTGCGATCGCGGAGTTTCATCATCAAGGCTCCCCGTCGCTTGAGCCCCTCGCCCCGTCGCGCGGCCCTGGCTGGCTGACGAGCATTACCGACGGTGGCGCGATTGCCTTGCATGTCGACCCCGACGCCCGGCCGATCGCCTACGAAATTCTTAGCGCCAGAGCGGGCCTTTGGCTCCATGGCGCCGCCATCTGTTTGCCCCAATCGCGCGCGCGAATGGGTGCCCGCACCTGTGTCACCGCGCTTGGCATCGACGTTGAGGCGATTCGTCCGGTCGATCGGGAAAGCGCGCTGTTCGATCTGGGTCTTGGCCTCGAGGCGGTCGATTTCTGCGTGCGCACCAGCGACCCATCGCTCGTCACGATGCTCGTCGAGCATGAAGGCAGGCCGATTCTTGGCAGCGATCGACTCATTGCGACGCTCAAGGAAGCCAGTCCGCATCGGGTGGCCCGTTCGCGTCTTGCGAGAGTCGAAGTCTTTCAGCCGATTGGGCGGGAGGGCGGGGCGTCGCCCGAAGGCCCGCATACGCATCTGTTGCCCGACTTGCTGCGCGTGCGCCGCACCCATGCTTCCACGTTGCCGATCCCGTCGGGCTGGTTGCCATGTGTGAGCCTCTATCCCGCGAGCCCGGTGCAGGACGATCACGGACGGATACGCCCGTTCGATGCAACCGCGTATCGGCGATTCGAAGCGTGGCTCGCGGAGTTTGGTGAACCAACGTACGTCGCCGCCAAGCGTGAACTGTTTGAGCATGTGCGCGCGGGGCGCCTGCCGCGCAATGTGCCGCCGGCGACCACCCGCTTGACACGCAACGCGCGTCGCATCGCGGTGCGGCAGTTGGCGCATCTCGACGGGCCATCACCGATCCTGAGCGCATGGCAATCGACGATCGAGCCGGGCGAAGCACGTCCCACGATGCATGCGCACTGACGCCGGCTCGAACGCAATGCGCACCGAGGTCTCGTCGGACGACATTCGCGCTGCCGCCAAGCGGATTGCCGGTCGCGTGCGTCAAACGCCGGTGCTTGCGTTGATCGCGGGGATGCTCCATTGGTGGCAACGTCGTGTGCGAATAATCGGTGTCGAGCCGGAACGCTGTGGAACAGCCTGCGGGCAGCGGCAGAGCCGGGTGGCGCAACGGCACTTGCGGCGATGATCAGCAATGCTTATCGCCCGGCGGCGAATGAACGGGTGGGCATATTCGTGTGAGGCAACATCGACCCGGCAAGCGTGCGACCATGTTTGCCGCTGTTAGGCCCGGCAGGAGTTCTCCTGTACGCTGGCAGGTCGCATCTGGTCGTGTCCGACTTGGCAAATTGTGGAGGACATCTTGAAAAATGTCAGCAGCCCTGAGAGGGCCTTTCCTGTGGTCTGCGTGGGCGGCTCGGCCGGGGGGCTGGACGCATACATCCGGTTGCTCCGGCATCTGCCAGCCGATTTGGGCGTGGCCATTGTCATCGTCAATCATGTGAGGACGTTGGCGACGCAGCTGCACGAGATTCTGCCTCGCTTCACGGGAATGCCGGTTGAACTGATCACGGAGAGGCTCCTCATCCAGCCGGACTGCGTGTTCATCATCCCGGAACAGCGTGACCTGCAGGTACTCAATGGGGAGTTCCGTTTAGAGCCGATATCGAAGCCCAGAGGATGGTCCGACGTGATAACGGTCTTCCTGCGGTCCCTGACCCAGCACTGGGACGGGAAGCTCATCGCGGTCATTGTCTCCGGCTATGACGGGGATGGAGCCGCCGCCCTGTGCGGCATCAGGGACGTGGGGGGCACGACCATTGCGCAGCGGCCCGACACCGCCGGCCAGCCGGATATGCCCGAAAGCGCCATCGTAAGCGGCTGTATCGACTTCATCCTGTCCCCTGAAGACATCGCCGCACAAATCATGCGAATCGCGCGCGCGGTCGACTGAATGCCTCGTGAAGAATCTCAGCGGCTATCGCCCGTCTTCGGCAGCACGGCGCGTGGGCTTGCAGCAGGGCTTATTCCACCACCATGCCGGTCAGTCGAGGCCATCAAGTGTGGTGAGGGGTCTAACAAGTGCGTGCAGGCGACGGCGAACAAACTTCGCTCCTGCGTGGCTCCATTTGTTCGCCGCGCCTGACGCGTGGCGTTAGACTCCCCGGCTGGACACGAGTCCGACCAGATCGCTGATTGGGAGAATGTGATGACGATCGTTGCGGCGCCGACGCGAGCGCCAAGAACCCTGACCGCGGCGGCGATCGACCATTACCATCGGGAGGGCTACTATTTCCCGGTCCGTGCGCTCCCCGAGGCGGCCGCACTGGCCTATCGTCGGCGTCTGGAAGAACACGAGGCCCGCAGCGGTGGGCCGCTCGCCGGAAGCATGCGTCACAAGGCCCATCTGCTCTTCACCTGGTTATGGGATCTCGTGCATGACCCGCGCATCCTCGATCCGATCGAAGATATTCACGGCCCCAATCTCTTTTGCTGGTCAACGAATTTCTTTATCAAAGAGGCCAACGATCCAAGCTTCGTCTCCTGGCACCAGGACGCTACCTACTGGGGCCTTTCCACACCCGATGTGATCACCGCGTGGGTCGCGTTCAGCCCCGCGACGATCGAATCGGGTGCGATGAAGGTCGCGCCGGGCACGCATCGCCAGCAGTTTGCGCATCGCGATACCTTCAACAAGCTGAACCTGCTGACACGCGGACAGGAGATCACCGTCGAGGTAGATCAATCGAAAGCGATCGACATGGTGGTCGCGCCAGGCGAAATGTCGTTGCACCATGTGTTGCTTTGCCACGGCTCGGAACCGAATCTCTCGAACGACCGGCGCATCGGCTTTGCAATACGGTACGTCCCAACGCATGTGCGTCAGATCTCAGGGGAGCGCGACAGTGCGACCTTGGTGCGCGGTGTCGATACGTTTCATCACTTCGATCATGAGACCGGGCCTGAATTCGATCTCAGTCCGGCGGCGGTGGCGCGGCATCAGGAGATAACCGGGCATCAGGCGAAAATCCTCTATCGCGGCACCGGGACCGATAGCTTCGACAAGGTCGTGCGATCGTAGGATCCTGCGTCAGTCATGGAATTCCGCGCCGCTGTTCTACACGCGGTCGGCCAGCCGCTTGCGATCGAGCGTGTTCGCACCACCTCTATCTCGGTGGAAAGCTCAAGCTGGACGAGCGCATTACCATGCGGCTGCCGCTCGATCGCATCAACGACGGGTTTGCTGCCATGGCTCGGAACGAGGTCGTGCAGGCCGTCGTGATGTTCGACGATTGAGCACCGCGAGCCTCACACTTGCCGCCGAATTTGCATCCCATCCCTTTTCAACGCAAAATCAAAGGCTCGGCGGGGCAGTAGATACCGAACAATCGGTGTCACGATGGCCCCGCCCCATTGCCATCGACTATGACATCCGCTGAAATTCGTTCGCAATTCCTGCAGTTCTTTGCCGATCGCGGCCACACGATCGTCGCATCGAGCTCGCTTGTGCCCGGCAACGATCCGACGCTGCTTTTCACCAACTCCGGGATGGTGCAATTCAAGGACGTGTTTCTCGGCAAGGATCAACGTCAATACAAACGTGCCACGACCTCGCAGCGGTGCGTACGTGCGGGCGGCAAGCACAACGACCTGGAGAACGTCGGCTACACCGCACGCCATCACACGTTCTTCGAGATGTTGGGCAACTTCTCGTTCGGCGACTACTTCAAGCGCGATGCCATCAACTTCGCCTGGGAACTGCTGACCAAGACCTACGGAATCCCGAAAGAGAAGTTGTGGACGACGGTCTATCAGGATGACGACGAGGCGTTCGACATCTGGACCAAAGAGATCGGCGTGCCGGCCGATCGTTGCGTGCGCATTGGCGACACGCCCGGCGCCGGTCGGTACCAGAGCGACAATTTCTGGCAGATGGCCGATACCGGTCCCTGCGGTCCGTGCTCCGAGATTTTCTACGATCACGGTCCGGATGTGGCAGGTGGCCCACCCGGCTCGCCGGAAGCCGACGGCGATCGCTATATCGAGATCTGGAATCTCGTGTTCATGCAATACAGCCGGGACGACAAAGGTGTCCTCACACCGCTGCCGAAGCCGTGCGTGGATACCGGAATGGGGCTGGAGCGGATCGCGGCGGTGCTCCAGCATGTTCATTCCAATTACGAGATCGATCTCTTCCAGTCGCTCATCAAGGCCGCAGCGCGTGAGACGCGCACGAAGGACCTCCGCTCGAATTCGCTCAATGTAATCGCCGATCACGTTCGCGCCTGTTCGTTCCTGGTCGTGGATGGCGTGATCCCGGGCAATGAAGGGCGCGGCTATGTGCTGCGGCGAATCATCCGGCGCGCAATCCGCCACGGTTATCAGCTCGGACAGAAGGAACCGTTCTTTCACCGCATCGTTCGTGATCTCGTCGGCGCGATGGGGGCTGCGTATCCGGAGCTCGCGTCAGCGGAGGACCGCGTGGCACAAGTGCTGAAAGTCGAGGAGGAGCGTTTTGCCGAGACCTTGGAAAACGGCATGAAGGTGCTGGAAGCCGCACTTGCGCGCGGCGCCAAGGTGTTGGATGGCGAGACCGCTTTTCAGCTCTACGACACCTACGGTTTTCCACTCGACCTGACCGCCGATATCGCGCGCGAGCGGGGCATCGCGGTCGATCAAGCCGGCTTCGACAATTCGATGGAGCGCCAGCGCGACCAGGCCCGTTCCGCCGGCAAGTTCAAGATGGCGTCGGGCCTTGAATATGGCGGAGTGAATACGACATTCCATGGCTATGACACCTTGTCGCACGAGGGCCGTGTAACGGCGCTTTATCGCGAGGGGGTGGCAGTTGATCGGCTGCGTACCAACGAGACAGGTGTGGTGGTTCTCGATCAGACACCGTTCTATCCGGAATCAGGCGGACAGGTGGGGGATCGTGGCGAGATCACCAAGGGCGGCCCGTGTCTCACCTTGTTTCGCGTCAACGATACGCAGAAGGTTCAGTCCGATGTATTCGGACATCATGGCGAGGTCGTCAACGGGGAGCTTGCGATCGGCGATGTCGTCGCGGCGCAGGTCGACGCACCGTCCCGCGCGAAGTCCGCCTGGAATCACTCGGCGACCCATCTCATGCATGCGGCGCTGAGGAAGGTGCTTGGCAACCATGTGCAGCAAAGGGGTTCGCTGGTCGATGAGGATCGCACACGCTTCGATTTCTCGCATAACGAGCCGATGACGGACGCGCAGGTGCGGGCGGTCGAGACGCTCGTCAATCGGGAAATTCAACGCAACGTAATGGTGGGCGCGCGCGTCATGAAGTATGACGAGGCGATCAAGGCCGGCGCGATGGCGCTCTTTGGTGAGAAATATGGCGACGAGGTGCGCGTCATCGGCATGGGCGAGTTTTCAACCGAGCTCTGCGGTGGCACGCATGTGAGCCGGACCGGGGACATCGGTCTGTTCAAGATCGTGGCCGAAGGCGGTGTCGCGGCCGGGATCCGGCGGGTGGAGGCGGTGACGGGCGAAGGGGCGCTCGCGCATGTGCAGGCGCAGGAGTCGCGGCTCGCCGAAGCCGCGGCGGCATTCCGTTCGAACCCGTCGGAAGTGATCGAAAAGATCCAGCAGATGCAAGAGAACGTACGCGCGCTGGAGAGGGAGCTTGCGCGCTTCAAGTCGAAGCTCGCCTCGTCGCAAGGTGACGACCTCGCGGCGCTGGCTGTCAATGTGAAAGGGGTGATGGTGGTGGCAGCGTCGATGGATGGGGCTGACGTGAAGACCCTTCGCGAAACGCTCGACAAGCTGAAAGACAAGCTCAAGTCCGCGGCGATCGTCCTCGCCACCACTGACGGCGCAAAGGTGAGTCTGGTCGCCGGCGTGACCGCTGATCAGACCGGCAAGGTCAAAGCAGGCGAACTGGTGAATCATGTCGCCATCCAGGTTGGCGGCAAAGGGGGGGGGCGCGCCGATATGGCCCAGGCCGGCGGCACCGACGCATCGAAACTCCCGGCCGCGCTCGCCTCGGTTCGCGCTTGGGTGGAGCAGCGCGTTTGAGATCGGAAACGTTCATGCGACGGCAGCGCGGTGCCTTCCTGGTTTGGTTCGTCGGCCTAGGCGTGGTTACTGTGTTGCTGCTCGCAGGCTACACATGGCTAGTGGTTGCATGGAGCTATTCGACCGGCGAGCGGGCGGGATGGGTTCAGAAGCTTTCGCACAAGGGATGGTTCTGCAAGACCTGGGAGGGCGAGTTGTCGATGGTGTCGATGCCGGGCGCCGCGCCCGAGAAATTCCTGTTTTCCGTGTGGGATGACAAGGTCGCGGAGGAGATCAATCGCAACATGGGCAAGCGCGTAGCGCTGCACTATGAAGAGAAAGTCGGGATCCCGACGAATTGCTTCGGCGAGACCCGCTATTTCGTCACCCGGATCACCCTGGTGGATCAGGTTCAACTTGCTCCGGGCGTGATGATTCCGGCGACTCCGGGTGCCGGTCCCCCGTCGGGGACGGGTGCGCCGGCCACGGAGTCGTCCGCACCGCCGGCCGTTCGCCAGGAATCGGGAAAATGAAGACCAACTGCACCAGAGCGATGCGATGGCTCGATCATTGACAGGTGAGAAGAACGTTTTGGGTGGTGAGTTGCTTGCGTGCAGCTATGCGCCGGTGACCGGATATTTTCGTGATGGCTGCTGCGCCACGCATGAAGCGCAGGGCGTCGCACATCTCGTGTGCGTTAAGGTCACCGCGGAGTTTCTCGAGTTCTCAAAAGGTCGAGGCAACGACCTCAGCACGCCGCGCCCCGAGCTACGCTTCAAGGGGCTTAAGCCCGGCGACCGCTGGTGCCTGCATGTATTGCGTTGGGTGGAGGCCTTCCAAGCATCAATGGCGCCTCGCGTTGTTCTCGAAGCCACGCATGAGCAAGCGCTGAAGTATGTGGCGCTCGCCGCCTTGAAGGCGCACGCACTCGACGTGCACTGACTAGAACCCGATCCGGACCTTCTTCGCGCCACGCGGCTCGGCCACGTCGTCATTTTGGATCTGGTCGTGCCCGGCCAGCTTTGCGTTGCCGAAGGCGGCGAGAAGTGTGCGGCGCATTTCGCGTGGCGCGTAACCTGCCAGCCGGTCAAGGACCGAGGGATCGAGCGCAGGCGGAAACTGCTTGCCCCACTCATGTGCTTCCCGGATCTCGGTATAGATGCTGGCGGCGATCCGCATCGCGCCTGCGTGATCGGGGGATTCGATTTCGTACACATTCATCCGATTGAGGAGCGGCTCGGGGATGCGCGAAGCGTCGTTGGCGGTCGCGATCCACGTCACACCCGATGCATCGATCGGAATGTCCACGAATTCGTCTATGAACGCGCGCGCGGTATCGTGTTCGAGCAACGTGTACAGCGAGCCAAGCGGGTCGTACTGGTGATCGCCGCCCGCCTTGTCGATTTCGTCGACCATCATCAGCGGATTGGCGTATCGGCCGTTGAACAGCGTCTCGAACACTTTGCCCGGCTTCGCGTTCTTCCATTGCGATGATGATCCGGACAATACCCAGCCCGCGGTCATGGAGCTCATCGAAATGAATCCGAAGCCGGTCGACAGAAGATTGGCGATCTTGCGGCCGAAGTGTGTCTTGCCGATGCCCGGTTCGCCCAAGAGCAACATCGGCTGGATTTCGAGGGCATCGCTCGATGAAGTGCAGAGTGCCAGTTGCTTCCTGATGTCGTCCAGCACTTCGTGGAAATTCGGCAGCTCGTCGTACAGGGTGTTCATGGCCGGGATGCCCGAGGGCTTCACCGTAAAGCGGGTGCCGCCCGCCTTGATCATCCGCTCGTAGGTGACTTTCAAGGCTTCGTTGGCCGAGCTCGGCAGCTCCGAGAGGGCGTGCTCGACGGTGGCAACGCTGTACACGTCCTTGAAGCCGGCGATCGGCAGTGTGGCGGGCAACGAGACTGCGGTGTTCATGATGCCTCCATGCGAGTTGCATGATGACCGTACCACTTGAATCGGTCGCGCTCAAGACTACATGAAGGTTTGAAACGTTTGGCGGGCTCCATCGACTGACTTTACTTCGCCGGATTGCGACTTATCCCCGGCGTGTGGGGTGTGTAGCACTCACCCCGCATTGCTGCTATCGATGCTGCGA
The DNA here is from genome assembly GCA_031391405.1 of Betaproteobacteria bacterium. Classification (GTDB taxonomy): domain Bacteria; phylum Pseudomonadota; class Gammaproteobacteria; order Burkholderiales; family SG8-39; genus SHXR01. The sequence continues at coordinate 8,137 of JANMUI010000371.1, forward strand.
TCCAACGCCGTTCAGTCCTCATGTGACCATGAGTCGCGCCTGCGGGTTCCCGGGTTCACTATATCGGCGATCCTGGTAGCCGAACGGACGGTGCCATTTGGAGCCGGCGAAGACGCGGCAGAAAGGATCGGGCGAAGACTGGGATTGCCATGTCGTGGCTGATCGTGTTTGAATGCGTCCTGGATAGGGACAGAACATGACACTGGTTGGTCGATTTGCGCATAAGTATTTTCGGTTCCCACGCCGGGTGGCGGAAGGAATCGGCTAGCGATTGCTGCCTGATTCCGGGAAAGCCGCCAGCGCAACAGCCTGGCGGTTTTTTTTTCGCCGGGCGATACGCCTGACGCATCTGACCCACCGCGAAAGTCTTGCGAAGCAAAGGGGAGCACCATGACGTCGATTCACGAGCCATTCCAAGCCGCCGCGCCGCTCGACCGCACGTCGCGTACCGATGACGAGCGCATTCAGGGGGTCGTCCCCCTGCCGCCGCCGGAGCACTTGATTCGATTCTTTCCGATCGACGGCACACCGGCGGAGACCCTCATTGCCGAGACGCGCCTCCGCTTGCGCGAGATCCTGCAGGGAAAATCGGACCGGCTGCTCGTAGTCGTCGGTCCCTGCTCGATCCACGATCCCCAGGCGGCGGTTGAATACGCCGAGCGACTCGCCAAGGTACGAGGGCGGCTCGCCGCGGAACTGGAAATCGTGATGCGGGTGTACTTCGAGAAGCCCCGTACGACGGTCGGCTGGAAGGGACTCATCAACGACCCGTACATGAACGAAAGTTTTCGAATCAACGAAGGCTTGCGGATCGCGCGTGATCTCTTGGTGCGGATCAACCAGCAGGGGGTTCCGGCCGGATCGGAGTTTCTCGATACGATTTCGCCGCAGTACATCGGCGATCTCATCAGCTGGGGGGCGATTGGGGCGCGGACAACCGAGTCCCAGGTGCATCGTGAGCTCGCCTCAGGCATCTCCGCGCCGATCGGGTTCAAGAACGGCACCGACGGCAACGTCCGGATCGCCATCGATGCGATCCTCGCCGCTAAGCGTTGCCATCATTTTCTGTCGGTGCACAAGAACGGCCAGGTCGCAATTGTCGAAACCCGGGGCAACGACGACTGCCACATTATTCTCCGAGGCGGGAAGGCGCCGAATTTCGATGCTGCAAGCGTTCAAGCGGCCGCCGACGCACTCACCCAGGCGAACCTCCGCGCTAAATTGATGATCGATTTCTCGCATGCCAACAGCCAAAGAGACTACCGGCGTCAAGCCGAAGTCGGCGCTGCGGTCGCG
>JANMUI010000422.1:0-8503 GCA_031391405.1 Betaproteobacteria bacterium
CATTAGGTGTGCGTCTTGTCCTTGGTGAACCATGAATCGCTCGCGCTGCTTTCCCACGCGGCGAGTTGTTTTTCGGCCTCGTCCTTGGCCACGCCGTAGCGTTCCTGGATTTTGCCGGCGAGCTGGTCGCGACGGCCGGCGATTACGTCGAGGTCGTCATCGGTCAGCTTGCCCCATTGTTCCTTGGCCTTGCCGGTGACTTGTTTCCAATTGCCTTGAATGCGGTCCCAATTCATGTGGATCTCCTTCAGTCGTATGTTGAAAAACCACGAGCGAGAGCTCGTGCAATCGGTTATGGGCGAACGGCGATTTCGTTCTTGACCTGCTTCACGCCGTTGACCTTCCATGCAAGGGTCTCGGCGGTGGACTTCTCGGTAGAGTTCTTCGCGAAACCGGTAAGCATGACGGTGCCATTGAGCGTTTCGACGCCGATGCTGGTCGCGTCGACTTCCTTGTTGCCGACGTACCGACCTTTGACTGCGGAAGTGATTGCCGTGTCTTCAATGTAGGCGCCAACGGTTTCCTGACCGCGGGTGACCGCGCAACCAGCGGTGGTAAGCAGCAGTGCTGCGACAGCGGTTGCAAGAACGATGCGGGTGTTCATGGTGAATCTCCGGTAAGTGTTGATGGGTGGTCGGATTGACCGGGCGGTGATGTGCCCCACAGCCCAATGGGCAGAAGTCCGCGCAGGGCCTCAGTCTGCGAGCCAGTCCTTCAGCTCTTCGGCGTGCGCCAGCTCATCGCTCAAGATGTCTTCCAGCAGGCGCCTCGTGATGGGGTCCTTGTTCCCAAGGAGCGTAATGATCTGGCTGTAGATTTCAATGGCCACGCGCTCGGCAGTCAGGTTGGCCTTGATCATTGCTTTGAGGTCCGGCGATTCGTCATACGCGGCATGGCTGCGCAGGGTCAGCGAGTTCGGGGAGAAGTCAGGTGCGCCACCGAGTTGCACGATACGTTGGGCCAGCCGGTCAGCGTGGGCAGACTCTTCGTTCGCATGCACCAGAAACTCCTGGGCGATCTTCGGGGAGGCCAGACCTTCGGCGGTGAAATGGTGGCGCTTGTAGCGCAGCACGCAGACCAGCTCGGTGGCCAGAGAGTCATTGAGGAGCTTGATCACGTCCTGGCGCCACGGACCGTAGTGTGGCGTGACGGCGCCCTGATCCAGGCTTCGCCGCGCAGCATCGATAGCCGCTTCGTCCAAGACCAAGCGATCCGGATCAGGCAGCGGCAGTGTCTTTATGTTGGTGGGTACATTCTTGGCGACCATGAAGCGCTCCTCGCTTGAGTGGATGGAATAGAGAGACGGTGTCGTCCGACGCAAAACGCGTTCCCGCCCGCTTCGGGACAATGCCGTGACCCTCTGCAAGCCGTGGGCTTAGCTGGGCATGGAGCGCACGATGTGCGTTGTTCGCACTACCGGATTCGCGCACAGATGAACATCTGTCGGGTGTCGGCCATATTGATCACCAGGCAGACTCACGTCATACATCGTTCTCATGCCGGCAGCGTGCGCGCGGTGTCGAATGGCCGTCTGTGCGTTGTCGAACCAATCGACGGAAGGCACGAGGCGAAGTCGGTGTTGTAGCGCACCGACCGCGCCTGAGAATGCGCCCACTCTGGGCGCGCATTTCGGCCTCGACTACCACGTGGCCCCTTAACCCATTGAATGGAGCAATCAATGAAAACACTTTCAGAATGCAGATCGCATCACTTCGCGACCCGAATCGGTCTTCCGGCAATGATCATTGGGGCTTCGATGTTCCTGGCCGCTTGTGCAAGTACGCCAGCACCGACAGAGCAGGTCGCGGTATCGAAGGCGGCGGTGGCCGACGCTGCGAGTGCAGGCGGCACTGCGTCTGCGCCGGTTGAAATGCTGAGCGCTCGAGAAAAACTGGCCGGCGCCGATGCGGCGATGGCAACGAAAGACTACGACCGGGCGCGCACGCTGGCTAAAGAGGCAGAGGTCGATGCCCAACTCGCAGAGGCAAAGGCCCATTCATCGAAGGCCCAGAAGGCGGCCGACGAAGTGCGCGAAGGCAGTCGCGTGCTGCGTGAAGAAATCAACCGCAAGAGCAAGTAATCATCAACGATGAGGACATGACCATGAACAAGCATCGAATTTTTCCAACGACCCTTATCGCTGCGGCGATCCTCGCCGGTTGCAGCACTTTGCCCGCCAGCAATCCACTTCTGGAGCAGGCACGCAGCGACTACCGCGCCGCGCAGAACAATCCGGACGCGCGTGATCTCGCCAGCGGCGAGCTGAAACAGGCAGGCGACGCGTTGAACAAGGCCAACGAAGCCTGGTCCCGGCATGACCAGCCCGCCGAGGTCAACCATTTGGCGTATCTGGCAAAACAACGCGCTGCGATCGCCCAGGAAGCCGGCAAACGGAAGGCTGCCGAGCTCGCCGTCGCCAATGCCAACGTAGAACGCGACGCGTTGCGTCTTGCGGCCAGAACGAGCGAGGCCAATACGGCCGAGCAAAGTGCAGCCGCCGCCAAACGCCAAGCAGACGAATCTCAACGCCAATCCGCGGCATCACAACGCGAGTCGGAAGCGTCGCAACGCCAGTCGGAAGCGTCGCAACGACAGGCCGATGCAGCGCAGCGGCAATCTGAAGCGTCGCAGCGACAAGCAAATGACGCGGACGCACGCGCCCGCCAGCTTGAAGCACAACTCAACGACATGAACGCGAAGAAAACGGATCGCGGGCTGGTTATCACGATCGGCGATGTCTTGTTCGACACCGACAAGGCACAGCTCAAATCGGGTGGGATGCGCAATGTCGAGAAGCTGGGCGGCTTCCTCAACCAGTTTCCGCAGCGAAGGGCGCTTGTCGAGGGCTTTACGGATAGTACCGGCAGCGAAGATCACAATCAGGCTCTTTCCGGACGGCGTGCCGATGCTGTGCGCGCCGCATTAGTCGATATGGGCGTTGGTCGGGACCGAATCACCGCACGTGGCTACGGGGAGTCGCATCCGGTAGCCGGCAATGACAGCTCCGACGGTCGTCAGCTGAATCGTCGCGTTGAAATCATTCTTTCCGATGAGAGTGGCGCCATCACGCCGCGTTGATGGATGGAGAGTGCGGGTCCTTGTCAAATCGCGGTGGTCTCCTGCCTTCAGCAACCTGAGACCCCTGCGAAGGGATCGTTTGTTCAAGAGTGCTGAGGGCCGTAAGTTGTGAGGTGGTCGATGGCCTGATCGAGGTCATCGACCAAGCGTACGGAAAGAATCGTCGTCGCCAACAAGAAGACTCCAATGTCCCCTGCCTTATCCCCCGATGTACTCCAGAAGATGCACGCCTATTGGCGCGCGGCGAACTACCTGTCGGTCGGGCAGATCTACCTGCAAGACAACCCGTTGCTTGAGACTCCACTCAAGTTGGAACACATCAAGCCCCGCTTGCTTGGGCATTGGGGTACGACACCTGGGTTGAATTTTCTCTATGTCCACTTGAACCGGTTGATCAAAGAGAACGACCTCGACATGATGGTCGTCGTTGGGCCCGGCCACGGCGGCCCGGGGATCGTGGCCAATACCTATCTCGAAGGATCGTATACCGAACGCTATCCGGCGATCGAACAAGGCCGGGAAGGAATGCGACGGTTGTTTCGGCAATTCTCATGGCCCCATGGGATTCCGAGTCACGTATCGGCCGAAATACCCGGCTCGATCCATGAAGGCGGCGAGTTGGGTTACTCATTGGCCCACGCCTATGGCGCCGCCTTCGACAATCCGGATCTGATCGTCGCGTGCATTGTCGGCGATGGCGAGGCGGAAACCGGTGCGCTCGCTACCAGTTGGCACTCCAACAAGTTTCTGCATCCCGCGCACGACGGCGTGGTCCTGCCGATCCTTCATCTCAACGGGTTCAAGATCGCCAATCCGACGGTGTTGGCGCGCATCAGCCGCGATGAACTGACGAGTCTGATGCAGGGCTACGGCTACGATCCGCATTTCGTCGAGGGCGATGATCCGATGCTCGTGCATCAGAGCCTCGCCGGTACGCTCGACGCGATGCTGGCGAAAGTTCGTCGTGCGCAGAGCGACGCGCGGTCGGGCCGCGAGACGAACCGTACGGTGCGTCCGCGCTGGCCGATGCTGGTATTTCGAACGCCCAAGGGTTGGACCGGACCGAAGTTCGTCGACGGCAAACGCGTCGAGGGGACTTGGCGCTCGCATCAAGTCCCGATCGCAGACTTCAAGGCCCCCGAACATCTTCAGCAACTCGAAGACTGGCTACAGAGTTACCGGCCGAAAGAGTTGTTCGACGAACGTGGCAAGTTCCGCGACGAGCTCGCCCAACTTGCACCGACCGGCCGCCGGCGCATGGGCGCCACGCCGCACGCTAATGGCGGCGAATTGTTGCAGTCGCTATCGATGCCTGGTATTCATGATTACGCCGTGGCAGTGCCCGAGCCAGGCGCCACCGCAGCGGAAGCGACGCGGGTTCTTGGCACGTTTCTGCGTGACGTGATGCGGCGCAATCTTGGCAAGAACAACTTCCGGATATTCGGTCCGGACGAGACCGCGTCGAACAGGTTGGACGCCGTCTTCGAAGTCTCGGGCAAGACATGGATGGCCGATGTCGAAGAGGGGGACACTGATCTAAGTGCCAACGGACGCGTCATGGAGGTGCTGAGCGAGCATCTATGCCAAGGCTGGCTCGAGGGATACCTCCTCACCGGACGGCACGGCCTGTTCTCCTGCTATGAAGCGTTCATCCCGATCATCGATTCGATGCTCAATCAGCACGCCAAGTGGTTGAAGGTCAGCAACCAGATCCCTTGGCGCAAGCCCATTGCATCACTGAACTACCTGCTCACCTCACATGTCTGGCGACAGGATCACAACGGCTTTTCTCATCAGGATCCCGGCTTCATTGATCATGTCGCGAACAAGAAAGCCGATGTCGTGCGGATCTACCTGCCGCCCGACGCGAACTGCCTCCTGTCGGTGGCGGATCACTGCCTGCGAAGCCGCCAGTACGTCAACTTGATTATCGCCGGCAAACAACGGTCGTGGCAGTGGCTCGACATGGATGCGGCCGTGCGGCACTGCACCGTCGGGGCCGGACTCTGGCGATGGGCGAGCAACGACAACGATGATCCCGATGTAGTCATGGCCTGTGCGGGCGATGTGCCAACCTTGGAAACACTTGCTGCTGTCAAGCTATTGCGGGCTTGGATCCCTGATATCCGCATCCGCGTCGTCAACGTGGTGGACTTGATGGCATTGCAACCTCGGTCCGAGCATCCCCACGGTCTGGAAGACCGCGACTTCGACGACATGTTTACGACGGACAGGCCGGTCATCTTCGCTTTTCATGGCTATCCCGCGATTATCCACAAGCTGACCTACCGGCGGCGCAATCATCACAATATTCATGTGCGAGGCTACAAAGAGGAAGGCACCACCACGACCCCCTTCGACATGGTGGTGCTGAACAATCTCGACCGCTATCAGCTCGCCTTGGACGCCATCCATCGCATTCCACGGCTCGTCGATCGCGTCAAGGAAGCGACGGCGGATTACTGGGCGACGATCGCACGTCACAAGCTCTATATCAGCGAGCACGGCGATGACCTGCCGGAGATTCGCGATTGGCGATGGAGCGCGTGACCAAGGGGATTCCACCGGCGAACCCCCGGCCAGGCGATGCGCCAGCGTTGAACGTGCTCGCGCTGAACAGCGGGTCGTCCTCGCTCAAGTTCGGGTTGCATCGCGTGGGATCTTTATTGACCGAATTGCAGATGTCTGGCGAAGCCGAGGGGATTGGGGACCGTAACGGCCGGTTTTTGGCACGAGATGCAAATCGGAACGAACTGGTTGCGGATGCCGGGTGGATGCCCAGCGTGCGCGAGGCGATCGTTCGCCTCGGCCAACTTTTCGCTGCCGGCAGCGTGACCGCGCCAGATGCCATCGGACATCGAATCGTGCATGGCGGGCCGACCCTTCGACAGCACTGCCTTATTGACGATGCGGTGCTGCGACAACTCGAGTCGGCGGCCGCCTTCGCGCCGCTACACACTCCAGCGGCGCTGTCGGTCATCCGCTTTGCGCTTGAGCGCTTCCCGGGCATTCCCCAAGTCGCGTGTTTCGACACCACCTTTCACGCTGAGATGCCGGACGTTGCGCGCGTTCTCCCGATCGCGAAGGCGCTGCAAAGTGAGGGCATCCAACGCTATGGCTTTCATGGACTGTCATGCGAATCGATCGTGCATCAACTGGCGAGCGATCCGTCCCATCGCGTGCCCGAGCGGCTGGTCATCGCGCACCTGGGCAATGGTGTCAGCGTCACTGCTGTCAAGAACGGTCGATCGATCGACACCAGCATGGGCCTCACCCCGACCGGCGGAGCCATGATGGGCACCCGCAGCGGCGATCTCGATCCAGGCGTCCTCGTCTACCTGATGCGTGCGAAGAAATTCGATGCGGCAATGCTCGAGGATCTGGTCGATCACAATTCCGGCCTGCAGGGCGTGTCCGGCGTTAGCAGCGATATGCGGCAATTGCGCGAAGCCGCATCGTCAAATGCCGATGCGCGACTGGCCATACAGATGTTTTGCTATTCCGTACGCAGGCAGATCGCTGCGATGAGTGCTGCGCTGGATGGCCTCGATGTGCTCGTCTTTACCGGCGGCATCGGTGAGCATGACGCGGACACACGCGCTGCGATTTGCCAAGGCTTGTCCTGGTTTGGCGTCAACCTCGACGACGCGCGGAACCGGTCTGCGAGCAATCCAATCAGCGATTCTGTTTCGCGCTGCAAGGTCTACGTTCTGGCTTCGCGGGAAGACGAACAGATTGCCCGCCACACTTGGGATTCGTGCTCGCAACGCGGCGTCTGACTACGCGGCCGTGCCTACACGCCCCTTGCAACCAGACCAAGTCGTTCAACCGTATATGCCTTGCGGACGCAATCGGCTCGATGGCCGTAGCGTTACAGTTTGGTGCGTTCGAACTCTTCTATGTGTATGACAGCGCACGGACTTGCGATCCTCACCAGGCGCACTCTGCGTCGGTGATTGCCCTGGTGAAGCGTGTCGCTTGTCGCGCGCAAAGATTTCGATGATCAACGTTGGAGTGGCGTCGGCGCCATCGTCGAGTGGTGGTGCGAAAGAAGTGCAAACCCCGCCGATCGCTCCCCAAGTCGAGAGCGACTGGGTTTCACGAAGCCATCTCCATACTTTCGTGCTGATGCTCGCGACCGCCTTTGGAATTTTTCTTTGCACCATGCTGGCTGCCCCGTTCTTGCCCGCGCTTGCCTGGGCCGCGGCACTAGCAGTCTTGTTCACCCCTCTCCAGCGGTGGCTCGAGTCGAAGCTGAAGCGCCCGAGTCTTGCTGCACTTTCTTCCGTGTTGGTGGTCGGCCTGATCGTGATTCTCGCGACGACGTTCGTAGGACAGCGGCTGGTGGTGCAGGCAGCCAAAGGCGCGGAGCTCATCGAATCGAAAGTCAAATCCGGTGAGTGGCGGCGCGCCCTCGAAACGCAGCCGCGTCTGGCAGGCCTCTTCGACAGCATCGAGCGGCAAATTGATCTGCCGGGCTCCATCGCGTCGCTGACCCGTTGGTTGAGCACGACCGGCGGGTCAATCGTCAAGGGTTCCGTGCTTCAGTTGGTCGGGGTTTGCATAACCTTCTATCTGCTGTTCTTTTTCCTCCGTGATCGTCAAGCGGCACTCCAAACGCTGCGTTCCATGTCGCCGCTCCCGGAGGCGGAAATGAACCGCCTCCTTCACCGGGTCGGCGACACGGTGTTCGCCACGATTTACGGCACGCTGGCCGTCGCCTCCGTGCAGGGCCTGTTGGGCGGACTGATGTTCTGGTGGCTGGGTCTGTCGGCGCCTTTGCTTTGGGGCGTGGTGATGGCTCTGTTAGCAGTGGTGCCGATGTTGGGTGCCGTTGTCGTCTGGGTTCCGGCAGCGCTCTTTTTGCTATTGGAAGGCAGCTGGGGAAAAGCGCTGATTCTCACCCTGTGGGGCATGATGATGGTCGGCACGATCGACAATCTCCTGCGTCCCATCCTCGTCGGGAACCGGCTCAAGCTTCACACCGTTCTCGCGTTCATTTCCGTCGTCGGCGGCCTGATTCTGTTCGGTCCGGCAGGTCTGATTCTGGGTCCGGTGACGGTGACAGTCACCGTAGTACTGCTGGAGAGCTGGCGAAATCGAAGTACGGCGGAGGCAGGAATCATTACGGAGTCGAAGGCGTCGTTCGGATCCGCGCATGAGCGTGGCCCAAAGGCTCCCGATCGGGGTGGCTGACGCTCCTAACGTTCCGTTGGAATCGTTCCATCGGCCACCCTCGTACGCAACCAGATCTTGTCCCCGTTCCACTTTCATGCCGGTCATCAGTCCGATGCAAAAGGAGTCCTATTGTGCAAGCCCTCGTCTACAACGGCCCTGGCCGGAAGAACCTGCAAGACCACCCCAAGCCCGCCATCACTACGCCTACCGACGCGATCGTCAAAATCACCAAGACGACGATCTGCGG
>JANMUI010000435.1:0-20015 GCA_031391405.1 Betaproteobacteria bacterium
GCGCAGATCGAAGAGACCACGTCTGACTACGACAAGGAAAAGCTGCAGGAACGTCTGGCCAAGCTTGCCGGCGGCGTTGCATGATCGTCATCCGGATCGGGCGAGGTCGCAGTGATGATTGCCGGCGTCACGATCGTCGTCAGCTCGGCATAGCCCAGCACCAGCTCGTCAATCGACAGCGTTGAGGTGGTCACCGCGCGCGCGAACTTCTTGCGTGCCAGGATGCGAGCAAGCTCCGCCAGCAGCGTCTTGCTGGTGGTGAGCTCCACTTCGCCAGCTTGCGCCGCGGCGATTAGTTTCGCAGGTGGTCCACCAGCCCACAGCAGCCCCGAGGCGACCACATTGGTATCGAGCACCAACCGCACGATCTATTCGGCGCGTGGGAGGCTCAGTAGCCAGCGGCACGCCGCTCGGCACGGTCGGCCTTGATCTCGGCATTGATCTCTTCCATCGTCAGCGGCGGCACGCCGGCTGCCGCAATATTCTTGCGCGCTTCGGTCAGCCGCTCGATGCGGCGGGCCCGCACCGCATCGCGCAACATCGCCTGCAATGCATTCGATTCCAGCAGCCCCATGCGCGTCACTTCCTGCGCCAGCGCATCGGGCAGATCGAGTTTGACTTCTACTGTCGTCGTCATCAATAGTCTCCTACACCCCTAGGTGCTCGCTCGCCGCGGGTTTCCTGCCTTGGGTGGCCTTAGCCACCCATTTCTTGGCGGCCGAGCAAGGCGATGAAGTCTTGCGATCATACATTTTCCGCACGATGTTTTGCCGCTCGACTCACCAGCGCTTAGCTAACGGTCGACTGAACACCGAAATCCGGCGTGCCATTCACCGAACGCCCGGCGCAAGACCCGCGATAATCGGCGTCTCGGATCGCACATCGGCGTTCTGTGCCCGATGCCTGAGGGCATGATCCATCAGCACGATCGCCATCATCGCTTCGGCGATCGGTGTCGCCCGCAACCCTACGCACGGATCGTGACGGCCGGTGGTGCTGACGGTCGTCGCAGCACCCGATTTGTCGATCGACTTCCGCGGCAGTCGGATGCTGGAAGTAGGCTTCAGCGCGATGCTGACGACCACATCTTGACCGGTCGAGATTCCACCCAGCACGCCGCCGGCGTTGTTCCCGAGGAATCCTTCCGGTGAGAGCTCGTCACCGTGTTCGCCGCCCCGCTGTTCGATCGAAGCGAAGCCCGCGCCGATCTCGACACCCTTGACCGCGTTGATACCCATCATCGCGTAGGCGAGATCCGCATCGAGGCGATCGTAGACGGGTTCGCCCCAACCCACCGGAACATGCTCGGCAACGACATTGACCCGCGCCCCGCAGGAATCTCCATCGCGTCGCAGTTGGTCCATGAACGCTTCGAGCTCGGGAACCATCGCTGCATTCGGGACGAAGAATGCATTCGCATGAACATCGTCCCACGATACGAACGGTATGCGATACGGACCGATCTGCGCAAGGCGGCCGCGAATCACGACGCCATAGCGCTCATGCAACCATTTTCGCGCGATCCCGCCCGCCGCCACGCGCACGACCGTTTCGCGCGCCGAGGCGCGCCCGCCACCTCTGAAGTCGCGCACACCGTACTTCTGTGAGTAGGTGTAGTCGGCATGACCGGGGCGAAAGGTCTGCGCGATCGCGCTGTAGTCTTTGCTGCGCTGATCTTCGTTGCGCACCAGAAACCCGATCGGCGTGCCGGTGGTTTTCCCCTCGAACACCCCCGATAGGATTTCAACCGTGTCGCTTTCCTGGCGCTGGGTCACGTGGCGCGATTGACCCGGACGGCGGCGGTCGAGGTCCTGCTGCAGGTCTTCGGCGGACAACACGAGCCCGGGTGGGCACCCGTCGACGATACCCACATACCCCGCGCCATGACTTTCGCCTGCCGAGGTGACGGTGAACAGCTTTCCGAGGGTGCTGCCTGACATGAGTTGCGAAAACGCGTTGCGAAAATGAGGTGCGAAAACGAGACGCGAAGGACGGGGCGCGTGCCCTTGCTCGCAAGAAAGAACACGGGCACCGAAGCTGCATGTGAACGACAAGATGTGATTCGAGTTTAACATGTGCAATTGCCGCGACTTCAGTACGAAGCATCTCATTCGATTGGATCCGCATCAGTGCGACAACCGCCATCCCCGGACGATCCCGATACGCTGCGTGGCCCCGGCGGACTCACCTTGCGTGAAGTCCATGCCCTGGTAGGAAAGAGCGTAGAACGGGACGAGGCGGCGCGCCCAAGTAGTGCGGCTCCGCGCCATGGATTCTTCGCGGGGCTACGCGCACGGCTAAGCCGATGGTGGCTGCGCGGACGCGGGAAGTAACGGCTAAGCGTCGCTTCCCGGCGGCGCAGATGCTTTCAACTGACGCGTCAGGCGCCACGCCATCCAGGCAAGCATCGCGACGGCCGCGAGGATGCTTGCCCAAAGTGCCCACGTCCGATAGGGAAACGGCGGCGTGCGCGCAACGTCGCCCGCAATCGCCCTGACGCTGCCCGGTTCAGCCATGGCAACCGCTGTTGCCGGCACGCTTTCGGCGGCGCCCGGTTGGGTGAGCGCAGCGGCTGGCAGCACCGCATCGAGCGGGAGCATCGCCGACTTCGCGGTCACGTTGCCGAATGCAATTTGAAACGGACTTTCCCCGCGTGCGACGAATATCAACCGGTGCGGCTGCCACTCGAGCGCGAGACCGGGCACACCCGGACCCAGCCCGCCGCCTCGCTGGTCGACACGAATCAGCCAAAAACGATCACTCGTGACCGGCACCGGGCTCGGTGCGCTGGTAGATTCCACGCCCTCCTTCGACAAACGAAACACCGTTCCGCGCGTACGACTGACCCATGGATCACTCGCCTTCGCGCGGGACAACACCTCGACCATCGCGACCGAGTTGATCTGCGGCGCAATAATGCGAACGCGCTCGGCCGGAAACTGCCCCTTCGTATCGAAAATGAAGTCGCCGGGCCGGTCAGGCACCGGGGCGCCAGCGAATTCACGCTGGTCGCGGTCCGGCTCGACCGGGCCTTCAACGAGCTCCGCGATGACCGCTTTCAACGGCACGGCGGGTCGCGGCGCAACGAACACGACACGCCAGTACTTGGCCGCGCGCGCTGGAAATTCCACGCGGTCCTGCACCAGCCGCTCGCCCCCGGCTTCGAGCCTGAGGATCGGCATGTTGTCGGCGACCGTGCGCCAGGATTTCAGGTCATCGCTCGCCTCGACGCGTGCCGCGGTCGAGATTTCGCTCGTACCGTCAAGATCGAATCGCAATGACCGGATCGATTGCTTGATCTTCGAGGTATCGATGAGATAGCCGAGCAACGTTTCCGCCGGCGAAGCATTGCCGCCATGCATTTCGAGCGTTAATTGGTCGCCGCGACGCTGAATGCGAACCATGGCGGCATCGACCCCGCTCGCCGAGTTTCCGCGCAATGCGAACGGTGTCAGCGCGATCAATGATGGGGGCGCCAACCGCAACGGCGCGCGCGGCCGCAGCGCGGTCGGCACCGCCTCGCCTGTTGCGTTGAATACCCGCACATCGGCAAGATCGGCATGGACCACGCCCTCATAGACCGCGGCGGGCACGGCGAATTCGAAATGCGAGTGCGCACCGTTCACTGTCAACGGCATGGCCATCGCATAGTCATTTGGCCCCTCGGCGGCTACGCACACGTTCAGAGCCAGCCCCGCGCCGATTCCAGCCGCGAACGATAGCGCGGTTCGCATCATTGCCGCGCCTCCTTTGGACGGGCCGGCAAAGGCGCAAGATAGCCGATCACCAGCATCAGCACGCCAACCCCCATGAATGCGACGATGCGCATGACGGTGGCATGCCGCGCAAGATCGAGGAAGAGCAACTTCACCACGACCACGCCAAGCAAGGCCGCGCCGACGATCCAGACTGCGCGTTCCGCTTTCCTGGTGCCCGCGAACATCAGGCCTAGCGCGAGCAAGGTCCAGGCGATGGCAAGGGTCGCTTGCACCAGCGGCGATCGAAGCATCGCAACGAGGCCATAGGTAACGTCCGCATAGTGATGCAGCGTCCGCAGAATGAGCGTATTGAGCAGCACGAACACAAGTATCCCGCCGATGGCCGCGACATGCCGCGCCGACAGTGACGCGAAATATCCGGCATCGAAGCGCTTGACCGCAACAAACCAGGCACCGGCAGCGAGCAAGGCCGCGATTTGCGCAAGGTCGACAGGATTGGCGATCGGCACATAGGGAAGCGGCGGCGTGTGACCACTCGATTCGCCACTCGCAACGAGCATCCAAATCACCAGATATGCCACGACCGGCGGCGCGGCAACGCCGAAATACGCCCAGCAATTCAGCGCGATGGGCCATCGAATGCGCTCGCCCCAGAACGACATCGCGAGGATGGCCAACGCGGGCAATGCACCCCAGGCGACGAGCGACCAGTCCCCCGACATCCCCACCGCGGCCGGCAGTTGCCATGACACCTCCCACGTCAGCAACCCGACCAGCATCCAGAACATGAGCGCATGTCGCCAGGGACGCATTCCGGCGAGCACTTCTTCCTCCCGCCGCAGGATCCAGAGCAACGCTGCAAACGCGACCGGCCAGGCAGCCCATCCCCATTCTGCGAACGGATGGCGCATATCCAGTTCAGCGACAAGAACGAACAGCATGATCACCGCGAACAACTGCGAGGCAACCCGCGGCGACAGCCACGCAAGGCGTACGCCCACCATGTTGGCGATCACGGCGCTCGCCGCCGCAAAGGCGAGGAACGCGTGCAGTGATTCGGCGCGATGCAAGTGGTGATCCAGGAAATGTCCGCCGCACGCCAGCCAGAAAAGAGCGCCGACGGTAAAACAGATTGGCGCGACGATCGCCTCCGGCGTACCAGTCGTCCCGCTTCGTTTTGCGTATTGCCGGCTGGTAAAGAGCAGGGCGGCGGCAAGCAGCGTCATCGAAAGCGTATCGGCCGGACTATACGGACCGTCGAGCATGCGGTCAGCGTGTACTGCGAACGCAAGGATCGCGGCCAGTTGCACGAGCAATCCGAAGATCCGGCTGATCAAATGCGATTGGCGCAATCCAACCCAGACCAGCCCGGCGCCTTCGAGCGCCCACGCGGCGACCGTCCATTCACCTGTCAGGGCAAGAGGAATCGCGAGCGTGCCGAAAATAATGCCTAACGCCAGGAACGCTTCGACCAGCATGCGATAACGATCCTGCGCGCGCCGGAGCAGCACCCAACCAAGCACGAGATATATGGCGCCAAGCGCGATGGCCGAGAACGCGATCCCATATTCGGTATCGCGAACCAGGCCCCACTGCATCGCGAAGCCCACGATCGGCACGCCAAAGACGAGGGTACCGTCAACATAGGCGGCGGCGCGGCTGGCCCGTTGTCGCGCGAACAGCAAGGTGACGACGAGGAACAGTACGAAGTGGAACACGAGGAACGGCTCGGTCGTCGCGAAATGTTCCGGGCGATAGTAGCGATCAGCCCATAGCAGCGCGATCACGAAAGTGAACACGAATCCCATGACATTCAAGGCGCGCCACGCCTTGAACAAGGCGACGACCGCGATGCCGCTGTTCAGCACGGCGTAGTACGAGAACAGCATGACGTGGCTGCCCTTGCCCGTCGATGCGAGGATGGGGGCGAGAAAACCACCGGCTGTGCCGATCACTGCGAGGATCAATGCGTCCTGCAGGATCGCAAGCATGGCGGCAAGGCCGGCGAGAATGACCAGTATCGCGAACGCCGGACCCGCGTCGATTAGCGCCCAGAGGCGGAAGGCACCGAATACGGTGAGAAAGAGAATGCCGATCGCGCCACCCTGCATGACCAGGGCGTAGTCGCGACGCCGTTCGCGCAGACGCCAGCCGACGACGAGCATGATGATCGCGCCGATCGCAACACCGATCAGGCGAACCTCGATCGACACCTGGACCCGGTCGTAGGCGTACTTGAGCAGAAACGCGACACCGAAAAAGAGCACCACGACGCCGATGCGAACGACTGCGTTCCCGCCGAAGAGCCAGGCCCACGCTTGCGCGAAGATATTCGGTTGCGCGGACACGGGCAGCGCGCCGCGTGGCGATGGCGCGCTCGCGAGCATTTCCCGGTTGAGCGCTTCCGTCGGGCGCGCACCCATCTCGTCGCGGACTGACTGTTGCGAGTGACCGAGCATATCGTCGGTGAGGCGCCGGCCGGCAGGGCGTTCGGTGTCCGCCCCTGTCGCCGCCGATTCAGGTGCCGGCACGGGCGTCGGCAATTCATGGACATCGTGGGCAACCGATGACGCCGCGCTTTCTTCCTCTGCAGCGCGCTGTTCGATAGGGTCGAGCGGTCGCGCATCGACGCGCCGGCGCAAGGCATCGACTTCAGCGCGGAGCGCATTAAATTCGGCTTGCGACGCGTTGCGCATTCTCAGCCATTGACCCTGACCGGCCAGCATGCCGACGATCAACCCCCATACCCAAAACTCGCGGCCGATGCCTTCGCCGAGCAGGCCGCCGATCACCCCGCCCGCCACGATCCACATCATTTCCGATCTCCGCGGAGCGCGAGCACGCACTCCTGCAATGCGTCGGGCGTTGCGCGCTCGGGCGCCCACGGCGGCGCGGCGATCACGGTGATGCGAGACAGGATGCCGCGCCGAAACGGTCGAGTCATGGCCGGCCCGCCCTTGCGACTGAAGAAACTGCCCCACAGGCCCCGCAATGCCATCGGCACGACGGGAACCGGGGTTCGTTCGACGATGCGTTTGATGCCACCGCGAAACGGCATCAATTCGCCGGATTCGGTGATGCGTCCTTCGGGAAATACGCCGACAACCTCACCCGCCGCAAGCGCCTTCGCGACTTCGTTATAGGCGCGTTCGAGCGCAGCGGGATCCTCCTTGGCGGATGCAATCGGGATCGCCTGGCTTGTGCGGAAAATAAAACTGAGGATGGGCACCTTGAAGATGTTGTGATCCATCACGAATCGCACCGGACGGCGAACGATCCCCATGATGATTACCGCGTCCGCGAAGCTCACATGGTTGCAAACGATGACCGCCGGCCCCGCTGGGGGCACATTCTCCAGGCCCAGTTTCTCGACGCGATAGACCGCATGGACCAGCAGCCATGCAAGAAACCGCATCAGGAATTCCGGCACCAGCGAGTAGATGTAGATCGCAACGACCGCATTGAGAATCGCGGTCACGAGAAACAAGGTCGGGATGGTTGCGCCAAGATGCAGCAGCAACGCTCCAAAAGCCGCCGCGACCACGATGAAGGCCGCGTTCATGATGTTGTTGCCGGCAATGATGCGCGATTGGTGGGCCGGATCGGAGCGCGTCTGCACCAGTGCATAGAGCGGCACGATGTAGAGGCCGCCGAACAGCCCGATCAGCAAGAGGTCAATCAGCAATCGCCAGTTTTCTGCTGACGCGAGAAACTGCGTGGCGCCGATCGTGACCGATGCCGTGGTGGCGGGGCTTGCGAAGTACAGATCGAGCGCAAACGCGGTGAGCCCAATCGATCCGAACGGCACCAAACCGATTTCCACCGTGTGTCCGGAGAGGCGCTCGCAAAGCAGCGAACCGAGGCCGATGCCGATCGAGAATGTCGTGAGCAGCGCGACAAACACCGTCTCGTCCCCGCCCAGATACACCTTCGAAAAACTTGGCATCTGCGCGAGAAACATCGCGCCGTAGAACCAGAACCAGGAAATGCCGAGGATCGATAGGAAGACCGGCCGGTTCGTGCGTGTGAAGCGAAGGTTGCGCCAGGTTTCGGTGAACGGATTCCAGTTGATCCGCAATTCCGGCGACGGTGGCGGGGCGCTGGGGATATAGCGGCATACGGCGTACCCAATGACCGCGATCAGGATCGTCACCACCGCGATGAGCACACTCGCGTTCTCTTTGGATGCGATCAAGAGCCCGCCGCCGATCGAGCCGATGAGAATCGCGAGAAAGGTGCCGCTCTCGACCAGGGCATTCGCCCCGACCAGTTGGTCACGGCGCAGATGCTGGGGGAGGATCGAATACTTGACCGGCCCGAAAAACGTGGAATGCATGCCCATCAGGAACAACGCCGCCAAGAGCGCCGTCAGATTCCTCGCGATTAAACCGACTGCGGCGAGGACCATGATCGCAATCTCGACCAGCTTGACCACCCGGATGATGCGGGTCTTTTCGTACTTGTCGGCGAGTTGCCCGGCCGTCGCGGAAAAGAGAAAAAACGGCAGGATGAACAATCCGTTGGCGAGATTCACCAGCACACCAGCATCGAGCGTCGTGAGGGACGCCGCATGAAAGGTAAGCAGCGCAACAAGCGCCTGCTTGAACACGTTGTCATTGAGCGCGCCAAGAAACTGCGTCGCGAAGAACGGCCCGAAGCGGCGCTGGCGCAACAGGGCGAATTGGCTTTGCTCGTGGGGCAATGACGGCTCGGACAAGATCAGTTCCTTTTATTATCCAACGGCCGGCCGGGGCGCGAACATCGAACGGGTGGCGAAGACCCGCGCATGAAATCGGTGCCCTTTCGAGCGCAAATGGCGCTTGAGGACGAAGTCGAACAGCAGCGGGTTGTATTCGCGCAGCTCGCGCAGCACCGGCCCAAGCTCCGCGGCGAGAAAGCCGTCGCGCACCAGTCCATCAACCGAGACGAGTGGCAGGATGCCAGGCAACGGATAGTCCGAGCCGTTCACCAGCCGGGCATGCCAATCGGTGCGCTCGAGCACTCGGGCCAGCGTCTCGCCGACCCGATTGCGCAGAATCATCGCGGAGATGTCGCCGAACAAGCGGCCGTCATAGCGCCGCTCGCCCATCAAACGGCTGAACAACGCAAAGCTCGACAGACGCGGGCCGTTCGGTCCAATATCGAGGTCGACGTCTTCGCCAAGCGATGCGCAATGCGCGACGATGACGCGCACGCCGCGGTCGAGCGCTCGACGCAAACGAAGCGGGTTGCCGAAGCTTTGTCCTTCCGGCGAATGCACGGCGGCTTCGAATCCCGCATGCGTGATGAGCGGGAGATCGAACCGAACCAACGCGTCATAGAAAGGATCGCATCGCGGTGCGGCCGGATCGATCAGCATGGCGTTCGGCAACCACTTCACCGCGCGCGCGCCCGACTGCACCGCCTTCGTCAGGCGATCGAGGGCGTCCGCCCGGTAGGGATGAACCGATGCGACCCACTCGAAATGGGTCGGATGGCGGCGCGCGACCTGCGCAGCATATTCGTTCGGGACATGAAACATGGTATCTGCGAGCTGCGGCTCGCCCCGCGCATCGACGGTCGCATCGAACGCGAACAGCATCGTCTTGAACCCCGGTCGCATCCCTTCGACGAGATTGAGGAGCCGCGCCACATAGGTCTCGTCGATCTTGCCCGGCGCGTCGTGCACGCAGCCTGCATTCAAATAGAAGAGGAACCGGGCATAGAGCAAGGGATTCGCCGGTCGCGTCATCGCGGGATTGACATAGACCCCGCTTGCCGAATCGCCCACCCCGACCAGGTGGGTATGGGTGTCCCAGACGTCCGCCGGATCGATGCCGTCCCAGGCGGCGAGCACGGCCGGATGCTCTGCAAGGCCCGCGGGCAACGTCGCGTGGCACTGATTCCGCAAGCCCTCTTCAGGCCAAAAGCTGAGTGCGCCGCAGCCTGGACTCGCGAGGGCGGCCAGGGACGCGGCGCCGAGCAACTTCCGGCGCATCTTGGACTGCAAAGGAGAGGCCAAATGAGTGGGAAAGTTGGAGTCAATGCTGCCGGGAATCCACGCGGCGATCCGGAGGAATTCCTGGGCAGTAGTCTATTCGGGCCAGTTCTTGATGTAGCCCTTCAGCATGCGGTTCTCGAAGCTTTGCTCCTCGAGCACCGCTCTCGCGACATCGTGAAAGGAGAGCACGCCCATCAGCGCGTCGCCCTCGCGAACCGGAACGTACCGGCAGTGAACGTCGATCATGACGCGGCGCAACGCATCAACTTCCATGTCGGTGCCGACGACGGTGGGATTACGCACCATCACCTCCTTGACCGCCAGCTTTTCGAATCCAGCGCCCGCTTTGCGCACCGCCCGCAACACTTCGCGGAAGGTGAGCATGCCGACCAGTGCTTCGCCTTCCATGACGACCAAGGACCCGATGTCGCGGTCAGCCATGGTCGCCAGCGCTTCGGCAAGCGACGTCTCGGGACTGACCGTGATCAGCTTGTTGCCTTTGATTCGCAGGATTTCTTTTGTGAGCATGTCTGCCTCCGCCGGGAAGCTGTTGTGGGCCACTCGCTGTAGTCGTCGGACGGACACCTGAGCGGGTGTGGTGCGACGCACTCACGATTGGCGGATTGAAAGTCTACCCTGGTCCTGCCCGCATTCCGCGCCAGGGTGCGCCGCGATGACCCGTGGGGCGGTGACCATTTCACAGCAAAGTCCCGATCAGGGCGACTGCCGGCTATGGGACCACGAAATCCGATGACCGACGGCTACCCGCTTACCCGATAATCAGCTAGCATTGAAATTCGGCCGTCATGGCCCCACCTACCACGGTGATCCGCCTGATTCTCCCCTGCGAACACGGTTTCCCAGACACGTGACCGTCGGCGCCACACCAGTCGAACCATCTGGCTTTGCCCGTTCAATTCCCCCCATCAAAGTCTTTATTCACCTGGAGATTGCTTCCATGGCAAGCGAACACATTCATCACATCACCGATGCCTCATTCGACCCCGACGTTCTCAAATCGGACGTGCCGGTGCTGGTCGACTACTGGGCGGAATGGTGCGGGCCGTGCAAAGCCATCGCCCCGGTGCTGGATGAGGTCGCCAAAGACTATCTGGGCCGACTCAAGATCGCGAAAATGAATGTCGATGAGAATCAAGAGGTGCCGCGCAAGTACAACATTCGCGCGATACCGACGCTCATGCTGTTCAAGAACGGCAACATGGAGGCGGTGAAGACCGGTGCGGTCTCCAAATCCCAGCTTACGGCATTCCTTGACAGCAACATCTGAACGCACTACTCTTAATCAGCAGGTGGGACGGGCCGAGCTTGTTGAATACGGCCCGCCGCGGTCGGTGGGAGTACGTGGCGTGTAACGGCAGCGATCCGTACAGGCCCCCCAGTCGATAACCGGGAATCGACCGCACCTTCGGGCGCATACGGCGCCATTCTCCATCGTTAGATCCAATCGTTGTTCGATCCAACTCACTTCGCGGCTTCTCGTCGCGTCTAGGTCCGTCCAGCCGTGCCAATGCACCTCTCCGAGCTCAAGGCGCTTCACGTCACTCAGCTTATCGAGTTGGCGGCGGAGCACTCCATCGACGGCGCGAATCGTATGCGCAAGCAGGAGCTGATTTTCGCGCTCCTCAAGAACCGCGCGAAAAAAGGCGAGAGCATTTTCGGCGACGGCACCCTCGAGGTGCTCCCCGACGGGTTCGGATTCCTCCGCTCACCGGAGACGTCGTATCTCGCGAGCACCGACGACATCTATGTGAGCCCGTCGCAGATCCGCCGCTTCAATCTCCATACCGGCGATACGATCGAGGGCGAGATCCGCACCCCCAAAGACGGCGAACGCTATTTCGCGCTGGTCAAGGTGGATCGGGTCAATCATGAACCGCCCGAAGCCGCCAAGAACAAGATCCTCTTCGAGAACCTCACGCCGCTCCATCCGGACGAGATTCTGCGGCTCGAGCGGGATATCAAGTCCGAAGAGAACATCACCAGCCGCATCATCGACATCATTGCCCCGATCGGCAAAGGGCAGCGCGGCCTGATCGTGTCCCCGCCGAAAGCGGGCAAGACCGTGATGCTCCAGCACATGGCCCACGCGATCACCGCCAACTATCCCGACACCGTCCTCATCGTCATGTTGATTGACGAGCGCCCGGAAGAGGTCACCGAGATGCAGCGCTCGGTGCGCGGCGAAGTCGTGTCATCGACCTTCGACGAGCCGGCCAGCCGCCACGTGCAGGTCGCAGAAATGGTGATCGAGAAGGCGAAGCGACTGGTCGAGCACAAGAAGGACGTCGTCATCCTGCTCGACTCGATTACCCGCCTCGCGCGCGCCTACAACACGGTCGTGCCCGCCTCGGGCAAGGTGCTGACCGGCGGTGTCGACGCGAACGCATTGCAGCGGCCGAAACGGTTCTTCGGCGCCGCGCGCAATGTCGAGGAAGGCGGCTCGCTCACCATCCTCGCCACGGCCCTGATCGATACCGGATCGCGGATGGATGATGTGATCTACGAGGAATTCAAGGGCACCGGCAACATGGAGATCCATCTCGACCGGCGCATGTACGAGAAGCGGATCTTCCCTGCGCTCAATGTCAACCGCTCCGGCACCCGTCGCGAGGAGCTCCTGATCAAGCCGGAAATCCTGCAGAAGATCTGGGTGCTTCGCAAGGTCCTCTATCCGATGGATGACCTCGAGGCGATGGAATTTCTGAACGATCGCGTGCGCGCGACCAAGAGCAACGACCAGTTCTTTGACTCGATGAAGCGCGGCTAGAACGTCCGTCGCCGGTCGCGCAGCCTTTTCGGTCGGTCGCAACAGATCAGTCGCACGAGATGGCGCGAAGGTCGGTCATACGGCATAATCGCGGGTTCATTCAATCGACTCGAAACGCGGCCGGGCGCCTTGCACAGGCGCCGCGCGGAACCGAGTCAACCAGGAGCGCAAAATGAAGACCGGCATTCACCCGACATATAAAGAAATCAACGTCACCTGCTCATGCGGGAGCACGTTCAAAACGCAATCGACGATGGGGCGCCCCCTGCAGATCGAAGTGTGCTCCGCCTGCCACCCGTTCTATACGGGCAAGCAGAAGATCGTCGACACCGCTGGTCGCGTCGAAAAATTCCGCCAGAAATATGCTTCGCGAAAGCAGGCCGCCTGAACGTTCGAGGCGTCCGCGATCAAGGCAGCTTCGGCTGCCTTTTTCGTTTTCGGCAATGGCGGCCCGACCGGCTTCGATCATCGCCCTGCCGCCTGCAAGATGGGGGTTGGCGCTGCTTGCCGTGGCATTTCTGGTCCCCGGGCTGTTTGGACACGACCCCTGGAAGACCGACGACGCAATCGGCATCGGTATCGTCCATTCGATACTCGATCGCGGCGCGTGGCTCACGCTGGAGCTTGCCGGCGAGCACTACTATGAAGACGGTCCGCTCTATTATTGGTTCGCCGCGATCCTCGCGAAGGGCGTGTCCTTCTTCATGCCGGTGCATGACGGTGCACGTCTTGCTACGCTCATTTCGATGGCGACGGCCCTCTATTTCACCCGGCTTGCCGCGCGCGAGCTCTACGGTAAGCGAGCGGGCGATCTTTCGTTGCTCGCATTGCTCGGCAGCCTCGGCTTGCTCGTCCATGGCCATGAAGTCACGGCGGAAACCGCGATGCTGGGCGCACTGGCCATGGCGTACTACGGCATTGCGATCGCCTGGAAGAAACCAATCAAGGCAGGCATCTGTTTCGGCTTGGGCACCGGTTGCGCGTTTCTCGCGAAGGGATTGATCGCGTTCATTCCGCCGCTGCTGGCGGCGATCATCCTGATGCCGGTGGCGTATCTGAAAGGCACGCGCTCCTTCAACTACGCGGTGCTCCTTGGCTTCTTGATCCTTTTCCCGGTGGCATTTACCTGGCCCGCGACAATCGCGATCGCCGATCCCGAGTATTTCGCAGGATGGGTCGCTTGGCAGTGGAATCATGTCGTGCCGGCACTGAGCCTAACGGTATCGATCGGCTATCTGAAGATCCTCGCATGGGCCGCCTGGCCGGCATGGCCCCTTGCGCTATGGGCAACATGGGAATTCCGCGGCAATCTCGCCAATCCCCGATTCGCCACGCCACTGGTTGCATCGCTGGTGTCGGTCGCGATGCTGATTACCAACCAGTCTTCGCGCGAGCTCGACGCGCTCGCCCTGTTGGTGCCATTGGCGATTCCGGCCGGATCGGCGGCGATGGGCTTGCGGCGTGGCGCGGCCAATGCGCTCGCGTGGTTCTCACTCATGACATTCAGCCTCATTGCGATCGCGATATGGCTCTTTTGGATCGCGTCGCAAACCGGCTTCCCGTCGCGCATGGCCGCAAGCGTGACCCGGCTCGAACCAGGATTCCTTGCAACGTTCAATGCGCTAGCCTTTTCCTGCGCCGCCGTATTCTCGATTGCCTGGATCGCGTTCGTGCGTCGCGCGGAGCTCTCGACCCTGCGCGCGCTCCCATTTTGGGCAGGCGGCGTGATATTGACCTGGGGCCTCACCATGACCCTGTGGATCGACTGGATCGACTACGGCAAGACCTATCGACCGATCGTCGAGTCGATCGCGGCCTATGTGCGCGCCGAAGAAGGGTGCGTGGCAAGCCGTGGACTCGGGGAAGCGCAGCGGGCCGTCTTTCACTACCATGGAGGAATCCTCACGCGGCGCGCGGAAATCAATCGCGGCGCCACCTGTCCATACCTCCTCGTCCAAACCACATCGATCGACAGCGAGGAGTATCCCGACATCGAATGGATTCGGGTCTATGAAGGCGGACGCCCGCGCGACAGGGAGCGGTATTGGCTCTTCAGGCGATTGGATTGACTTGCCCCACTCGCACGCCTAACCTTCTTCAATGTCACGCGATTCGTCGCTTATGAACCATCTGCCGGAGCGTCCATGAACAAGCCCCGTGAGCTCGATATCTCCCTTCTGGACGAACTGCGAGCGCTCCTCGGCGATCGCGTCACCACGTCCCGCGCGATTCGCGAGCATCGCGGCAAGGACGAGTCCTACTACCCATATGCCTTGCCGGACGCGGTGACCTTTCCGCACTCGACCGAAGAGGTACGCGACATCGTCAACATCTGCCGACGATACCGCACACCGATGATCCCTTTCGGGGCGGGAACCTCGCTGGAAGGCCATGTGCTCGCGACGAGTGGCGGGGTGACGATCGATCTCAGCCAGATGAACAAGGTCCTCAAGATCAACGCCGAAGACCTCGACGCGGTCGTGCAGGCCGGGGTCACACGCAAGCAGTTGAACGAAGAGATCCGCCACATGGGTCTCATGTTCCCCATCGATCCCGGCGCCGATGCAACCCTGGGTGGAATGGCCTCGACACGTGCCTCGGGCACCAATGCGGTTCGCTACGGCACGATGCGTGAGAACGTCCTGTCGCTCACCGTCGTCATGGTCGATGGCAAAGTGATCAAGACTTCGCGGCGCTCGCGCAAATCCGCCGCGGGCTACGATCTGACGCGCTTATTCGTCGGCGCCGAGGGCACGCTTGGCGTCATCACGGAGGTCACCGTACGGCTCTACGCCGTGCCTGAAGCAATGTCGGCGGCCGTATGTTCGTTCAAGGACATTGCCGGTGCGGTCAATACCGTGATCCAGACCTTGCAAGCGGGTATCCCGATTGCGCGCAGTGAAGCGCTCTGCGCACTCACGATGAAGGCGCTGAACGCCTACAACAAGACCTCCCACAAGGAACAACCGACCCTGTTCCTGGAATTCCACGGAACGCAGGCGAGCGTCGCGGAGCAGGCGGGTCTGGTGCAAGAGATCGCGCGTGAGCAGGGCGGCGAGGATTTTCAATGGGCGACCAAGGCCGAAGACCGCAATCGATTGTGGTCAGCGCGCCATATGGCGTACTTCGCCAGCCTGCAACTCAAACCCGGCACCCGTGCCGTGTCAACCGACGTCTGCGTGCCGATCTCACGGCTCACCGAATGCATCATCGACACCACGAAAGATATCGACCGCGCTTCGATGCCGATCCCGCTGTTCGGGCATGTAGGCGATGGCAACTTTCACCTGGTGATCCTGATTCGCCCCGAAAGTGAAGAAGATCTGTCCGAAGCCAAGGCGTTCAATGAACGGTTGGTGAGGCGTGCCCTCGACATGGAAGGCACCTGCACCGGCGAGCATGGGGTCGGCTGGGGCAAAAAGAAGTGGCTTATCGAAGAGCACGGCGAGGCGATCGCGTTGATGCAATCGATCAAGCGAACATTCGATCCGGACAATCTGATGAATCCGGGAAAGCTGGTGTCGCTGGATGATTGAGGGCTAAGGAATCTGCGCGGCCTTCCAGGCGAATCCTAATTCCTAATTCATGAACCACAGGGGACGCAGAGGACACAGAGGAAAAGCAGGATTAACGGCGAGGTGGATTGGCGTTTCCCGTTTCCCCGTTTTTCTGCGTCCTCTGCGTCCCCTGCGGTTCAATTCGTAGTCTAAAGCCGAATGAAATGCTCCCGGTAATACTTCAGCTCGTCGATCGATTCGTAAATGTCGGCGAGCGCCTCATGCTTGCCCTGCTTGGTCAGCCCCTTCGCGAGCTCGGGCTTCCAGCGGCGCACCAGCTCCTTTAGCGTGCTGACATCCAGATTTCGATAGTGGAAGTACGTCTCGAGTCGCGGCATATACCGTGCGAGGAACCGCCGGTCCTGGCAGATCGAGTTGCCGCACATGGGTGAAGTCTTCGACGGCACATGCTGGGCAAGAAACGTGAGCATCCGGTTCTCGACAGTCGCCTCGTCCAGGTCTGAAGCCTTCACTCGTTCGGTCAATCCGGTGCGCAGATGGGTCGACTTGTTCCAATTGTCCATGCCATCGAGCACCGACTGCGCCTGGTGCACCACCAGCACAGGCGCTTCGGCGATCGTTTCGAGATTGGAATCGGTGACCACGATCGCCACCTCGATGATGCGATCGTTCTCCGGGCTCAAACCGGTCATTTCCATATCGATCCAGGCAAGATTGTTCTGGTCCTGTGCCATCTGCGCGTTCCAGTTCAAAGTGACATGCCACGACCGGATGGTGGCAAGCATGTGTAGAATTTCAATTTTCTCATAGCGCCGCGCATTCATGCGGCGCGCGAGGGTGTGATGCACTGGTTTACCGCTTTATTTCTCGTTGCGCTCGCAGCGACGACCATCGTGCGCCTTTGGCTCGCGCAACGACAAGTGCAGCATGTCGGGCGCTATCGGGGCGAGGTTCCGGCCGAATTCGCGATCAACATCACCCTCGATCAGCACCAGAAAGCCGCCGACTATACGATTGCGCGAACGCGCCTCTCGATGCTCGACGCCTTGATCGGCGCGCTGCTGCTTTGTGCGTTCACCGTCGCGGGTGGACTGGAATGGATCGCCGATACCTGGTCCGGCACCTTCGATACGCAGGGTTATGCGCACGCACTCGCGCTGATTTTCAGCGTCGCACTGGTAAGCGGTCTGGTCGACCTCCCATTCACGCTCTACCGGACATTCGGCATCGAGGCGCGATTCGGGTTCAACCGGATGACCATCGGACTCTTCATCGCCGACCTCTTGAAGCAACTCGGGCTGGGCGCATTGCTCGGCATCCCCCTGCTGCTCGTGGTGCTCTGGGTGGTGGCGAAGATGGGCGATACCTGGTGGCTCTGGACTTGGCTGATCTGGATGGGCTTCAATCTCCTGATGTTGGTGCTCTATCCCACGGTGATCGCCCCGCTCTTCAACAAGTTCTCCCCGCTTGATGACCAGTCCCTGCGTGAACGCATCGACAATCTCCTGTCCCGTTGCGGGTTCCGTTCGCAAGGCGTATTCGTGATGGACGGGTCCCGGCGATCGAGTCACGGCAACGCCTACTTCACCGGCTTCGGCGCGGCCAAGCGCATCGTATTTTTCGATACGCTCATTCGCCGCCTCGGCCCACCCGAGATCGAAGCAGTGCTTGCGCATGAGCTTGGTCATTTCAAGCTCCGCCATATCACGAAGCGCATCGCCTGGCTCTTCGGCGCGAGTCTGGTATTTCTCGCGCTGCTCGGATTCCTGATCAAGCAACCGTGGTTCTTCAACGGACTTGGCGTCGAGACGCAAACGACGGCGATGGCGCTCGTGCTCTTTTTCATGGCGCTACCGGTCTTCACGTTTCTCTTCTCCCCGATCGGCAGCCTCTATTCGCGCAGGCACGAATATGAAGCGGACGCCTACGCGGCGACGCAGGCGAGCGCGGATGATCTGGTGCGCGCGCTAGTAAAGCTCTACCAGGACAATGCGGCGACACTCACGCCCGATCCGCTGCATTCAGCTTTCTACGATTCGCATCCACCGGCGGCGCTGCGAATCGCGCGGCTGCAGGCCATCCCCCGATGACGGCCTTGCGTGACCGTCACTGCCAGCCGAAGGTCAGTCGACTCACGGCCGAGGCGGCACAAACGCTGCTCGCGGAAGTATCGGGTTGGAGCATCGAGCGTGATACGTTGGCGAAGACGTACCCGTTCGCGAATTTCCATGCAACGATGGCCTTCGTGAATCTGGTGGCCTTTATCACCCATCGCGAGGACCACCATCCCGATCTCGCGGTGAGCTACAACCGATGCAAAGTCACCTATAACACCCACTCGGTTGGTGGACTCTCCGAGAACGATTTCATCTGCGCGGCACGCATCGACCAGGCGAGCGGCGCTTGATCGGGATCACGATACGCAGGTTCACCGGACCCAGGTTCGCGGGGCAACGGGCGCGCTGATGCAGGACGCATTGACCGGCACCGTTATCGCAGCCCACGGCCGGCGTTTTCTCGTCGGCGCCGATGATGGGTCCATTCACGACTGCGTCGTGCGGGGCAAGCGCGCCGATCTGGCCTGCGGCGATCGCGTTTCGTTCCGGATGACCGGCGCGGCCGGGGGCGTGATCGAAGCCACCCTGCCCAGAAGCTCATTGCTGCTGCGCGCCGCATTCCATCGGCGGAAATTGATCGCGGCCAATCTGACCCAGGTTGCGGTACTGGTCGCCACCGAACCGAGCTTTTTCGATGAACTGGTCGCGCGCGTGCTGGTGGCTGCCGAAGATCTCCAACTCGCCTGCCTCATCGTTCTCAACAAGATCGATTTGCCCGCAGTGGGGCTCGCCCGTAACCAGCTTGCCCCGTTCAAGGCGGCCGGCTATCGAATCGTCGAGATCTCTGCGCGCGCGGATGTGTCGGCGCTCCGCGCGGTCCTCGTCGGCCATCGCACGGCATTCCTCGGCCAATCAGGAATGGGCAAATCGACCATCGTCAATGCATTGGTGCCGGACGCGGGCGCTGTGACGCGCGAAATTTCGCATTTCCTCGACAGCGGTCGCCACGCTACGACGGCGAGCCGCCTCTATCACCTCGATGCCGATTCAGACATCATCGACTGCCCCGGCATCCAGGAGTTCGGTCTTGCGCATCTGGATGCATTGCGTGTCGCCAATGGTTTTCCCGAGGTGCGGGCACTCGAGCAACGCTGTCGCTTCAACGACTGTCGCCACGAGTCCGAACCCGATTGCGCCATCAAGGCGGCAGTCGCCGGCGGCCGGTTCGACCCGCGTCGCTATGCCATTCTTCTGCGACTCCTGGCCGGCACGCGCAACCCGTGAATCGGGTGTTCTCCACGTTGAACTGGATCGAAGCGCATCACATGAAGGCGCTCCTCGAGTCCGCTGATATTTCGTGTCTGCTTCGCAACGAATACCTGCACCGCATCGCCGGGGAGATACCGTTCGGCGAGTGCGAGATCGAGTTGTGGGTCCGGAACGATCTGGAGGCCGATGCGGCACGCGAGGTGATCACGGTTGCGCGCACTGCGCCCGCCCTGCCCGGGCCGCCGTGGCAATGCTCCGGGTGCGGGGAATCCTGCGAGCCGCAGTTCAGTGCGTGCTGGCGATGCGGATCAAGCCGGCCTGAATAGCTTCATTCAACCCTATACGAGCGCGCGCACGATCGTGACGAGCAGGATCAGGGCAAGCCACAACACCAGCGCGCGCCATAGCAGACCAACTGTCGTATCGAGCGCTGGGGCATCGGGGTCGTCCCCGGTACCAAGTTCAGGCCGATCGACGATGGTGCCGTCGTCACCGGGCAAAGGATTCCCCAGTCGAATGCCCATCGCGCCCGCGCCGCTTGCGAGGACGACGCCAAGCAGCCGGTCCGCCCAGCGTGGCGCCTGCGTGCGCCAGCAAAATATCGCGTCCTCGAAATTGCCGACAATGGCAAACGCGATCGCGGCAAGGCGCGCCGGAATCCAGTCGATCAGATAAAACGCTTCA
>JANMUI010000450.1:0-13335 GCA_031391405.1 Betaproteobacteria bacterium
GTGCCCGATGTATAGCAAAGGCAGGCGGCCGCGTATTCATCGAACGTGGGCCACTCGTAATCATCGGATTCGGCGGCGATCAACTCCTCGTAACAAACGAGGCCCGGAACTTTGATCGCGGGCATGTGCGCCCGATCGGTCATCGCGATCCAAGTCTTTACATGCGGACATTGCGGGGCGAGCTTTTCGACCAATGGCGCGAGATTGATGTCGAAGGCCACGACGCGGTCCTCCGCATGGCCGACGATATAGGTGAGCTGATCGGGGAATAGCCTGGGATTGATGGTATGGACGATCGCCCCCACTCCCGCCGTTCCGTAGTAGATCTCGAAATGCCGATAGCCGTTCCAGGCGAGCGTGCCGACGCGATCGCTCTCACGCACGCCGAGTCGCGTAAGCGCCTGCGCGAATCGCTTCGATCGCGCCTCTGCGTCCCGGTAAGTGTAGCGGTGAATCGGCCCCTCGACCGTACGCGACACGATCTCGATGTCGCCATGAAATCGGGCCGCGTGCGAAAGAAGCGAAGAAATCAACAATGGCTGATCCATCATCAGGCCGCGAAGCATAGTGCCCTCCAAGGCATCGGAACGTTGGGAAAATCGTCACTGGAATCATCCTCGACCACTATTGTGCCTTCGATCGTGAATCAAACGGAATCGTCGTGATCGAAGAATCATTCTTGCGTGACGAATACGTGAGATCTCGGCGACAGGATGCGTCCCGGCCCACCGATGCGAGTGCCGATGAATCTGGATCGTACCTCGCAGCGTATAGGCAAAGGCGAGCCCCGAACCCGATCAACAGATCGCCGGAATTCGCAACCGCACGCGGAATTGACCGCTAACCTTAGATTAGGAGACTTAACAATGAAGAAGCTTGCATCTTTGCTGACCCTTTGGGTCGCTTTCGCGGCACCGATGGCGTTTGCGCAGGATGATCAAAATTTAGACCCGCGTACTCGCGCGAAGGCGGAAGCCATGTGGAAGAAGATGGCGAACAGCGACGGCATGGTCACGCAAAAAGTGCTCATGGACATGGTCATGCAGAAATTCAATGAAATGGACAAGGGCAAGAAAGGCATGATCAGCGCGTCAGACGCAGCACGCATCATGCTGTTCCTGTCCGGCCAGGTCGGTACCCTGTAGGCGAGGGCAAGCCCATTCGTTGGAAAGCGATCGGAATCGGGTACGCCCGACTCCGATCGCATCTTCGCCAATCTCATCCCGGGTAGCGGATTCAGGTCATACGCTGCCGCGCCGGCATGTCGCGCCGGCATTGCGCCCCTCGATCGACTGTGTTCCAATTTCTCCAGACGCCGGTTTCCGGCCGCAGAGTGAGCTCGATGGTGCTGTGATTCAGTCGGTTTATTCATCCTGCGGGTTTGTTGGAGAGCATCATCGCCCCGATCGAATTTCGCCCCGACACACAAGGGTTTCTGGCTGATCCATTTCCGCTTTATCGCCGAATGCAGGACGAGGATCCTGTTCACTGGAGCCCGCGGCTCAAGTCGTGGGTGCTGACCCGCTATGAAGACGTAAAGCGCGTCTGCCTCGACAAAGATATGTTGTCCAACCGCCTTGAACCATTCTTCGCATCGCTGCCTGGGCGGGAGGCGGCGAGGATTGCCGACATCATTCGATTCCTCTCGATCTGGATGGTCTTCCGCGATCCACCCGATCACACCCGATTGCGCCGATTGACGGGCAAGGTCTTCCATGTGAAGTCGATGCACGCGATGCGGCCGGAAGTGGAGCAGATTCTCGGTTGGCTGCTCGATCAGATCGGCAACCGGAACGAGATCGATTTCGTCGCCGATTTCGCGTGCCCTCTGCCTGCGTTGGTGATCATGGCAATGCTCGGCATTCCGCGTGACGAGCTCAAACGAGTCAAACGGATGTCCGACGAGATGGCCCTGTTCATCGGCAGCTCACGTACATCGGCGGAAAAGTATGATGTTGCCGAGGCTGCGACCAAGGAGATGGCTGAATTTTTCCGTCATTTCATCGAGGCACGACGCGCCGAGCCCCGGTCTGACCTCATTACGGAGCTCGTGCATCTGCGAGACGGTGACGATCGATTGACTGACGATGAGTTGATCGCCACCTGCATCCTCCTTCTGTTCGCCGGACACGAAACCACCACCAACCATATCGCCAACGGGTTGCTCTCGCTATTGCGCTTCCCAACCGAATTGGAGCGACTCCGCGCCGACCCCGACCTCGCATCGAAGGCAGTGGAGGAATTGTTGCGTTACGACGGCCCGAGTGGAGCACAGGTGCGCATCGTGAAACTCGAGCATGCAATGCACGGCAAAACCTTGAAGCCGGGCGATCGGGTTTTCATGATGCTGAACGCGGCCAATCGTGATCCGCGTGCCTACGTCGATCCGGATCGACTCGACCTGCGGCGAGACGGCGTGCCGCATCTCTCATTCGGATTCGGGCTGCACATTTGCCTTGGCTTTCCCCTCGCGCGGATCGAAGGCCAGATCGCGCTGC
The DNA here is from genome assembly GCA_031391405.1 of Betaproteobacteria bacterium. GTDB lineage: Bacteria > Pseudomonadota > Gammaproteobacteria > Burkholderiales > SG8-39 > SHXR01. The sequence continues at coordinate 2,499 of JANMUI010000450.1, forward strand.
CCGCGGTGGTGCGGCATTGGAAAAAAATTACACTTGCTCAATCGGAAGATCAGATCGAGTGGCTGAATTCGATGGTCTTCAGGGGCATGAAGTCGCTACCGCTCAACGTAACAGTTTGAGCATTCATCAACCGAATTCGATCACCACTCGTCCGAACATACGGCGCTCGATGATTATTGAATCCCGAAGTTGTGTTAAGTACGTGATGCGCGCCTAGCGATTTTACGAACGCGAGTTTCTCTTCCGAGGAACGCCGCGCCATGCGCGAAATCGAGCCCACCGGGGATTTGCCGGACCTGTGATGCCGGCACGACGATGGACTCGGCAATCGCACCCGATCGAAGCACCACGCACACACGCTCGCCGATCGCGAAATTCGCTACGCCGGTACCGATGGCAACCACTTCCCCCGCCGCCTCCATGCCCACTACGAAAGGAAGCACCGGACGATGCTGGTACAGGCCTCGCGCCATCAATACATCCGGAAACGCGACAGCGGCGGCACGCACGCGAATCAGTAGCTCACCCGCGCCAGGCGATTTGCACGGTACGGTCGCAATACGAAGCCCCGACAAATCATCGGTAAGGCGCTCGCAAAGAAGCGCCTTCACGCTCGCATCAGGGATGCCCATAGGATCGCCGGTTGAAGAGTTCGGATTGAACGGTAACATGTGGGCTTCGGCTCGTTTCCCTGCAGCGGGAACCGGCCGGGTCGAGCATTCGAACACCCCAAAGGAGCAGCGCATGGCCGCAGCCGATTACATCGTTCACGATGGCGTCGCCGTCATTACGTTCAACAATCCGCCGATGAACACGCTTGCCCACGCGATGCGCGAGGCCGTCAATGCGCACTTTCAGCAAGCGCTTGGCGATCCTGCCGTGAAGTCGATCGTGTTGATGGGAAGTGGAAGGGCCTTCTGCGCCGGCGCGGAAGTCCGTGAGTTCAACACGCCGAAGGCGCTGGCATCACCCAATACCCGCGAATTGCTCATGACCATCGAATCGTCTGCGAAGCCGGTGGTCGCGGCGATTCACGGCTTCGCACTCGGAGGCGGATTCGAGCTCGCACTGGCCTGCCACTATCGAGTCGCGGTTCCGGACGCGCAGGTCGGCCTTCCGGAGGTGAAACTCGGGATTCTGCCGGGAGCGGGCGGCACGCAACGACTTCCCCGCGCGATCGGCGTCGAGAAAGCGCTCGATATGATCCTTACTGGGACGCAGGTCGCGGCACAGACGCTGGCGGCGACGCCCGCGATCGACGCGATAATTCCTGGCGATCTGCTGGACGGTGCGGTCGCATTCGCAATGAAAATTCAAGGGCAGCCGCTTCGGCGCCTGCGCGACCTCCGCGCAACCGTTGCCAATGCAGACGCGTACTTCGCGTCGGTACGTGAGAAAGCAGCCAAGGAATCCCGCGGCTTTCCAGCGCCTCTGAAGATCATCGACGCAGTGGAAGCTTCGGTAAGACTTCCGTTCGATGATGGCATCAAGGTCGAGCGCGAGGGTTTCCTTCACCTCGTGGAAACCGTTGCGTCAAAGGCCCTTCGCCATTCGTTCTTTGCGGAGCGCCAAGCCGCGAAAATACCGGATATCCCCGATGATGCCCCGCAGTCGGAAATCAAGTCGGTGGCAATCGTGGGCGCAGGCACGATGGGCGGTGGCATCGCCATGTGCTTTGCCAATGTCGGGATGCCGGTGAAATTACTCGATATGACGAGCGAGGCGCTCGATCGAGGCATGGCGACGATCAAAAAGAATTATGCGGCGACCGTCCAGCGCGGACGACTGGCACAAGCCGAGATGGACAAACGCATGGCGCTGATCCAACCGGTGAGCCGGTATTCGGATATTCGTGAGGTCGACCTCGTCATCGAGGCTGTGTTCGAGCGCATGGATGTGAAGAAGACCGTGTTCGGGCAACTCGAAGCAGTGGTGAAGCCAAGTACGATTCTCGCTTCGAATACTTCGACCCTCGATGTCGATGAAATCGCCGCGAGTATCAAGGACCCGAGCCGCGTCATTGGTACACATTTCTTCAGTCCGGCAAACGTCATGCGACTGCTCGAAATCGTGCGCGGCGCCAAGACCGCGAAACCCATACTCGCGACCGTCATGTCCGTTGCCAAGCGCATCAAGAAGGTCGGCGTTGTCTCGGGCGTGTGCGACGGCTTCATCGGCAATCGCATGGTCGAAGAATATTTGCGGCAGGCCTATTTCCTGGTCGAGGAGGGCGCCCTCCCTCAACAGGTCGACAAGGCCCTCGAAGACTGGGGCATGGCGATGGGCCCGTTTCGGATGATGGATTTGGCCGGTCAGGATATCGGCTTTGAGATTCGCAAACGCCGTCGCGCCGAAGATCCGAAGCGCCAGATTTATCCGGCATGGCTCGATCGCGTCTGCGAATTAGGACGGTACGGCCAGAAGACCGGCGCCGGCATCTACAAATATGAGAAGGGCAGTCGCGGCGCGACGCCCGACCCGGTGGTCGACAAGCTCGTCATCGACTACTCGAACGAGATCGGATTGCCGCGGCGGCAAGTGACGGACGGCGAGATCATCGAGCGATGCATTTACGCCCTGGTGAACGAGGCAGCGCACATTCTCGAAGAAGGCATCGCGTTGCGCGCAAGCGATGTCGATATCGTGTACCTCACCGGATACGGCTTTCCGCTTTATCGCGGCGGACCGATGTTCTATGCCGACACCGTCGGGCTGCCGAACGTCGTTGCGGCAATGGAGCGTTATGCAAAGGGGCGGAATGGGCAGTTCTGGCAACCGGCACCATTGATCGCGAAGCTCGCCGCCGCTGGAAAACGCTTCAATCAATGAGCGCGTTTTCACTGCGGGCTGAACCGCACGGAAGATTGCGCACTGAATTCGAATGTTGCCTCGATGACGAAGCCGATGACGGCGAATCCTAAGAACCTTGGCGACCTCACTGACCGGTCCAAGGATCTCGACAAGCCGGCTTACATCGATCTATCAGGCGATGCATCGCCACGCATCGTTTCTTACCGGGCAATCGATACGATGGCGGATGCGGTCGCCAAAGGTCTCGCGTCAAACGGATACCGTCGCGGCGATCGCATCGCGATCTTGTCGGCCAATCGCGTCGAGTTCATCGCCACATGCTTCGGAATCATGCGTGCCGGATGCGTAGCGGTCCCTGTCAATTTCAAGTTTCCGCGCGCAACGATCGACCATGTAGTGAGCGATTCAGGTGCCCGCATGGTTGTCTGTGATCAGGTGCGCCGGCGTGATGCACCGGACGATTTGCCAACGGTCGTATTCGACAGCGATGGAGCTGACGGGTTCGACGCGCTTCTTGCGGCCGGACCCCGTGCACCTGAACCATTCCAGCGGTCGATTCCGCGCGATAACGAGCCGGCCATATTTCTTTACACCTCAGGGTCGACCGGTAAGCCCAAAGGCGTGGTGCTTTCACACCAAAGCCATCTCTGGGTGGCACAGACCCGCGCCGCCACGCGCGACTGGTCCAGCCAGCGACTGCTCGTGGCCGCGCCGCTGTATCACATGAATGCGTTGGCGCTCGCGCAATTCGCCGCCGTTGCTCACGCCACTGTAGTGCTGATGGCGCAGTTCAATGCGCGTGCCTACATCGAAGCGATTGCCACACACCGATGTACCTGGCTCACGTCGGTACCGCCCATGATGGCCATGATGCTCCGGGAAAAAGAGTTGATGGAACGCACCGACTTGTCGTCGGTGGAGCACATCCGCATGGGCTCCGCGCCGGTGAGCCAAAGCCTGATCGATGCGTTGCGGCAATATTTCCCCAAAGCGTCGATCCTCAACGGATATGGAACGACGGAGGCCGGGCCGGTGGTGTTCGGTCCGCACCCGCGCGGCCTGCCGTGGCCGGAATTGTCGGTCGGATATCCGCATCCCGGCGTTCGAACGCGACTGGTTCAATCAGGTCCGGTCAACGGTGCCGATCGCAACGCAAACGAAGGCGTGTTGGAAATGAAGTGCCCGGCCAACATGAATGGGTATCACAACCTGCCCGTGGCAACGCAACGGGCAATGACGGACGACGGCTACTACATCACCGGCGACATCTTTCGCGTCGATAAGGATGGCTTTCACTACTTTGTCGGTAGGATCGATGACGTCTTCATCTCGGGTGGGGAAAATATCGCTCCAGGTGAAGTCGAGAAAATGCTCGAGCAACATCCGGCGATCGAACAGGCGTGCGTGGTCCCGGTTCCGGACGAGATCAAGGGAACCAAGCCGGTCGCGTTCGTGTCGCTCAAGCGCGGCGCCACTGCATCGGACGCTGAGATCAAGGCGTACGCGCTCGCGCACGGCCCGGCGTACGCGCATCCTCGCCAAGTATGGTTCGTGGATACGATCCCGTTGTCCGGAACAAACAAAGTAGATCGGAAGGCGCTCGAACGCGAGGCCACATCACGGATTCGCGCGAGCGGCTGAAGAATCCATGCGCGGTTCGATTGCCGTTGCAACAAACATGGTCCAATTACAGGCTCCTCGATAAAGGATCGACATGCCAGCCCAAATGCGAGCGCTCGTGCTGAAGCAGCACGGATCGTTGGACGACCTTGTAGTGGTGTCGGATCATCCCGCTCCCCGGGCAATCGACGGCCATGTCGTGATTCGAGTCCGCGCTTCGTCGTTCAACTATCACGACGTCTTCACGATGAAAGGCATGCCGGGCATCAAAGTCCCGCTGCCGGTCGTCATCGGCCTCGACATGGCGGGCGAGATTCACGAAATCGGGCGAGGCGTGTCGGGTTGGACGATTGGTGATCGCGTCCTGGTGAATCCGCTCAACAAGTCGAAGGGTTTGATGGGCGAGATGCTCGATGGCGGCATGGCCGAATATTGCCTCGTCACTGCCGAGCAGTTGCTTCGCATGCCCGATCGGGTCACCTTCGAGCAGGCCGCATCACTACCGGTCGCTTATGGAACTGCGCATCGGATGTTCTTCACCCACGGCACGATCGCGAAGGGCGAACGGGTAATCGTGCTTGGCGCTTCCGGCGGCGTTGGCACGGGGTGCGTGCTGCTCGCGAAGATGTTGGGCTGCGAGGTGATCGCCTGCGCGTCGAGCGATGACAAGCTGCGGCGCCTGAAGGAGATCGGTGCGGACCATGTCATCAACTACAAGGATGTCGATTGGTCCAAGTGGGCGGTCGAGAAATACGGCAAGCCGCAGCGTCGCACCTACGAAGGCGGCGTCGATGTCGTCGTCAATTTCACCGGCGGTGATACATGGGTCCCGTCACTTCGCTGCTTGAAGCGGGGCGGCAAGCTGCTTGTTTGCGGCGCGACGGCGGGTTTCGATCCGAAAGAGGATTTACGCTACATCTGGAGCTTCGAGCTGAAAGTGATCGGCTCCAACAGTTTCTACGACGAGGATCTCACTGCGTTGATGGACATGATCGCGGCCGGCCGGTTGACGCCGCTCATCGATACCGTGTTACCGCTCGAGCGTGCAAAAGAGGGCGTGCGATTGATCCAGGATCGCGAAGTGATCGGCAAGATTATCGTGACGCCGTGATGGCATGTCGGTGCAGGATGAGGAGTGAAGCGTGAGTAACGAGACGAATGCATTGCCGTCGTTGGAGCAAGTCCAGGCGCTGGTTAGCCGCGCGCCATTTCATCAATGGCTTGGATTGGAAGTGATCAGATTCAGCGCCGACGAAATCGAAGTGAAGGCGAAGTGGCGCGAGGAATGGATAGTGAATCCCGATCGGCGCTATACCCACGGCGGCATTCTTGCGGCACTGGTCGATCTGGTCGCCGACTGGTCGCTTACCTCCCGGTGCGGGCGTGCCGTCCCGACGATTGATATGCGCGTCGACTACCATCGGGCCGCGTCGCCGGGCGACCTCGTCACCAAGGGCAGAGTCGTCCGGTACGGTAGCCAGTTCAGCGTATGTGAAGCGCACATCTTCGACAGCGACGGTCAACTCATCGCGAGTGGGCGCGGCACCTATTTCACCGGCGCCATGGCGCCCCAGGCGAAGGGTCCTTCATGAGCGTAAAGCAGCTGTTTGATCTGTCCGGAAAGGTTGCACTGATCACCGGTGGATCCCGCGGCCTCGGACTGCAAATCGCGGAAGCGCTTGGTGAGATGGGTGCGAAGATTGTGATCACGGCGCGGAAGCAGAACGAGCTCGAAGAGGCACGAGCCCACCTGACTACTATCGGCATCGATGTGCTGACCCACGCAGCCGACCTCGGAAAGCCGGACGGCGCGCGCTCTATCGCCGATGCGGCGCTCGCCAAGCACAGCCGAATCGACGTGCTGGTCAACAATGCGGGAGCAACATGGGGTGCGCCGGCCGAGGACACGCCCCTCGATGCGTGGATGAAGATCGTCAACCTGAACCTGACCGGCACATTCCTCTTGACCCAGGCGATCGGCCGCCGATCGATGATTCCGAATCGGTATGGGCGAATCGTCATTGTCGCCTCGCTCGCTGGATTGTTGGGCAATCCGACCGGCATGAAAACGATCGCCTACAACACGACCAAGGGCGGGTTGGTGAATTTCACCCGCGCGTTAGCCGCCGAGTGGGGCCCCTACAACATTACCGTGAACGCGATCGCGCCGGGTTTCTTCCCATCCAAAATGGCGCAGTCGACACTCGCACAAATTGGGGATGCGGTCATTGCGCAGACACCGCTCGGGAGGCTCGGCGGCGATGAGGACTTGAAAGGCTTGGCCGTGCTGCTCGCATCCGATGCCTCGCGACACATGACCGGTCAGATCGTCGCAGTCGATGGCGGCGCAAGTTGCGTTTGAGTGGATCAGCCGGAGCGGTTCAGTCAGGCAAAGTCGGTTGCCGAGCCAGCAGAACCGCGGTGACGGCGGCGAGCAGCATGCAAACGGTCGAAGCGACAATCGGCAGCGTGTAACTGCCGTTGATGTCGTAGGAAACACCGGCGAGCCATGGACCGATTCCCACGCCGATACCGGGTCCGGTATAAACGACCCCGATGATCCCCGCGACACTTCGTGCGCCAAAATAGTCCATGGCGACGGCTGGAGACACTGCCACCACGCCGCCGTAGCATGTACCGAACAGAATCGCGAAAATCGCGAGGGCCACGACACCGGTCGACATGATCCACAGGATCAAGGCAGCGCCCATCCCAGCGAAGAACGCTCCGAGCAAAGCGGCGCGTGGGAGACGATCCCCAATGCCCGCCAATCCAAATCGCCCGATCATGCTGCCAAGGCCGATCAACCCGGTGAGCAAGGCAGCCGTCTCCGCGGTGTGCCCATGATCGCGCGCGTAAGGCGTCAAATGAACCATGGGGACGAACAGACCGATTCCGCCCAAGAAGAGACCCGCATATAGCAGCCAGAATCCCCTCGTTCCGACGGCTTCACGCAATGCAAGTCCGGGCGACACTTGACGCGGCAATGCACGCCCCGCGACGGGTGTTTCTCCGTCCGGATATAGACCGCGTTTTGCCGGCGCATTATCGATCAATAGGGCCGCGCCACCGCCTAGAAGCAAAGCAACGATGGCAAAGAGCTCGTAAGTCTGACGCCATCCGACCAACCCGATCAACCAGGCACCGATCACCGGACCGAGCAACGTTCCGGAACCGATGCCCGCGACCGTGAGCCCGGTCGCAAGGGCCCGTTTGCGGGCAAACCAGGGCTGGACGGCACTGACACTTGGCACATAGACGAATCCCACACCAAGCCCGATGCCGACGCTGTAGGCGAGATATAGAAGCTCGATCGATGTTGCGCGACTGGTAGCGATCAGACCGAGAACGAGGAACGCCATGCCGAGAATGCAAACGCGCCGTGGGCCAATGCGATCGGCGATGATTCCGGTGAGCGCCCCAACCAGAAAATAGAGCAATCCGAAGATGGAAAATACCAACGCAACGTCACCGCGCGAGGCGTTGAACTCCTCCTGGAACGCGGTGAAAAAGGCGGCAAACGAGTAGCCGATGCCGAAAATTACGAAGAGTGCAACATGGGTCGCCGCGACGACGATCCAGCCGTGAAAGAGCACCACGCCTATTCGCTGCGGCGCTTGACGAACGCTCCACCCAACACCTCTTCGCCGTTTTTCCAACCGATGCGCTCGGCGACATCGCGAGGCAGCTCGGACAACCAACGACGAGCGGTGCTCGCGTGTTCGGGTACGAAATGCCACCGTTCGGCGACGTACGTGTCGCTGCCCACCATGAATCGGTCAGGAAATTCGAGAAAAGCTTCTCGCCACTCGGGCGCGAGCTTGCCGCCGGGTGCGTGATCCGTTCGAAAGGCCAGATCAGCCCAGAGATTCTTGTGCTTGCGCAGCATTTCGCCCACGCTTGCAGGATCGGTGAAGCCCGCATGCGCCCAGAGAATTCGAGCCTTGGGATCTTGCTTGAACATTCGCTCGATCGCATCGACATCGGAATGTGCGTGGAGCATCAGGCCGTACTTCCTGGCAAGCTCGACCATGCGACGGGGCACCGGCAGATCCGCATCCGCACCGTAAAGATGGAATTCACCGATCGCGACGTATTGGTATTTGGCGAGCCGCTCCTCCAGGTATCGAATGATGTCGTTTTCGCGCACCCAGGCGCCCACATCGCTCCGCGTGCGATAAGGGCGAAGCTCCGGGATGATCAGATCGGGCGCGGCGTCGAGCAGGCGCTGTGTTCCTTCGTCATCGGAGCTTGAAACCAACGCGCGGCGCACTCCCGCGCGCCGCAGGATCGCGATCGCGTCTTGAGTCGGCAGCGCCTCGCGTGCATCGTGACTGTAGTGAACATGCGCATCGAAGATCGGCAGATCCTCTGCGATCACTGCGGTCGAGAACGACAAAGCAGCGGCAACTACGATGATGAGCGGTGCCATATCCTTCCTCCGAATGTTGAACGTAGTCGACCCTGTGGTCTAGTGTCGAGCGCGCGCTTTGATGAGCGCATGGAATGCATCGATCATCGGCGTCGACAGACCCGCCTTCTTCGCGAGCTCGGCCACCGACCCGATAATCGCATCGATCTCCATCGGTCGACCGCGCTCGAGGTCCTGATGCATCGAGATCTTCGAATTACCGATCGTCTTTGCAATCGCGATGCGGCCTTCGATGGACAAAGTTACGGTCTCCCCGTATGCCTCGGACACTGCCATCGCTTCGCGCATCAGGATTCGAATGGTGTCGAGCAGGTCTTTATTCTCATTGATCTCGTTCATCCGCGAGAGGGTCAACGCGGCGAGCGGGTTGTACGACAAGTTACCGATGAGCTTCATCCAGATTTCGTTGCGGATGCGATGTGTGAGCTTCGGTTCCAATCCGCCTTTGCGCATCGCGCTGCCAATCGCATCGAGGCGCGCGGACTTGCCGCCGTCCAATTCACCCAGGATAAAAAGTCGGCTGCTCGTATGCTCGATAACGCCAGGCGCGACCACCTCTCCTGCTGCATGGACAACACATCCAATAATATTGTTCGCATCGAGCGTGCGAAGCATGCTTCCGTCCGCGTCGAGGCATTCAATGCGTTGGCCTTCGCGTGGCCCCCCAACCCGCAGGAAGTACCACCACGGTAATCCGTTGATTGCGGGGACGACGACGGTTTCTTCGCCAATGAGCGGGACGATGCGGGGCAGCATGGCGCCGATCGAATAGGCCTTGAGTGCGATAAACACGACGTCCTGCTGACCAAGGTGCGCCGGCTCGGCCACCGCAGGAAGGCGGTATGTCCGTTCAGGTTGATCCAACCATCGCACTTTCAGCCCATCGATCTGCAGCGCTTCGAGATGCGGTCCGCGGGCGACCAACGACGCGTCGTGTCCCGCATCAGCCAGACAGCCGGCTAGCAGCCCACCGATGGCGCCGGCGCCGACAATTGCGATTTTCATCTAGTTTCCCGCGGCGAAGGCAGCGTCGGAGGAAGCCTTCGGCACCGCGTGCGGTGACTACTAGGCAGTCACGCTACGCGCGGCGCGAATTCGCGCCTTCTCCTCAGCCCATGCCGTCAGTTCAGCGTGCGCACTTTGACGCTTGCCGGCGATGTAGCTCTTCGAACCGACTTCGCAGGTCAATTCGAGTCGCACGCCATTTGGATCAAAGAAGTAAATGGATTGGACGAAGTGATGATCGATCATGCCTAACACGTCAACGCCGGCAGCTTGCAATCGCGCCTTGGCACGTTCCAGCTCATCCAGGGATTCCACGCGAAACGCGATGTGAGTGACCCACTTGGGGGTATTGGGTGAAGGCACGGCAGCCTGATCATCCCCTAGATCAAAGAATGCGATGCACGATCCATCCTGAAATGCGAAAAAGAGATGAACGTATGGGTGGTTCTCTCCGGTGCTCGGCACGCTGTCAGCCTTGATGACATGCACGAGCGGCAATCCCAGCACATCCTCATAGAAGTGGCGTGTTTCCTCTGCGTCACGGCAACGATAGGCAGTGTGGTGCAGTCCTTGGACCGGAACGGGTGAACCCTTCAAGACTGGTGCGGCGCTCATTAGCTAGGCCCTCCGTACGATTGCGGCGATCGAGGACGAGAGCGTACAAGACATTTCGCACGGTTGCCCGGAAACCCCGAAGAGTCGCGACCGGCCTTGGCAGCGAGAGATGTGGTGGCTCGAATGGTGGCCTCATCTGCCAATTTCTGCCTCCTATCGGTATTCCGGCAAAGTTTATGCAGATGGATTGCCCTGAACACACAATTTCTAAGGAGGACAGTCTAGAATTTACTTCAGAAATGTGAAAGAAAGCCCTTCCTTGCCGACCAACAACGCGATCCCGTCGATTCTTACCCGCCTTGCCATCGTGGTCGGGCTTGGGGCGTTCTCGGCCGGGGTCGTGCTGCTGATTCC
>JANMUI010000463.1:0-1975 GCA_031391405.1 Betaproteobacteria bacterium
ACCTTCGCGATCGTCCCGGCTTTGGCTCGCGCTTGAATTCGTCACCATCATTCTGTGCCAGTTTGCAGAACTTTGAAGTCGTAAGAGACTATAAGCAGACGCAATCGTTCAGTTGATCGACGATTTGCAAACATGATTTGCTCGATTATGGCGTTTTAGGTTAGCGCTTTCGCGGAAGTGAAGGCACGTAGCGTCTGCCTTCAGGAATTTGCGCGCTCTGCCGCGCAAATTCCTAGGGCCGTGATCGCGCATCGTATCCGGAGGAACGCGAAATGAAATTGCTCTTGCGGGGCGCCTGCCTGCTGCATGGCGAACGGTTTGCATTCGACCGGCAACCGCGCGACGTGCTGATCGAGAGGGGGTGCATCGCGGCGATCGAGCCCGCCGGTGCGATCACGAACGCCGACACGGTGGTGGCGCTCGACCGGCATCTGCTGGTGCCGGGCCTGATCAACGGCCACTTCCACTCGCATGAGAACTTCCAGAAGGGGCGAACGGAGAATCTGCCGCTCGAGCTGTGGATGCACTATGTGCGCACGCCGATGCCGGTTCCGCTCACATGGCGCCAAGCCTATCTGCGAACGATGATCGCCGCGATCGAGTCGGTCCGCTCGGGTGCGACGAGCGTCGTCGACGACGTGTCGCTCGGCGGCTTCGTCAATCACACCGTGATCGACGCGGTACTGCAAGCGTATGAGGATCTCGGCGTGCGTGCCTGCATCGGCTTTGCAATGATGGATCGGCCGGTCGTCAACAATTTCCCGTTTGTCGAGGAGGTGTTTCCACCCGATCTGCTCGCGACCTTGCGTGCCCTGCCGCGCCCCGATCCGGACGAGATCCTGGCCACCACGCGTACGCTGGCGAGCGAGCGCCATCCACGCTCGCGCCGCGTGTCGGTGATCGCATCGGCGTCGGCGCCGATGCGCTGCACGCCTGCGTTCCTCCGCGCGATACGGCGCATGGCCGACGACCTCGATCTTCCGGTGATCACCCATGTGCAGGAAACGCGGCTGCAAGTCGTCACCGGACACCATTTCTATGGGAAGACCATGGTCGAGCATCTGCACGCCGAGGGATTTCTCAAGCCGAAGACGACGCTCATCCACACGGTTTGGCTCAACCCGCGCGAGATTGCGCTGCTCGCTGCAACCGGAGCGACCGCCCAGCACAATCCGTGGTCCAACCTGACGCTCGGTTCGGGTATTGCGCCGATGCGCGCGCTGCTCGATGCCGGCGTAAACGTAAGCATGGGAACGGACGGCTGCTGCTCGACCAGCTCAACCAATATGCTGAATGTGCTCGGCACCGCCGCCGGCTTGGGTAAAGTGCGCGACGGTGACTATCGTCGCTGGCTGAGCGCCGCAGAAGTCCTGCATGCCGCCACGGTAGGCGGCGCGAAGGCGCTCGGACAGGGCGACCGGCTCGGCAGCATCGAGGTCGGGCGCACCGCCGATCTCGTCGCCTATCGGCTGGAATCGATTCCGTTCGTCCCGCTGTCCGATCCGGTCCGCCAACTCGTCTATGCCGAGCGTGGCGCGAGCATTTCGCATGTTCTGGTCGATGGCGAATTCGTGATGCATGAAGGGCGGCTCGCGAGGATCGACGAGGCCTCGGTATTGCGGCAGATCGAAGAAGAGTTCGCAACGCTCGAAGACACGTTCAAGATGGCGGAAGCCTCGGTCGCCCCAATGCATGCAGCGATGGCGGAGGTCTATCGTCGATGCGAGGCCGAAGCGATCGCGCCCGATACGCATCGAGCGCGATTGGACTGATCAACTATCCCCCGGCAGAGCCGGGGGAACTCCCAACTTATTAGGCCGTTGGAGACGGCGGCGAATTGCACTTGCTTGACCCGTATGTGCTCAAGCCTCCGTTCGCCCTGAGCCTGTCGAAGGGTAACGCAGGCGTGTCGTCGGCGCGCGACGGTCCGCGCACGGATTCTCCGGCATTCACCCTTCGACGGGCTCAGGGCGAA
>JANMUI010000502.1:0-2827 GCA_031391405.1 Betaproteobacteria bacterium
ACGCAGACGAGTGCCTTGTAGTCCGTCGTGGCCTGCGCATACGTGTTGAGCACACTAAAGCCGGGCAACGCGTTCGCAACACCGAGCGCGCCGCATCCGGCGAGGAAGCTGCGTCGCGAAATTCTGGTTTGGATCATTGGATTCCTTCCGTGGTCGTCGGGCGGAACACCGGTTGCGGGTCCGCGAAGATCGGGACGCAAGCGAGGCCTCTTGGCCCCGCTCGCTGCTAGTTCGTCACTTGAAACTGCGCCGAGGTCAGAACCAGATAGGCGGCCGTTCGAACGCGTTTCGCCGCGTCGGTGGCCGGGACGGCCGTGACCGCCTGCACGATGGACACCTTCTCTTGCGTCGACAGGGTGTTATTGCAGAACAGCGCGGACATCCGATCGACCAACGCGGTCGGATTCGCAGCGAGCGGATTGAATGCTGCCGAGTTGGTCTTCGTCCCGGTCGCGCCCGTTACATTGGTCACCGCCGCGACATTCTCGTTCTTCGCGATCAGGAGATCGTGGACGAAATTTGTCCGCGCGAGAATCGTGCCGGTGTGCATGATCTTGAACTGCGGGCCAAGCGCATCGGTACCTGGCGCAACATAGTCAGGCGGATAGAAGTTGAAGACGGTCGGCGATTCGTACGGCAACTGCCCCATGCCGGCGGCGAGCCCACGCAGATACACGCCGTCAGTCGTCCCGTTCAATCCCCGAATCACACTGGTCATGAGCAATGCCGGTTCGCGCAATTTGCCGAAATTCGGATCAGGATTGCCATCGCCGCGTGCCTCGGGATTCAAAAGGATTTCGCGCAGCACCGCTTTCATATCGCCGCGCACGCCCTGTCCGTTGTCGTTGAAGGCCGCCGTGACCCGCGCCAGGTATTGCGGGCTCGGATTGGAGGTGACCAGGAACTGGATCAGTTGCTTGCCGATGTACGGACCGACATTCGGATGATTGAAGACGTTGTTGATAGCATCATCGACATCCTTCTGGGGCGTTTGACCCGCAGGAATGACGGTGCCGCCGATCAGGGTTTTTGCACCGGCATCGTGGTGCATCGCGAAGGACGTCATCCTGCCGTCGAAGTGCTGCGGGTTCGGAAAGATCGCCGCAAAACCAGCGCGCGTTGGGTAAGTCCAACCGGTGAAGACGCGTGCGAAGTTCTCGATCGTGTCCTGATCGTAGGTGTTGAGCGGCTTGCCCTGCGCGTCAAGCTTGCGCGATCCGTCCGGATTGAGCAGATATTCGCCCACCGAGAACAGCTGCAGCAACTCGCGCGCGTAGTTCTCGTTCGGCTCGGTTCCCTTGGCCGGGTCGGCCTTCATGTTGTTCACCATATTGAGGTACGCGCCCATCACCGGCGAGAGGGTTGCCTCCGTCAGGATGTCGCGATAGTTTCCGAATGCGTTGGTCACGAGCATCTGTTGATGCCGTTGATTCGCATAGGCGGGGACGATCGTGTTGGCCGAGATCACCACAATCTGCGAGAGCGCGAATGCCACGCGCTGGCGTAGCTGATCACCGCCGCTCACCGCGTTCTGGAAGAACTGGCGCTGCAACTGGTACGCGGTGTAATTGTCGCGGGTGCAGGTAGCGGGTGAGCCCTCGGGACACTGCTTGCGCGGATCGATGTCCACCGCCCCGAGCTGCTCCATCCCCGTCATGGGCTTTACGAACTCCTCGGCAAGCGCGAGGGCGGGCCCCTTTTGCTGCGCATCCGCAACCGTGGCTTCAGTCGCCCCGAACGAGGTCTGCTCGCGGAAACGCACCGCGTCGCCGGCGGAGGTAGGCTTTGCCTCGACCTCAGCCGGGGTGTTGCCGCCGGGAACGGGTCCTGTGGGCCCCTGCGTGGTATTGGTCGAGGTCGCGGCGTTTCCGCCATCCGACGATGCCCCGCCACCGCCACAGGAGAGAAGACTGGCACCGAACACAGCGCCGACCGCTAGTGCGAAAAGCCGCGAACATGGGCCCGCATACAAGGCCGTTTTGCGTTGCTGGACATTCATTTACAGCCACCTCCGTACAATTTGTATGGAACCGATCAATCGCTTGCGCGATGCCGGTTTGATGGCTGCGGCTACAAATGGAGCGGACCTCACGCACGCTCCGACTACCGAGGGGTTACCTCCTCGACCGCGACGTTCTGTCTGCTCGTCGCGCCTGCGATCATCTTTGTGTTCGCTGGATGAACGTTAGTGCACGTCACTGGAACCGTCAATGGCGCGCACGTGTCGTCTGATGAGCGGGCCGAGAGTCACGACGAACGATCGGCGAGGCATCGTAAGCCCGCCAGATGCATCCCGGCTCGGATCGCTGCGCGGCGGACCGCGCAGATCCGCTATCCCATTCGCACCACACCCGTCTGCAATTCTGCTGCGGGTTGCAACGTCTGCTGGCCCGAACCGAAATTGGCGGCGCCCAGCGTGTCCTGCGCCGGCTGATATCCGACACCAGCAAAGTTGCCGTTCTTCCCGTACCAATAAGCGAGATCGCCACCGAGTGCTTCAGTGTCACTGCCCGACAGTTGAAATGAAGCGATCGCATTGGTCAACGCCCAGCTCGTCAGCCCAGGGGTTTGCGCGCGGGCCTGATCGAAAGCGTTCGCCAGCCCCTGGAAGTCGAACTGCGTCACCTTCTCATTCAACATTGGATCGCCCGAGCCTGGATTGAACCCTGCCATCGTCTCGGTCAACACCTGCAATGTCAGGACGCTCTTGGTGCCGGCGTACCAGTCCCTGAGCGTGATCTGATCGGTCCCGCCGAGCTTCACAATCAGATGGTTGCCCGACTTGGCAAGCCCCATGTCGGCGTAAGTGACCCCGCCGAAATCTGGA
>JANMUI010000504.1:0-2565 GCA_031391405.1 Betaproteobacteria bacterium
AAAAGTTAACCACCGAACACGAGCTACCAAGCGTTCATTCTTCACCCCGAACTCCCCGACTCCGAACCGCCCCCAACTCCGAACTCCGAACTGCCCTCGACTCCGAACTGCCCTCCGGTGGTTGACCATCCTCGCCGTTTCGGACTATGAACACCTGTCCGCGCTCTTCAACTGCTATCAAATAAGGAGGGATTTCATCATGGCAGAGGTCACAAAGGATAAGCTCCTCAAGATGTATCGCACGATGCAGACCATTCGCCACTTCGAGGAACGGCTCCGCGACCTGTTCAAGGAAGGCAAAGTGCCGGGGTTTGTTCATGTCTCCATCGGTGAGGAAGCCTCGGCGACCGGCGCCTGCGCCGCGTTGACCGATAGCGACTACATCACCAGCACCCACCGTGGCCACGGCCACCTCCTCGCCAAAGGCGGGAGACTCAAACCGATGATGGCCGAACTCTTTGGCCGCGTGACCGGCTATTGCAAAGGCAAAGGCGGCTCCATGCACATCGCCGATTTCAGCATCGGTATCCTTGGCGCGAACGGTATTGTCGGCGCGGGCCTCCCCATCGCCACTGGTGCTGGCCTCGCGGCGAAAATGAGAAAAAGTGGCCAGGTCGCCCTCTGCTTTTTTGGTGACGGCGCCTCCAACGAAGGCACCTTCCATGAATCCCTCAACATCGCGTCGTCCTGGAAACTCCCGGTCGTGTACGTCTGCGAGAATAACCTCTACGGCGAGTTCACTGCTGGAAAAGATGTCACCTCGGTCAAGGACATCGCTGACCGTGCGCGCGGCCACGACATGCCGGGCATTATCATTAATGGCAATGACGTAGTTGAGGTCTATGAAACCACCACGGAAGCTGTGGCCCGCGCGCGGCGTGGCGAAGGGCCGACATTGATCGAGTGCAAGACCTATCGCTGGGAAGGACACGTGGTCGGCGAAGAAGGGTTTCTCGGCAAGAAATCCTACCGCCCAGCGGACGAGATCGCCGAATGGAAGAAACGCTGCCCACTTCTCTCGTTCGAGAATCGCTATACCGCCAACGGCATGTTCAACCTAGCCGATCTCGACGCGATCAAAGTCGAAGTCAAACGCGAAGTTGACGAGGCGGTCCAATACGCGATTGATAGTCCACTGCCAGCTCCGGAAGATGCGCTGGAAGATATGTTTTCAGTGGCGTAACAAGGGACGGGGGAAATGGGAAAACGGGGAAACGGGGAAACGTGCAGCACCTGAAAAATTGTGGGACGAATTTTTCCGCTTTCCTTTTTCTCCTTTTCCCCTTTTACCCCTTTCCTCCAGGGCATGACACTGATTGTTCAGTTGACCTTAACCATTAAGGGAGTGCGATTATGGCTGACATTTCATACATTCGAGCGATTCACGACGCATTACAGGAAGAGTTACGTCTCGATCCGCTCACGTTTGTGATGGGATTGGACGTATGGGTCGGTGCCTTCGGGGCGACCGGCGGATTGATTGATGAGTTCGGAGCTGAACGCATCCGCAATGCCCCAATTTCCGAAGCTGGATATGCGGGCGCCGGTGTCGGCGCGGCGATGGCCGGGATGCGGCCCATCGTGGAAATTGAGTTCGCCAGCTTCTTCTATTGCTGTTGGGATCAGGTGTGTAACCAAGCAGCGAAGTTGCGGTACATGTCTGGTGGACAAGCCGATATTCCCATCACCTTCCGTGCCGCGTATGGCGCGACCGGACAAGCCGCGGCGCAGCATTCCGAGACAGTCTATGCACAGTTCATGAGCGTGCCAGGGTTGAAGATCGTCGCCCCGTCGGACCCCGCCGATATGAAAGGGTTGTTGAAAAGCGCCATCCGCGACAACAACCCCGTGCTCGTCTTCGAACACATGGGGCTCGGTCGCTTACGGGGCCCAGTGCCCGACGGAGATCATCTGGTC
Source organism: Betaproteobacteria bacterium (assembly GCA_031391405.1). Lineage (GTDB taxonomy): Bacteria > Pseudomonadota > Gammaproteobacteria > Burkholderiales > SG8-39 > SHXR01. The sequence continues at coordinate 1,918 of JANMUI010000504.1, forward strand.
CCCATCGGGAAAGGGGCCGTGAAACGGGAAGGCAAAGACATCACCATCGTGGCGATTGGCCTCATGGTATCAAAAGCCCTGGCCGCCGCCAAAACACTGGAGCAAGAGGGCATCTCCGTCGAAGTGGTGGATCCCCGCTCGCTCGTACCGCTCGACGAGGAGATCATCCTCAATTCCGTGGGCAAGACCCATAAAGTGCTCGTCGTTGACGAAGGGCATCTACGCGGCGGCGCGGCGGCGGAAATCGCGGCGGTGATCGCGGACAAAGGGTTCGACCTGCTTGATGGCCCGATCAAACGGCTGACAACGCTGGATGTGCCCATCCCCTTCAGCCCGCCGATGGAGAAGTTCGTGCTGCCCAATGAAGAGAAAATCGTGAAAGCGGTGAAGGAACTGATCGGCTGATCGGCTAAGGGGGAAAGGGGGAAAAGGGGAATTGGTGAAAAGGGAAGGAGGAAATTTCGTTTTACGTTTTCCTTTTCCCCGTTTACCCCTTTCCCCTTTTCCCCCTTTTGTATAGCGGAATTGAAAGCCGATTGGTGAAGTGCGAAAAACGAAGGAAGGAAAAAATCGTGGCGGTAGAAGTGACGATGCCAAAGTTCGGTCTGACTATGATCGAAGGAACAATCCAGAAGTGGTTCAAGAACG
>JANMUI010000513.1:0-13769 GCA_031391405.1 Betaproteobacteria bacterium
GCGGACCGACAGTTCGCCTCCGGTTGCTCTCCACCCCGCCTCGCGGCGACGCAGTTACCATCGGCTACGGAGCTGTGGCTCACTCCGACACGGACTTACACCGTGCTGGTTTGGCGCCATCGCGGGCGCACGATTCCCGCCGTCGCGGGAATGACGGAAATTTTGAATTTTTAGAGGCGCCCTTAAGTAAGTGCTATTCGTACCGTAGCCCATTCCGCCGGTTGCCAAGGCGAGCAGATCCTGTCGCAACGCCGCAACCGCGCTCGTAGACCAACGTGTGACGACGTGCGTCACGATCGCGTAGTTGAATAGATCATTGCGGGAACGGAGGGCCTTCTGAACGACGGGCACGGCGTGCTCACCGAGCGAACGTGAACCCTCTACTTCGCGCCCCGCGGCGCGGCTTGAAGTACGTTAGCCAACTCCTGCTTCCAGAACTTCGCTTGCGCGGTCGTGCCGTGTCCGGCGGTACCGCTGCTGCCGGGGATCACCAGCACGCGTCCGTTCTTCACCCGCTTGATCTCGCGGTCCAGCACACCGAGCTCGGGTGGATTGCGTTCGTCGTCAGCGGAGTTGATCGCAAGGAGTACCGCTTGAATTCGCTCCAACTCCGCGGACGGGTTGTAGTCACGCGACGAATCCCACTGGTAGAGGTGATCGTTGGCGTCTCCCGCGAACGGCGCGTTCAAGCGCTGATTGAGTAGTTGATCGGCCTTCGCGCGCGTGGGCGCCGCGCTGAACAACGCCTGGTTCCCGCCATTCGTGGCGGTACCGTAGAACACCGACGCAAATTGCAGGCTACGCGGCTGCTTGGTGTAGTTGCCGTTCATCCACTCCGGATCGTTGCGGATGGAATCGATGATCAGTCGGCGCATCATCCAGTTGCGACCCGACATCTCGGTCGGCAGCGATGCCATGGGGACTGCGATATCCATGAAATCCGGATACTTCTGCGCCCAGATCCAAACCTGCATGCCACCCATCGAATTTCCGATCAAGAGGCGAAGGCGTCGCACACCCAAGTGTTCTTTGACCAATCGATACTGGGCATCGACCATGTCGTCGTAGTTGTATTTCGGGAAGCCGGCGCGCAGGCCGTCCGAAGGCTTGGTCGACTTGCCAGTGCCGATTGCATCCGGGAGGATGATGAAGTACCGGCCTGCATCCAAGGGTTGACCAGCACCGAACAACTCGCCTGCAAAGTTAGGGTTGAGCATGCCCGCGCCGGATCCGGTCGTTCCATGCAAGATCAGCACCGGGTTACCGGTTGGGGCGCCCACTGTCCGGTAATGCAATCGTAGCTCCGGCAGGATCTCGCCGGTGTGGAAACGGAAGTCGCGCACCATCCAACTGCCTTCCTTCGCCGCGGGATAGTCGGCAGCGATAGCGGGAAAGTTGGCGAGTGCGACGACAAGACCTACGAATGCAACGCATAGGAATCTACCGAGCCGCATACCTGTCTCCTTCGTTTTTCATCTCGGAATGGTCAGTTTCCCTTTTCTAGCCGGAGCAGCGAGCGAAGCACGCCTGCGACGGTCGGCTCGACCCGGCTTGGCGTCACCGTGCTAGCCTGGAATCTCGGGCTCGACGAGTGTTGCAAGCTGCGCGAGGGACTCCTGCCATCCGAGGTAGCACATTTCGACGGGAATGACTTCCGGTATTCCTTCTTGCACGATGTTGATCCCGGTGCCGCAGGAAACTTTCGTCAATGCCACCGTCACCTGAATTTCTCCAGGTAAGTTCGGGTCGTCGAATTTGTCCGTGTAGCGAAGTCGCTCGTGGGGAACAAGTTCAAGATATTCGCCACCGAAAGAGTGGCCGTTCCCGGAATTGAAATTCGTGAACGTCATTCTGAAAGTGCCACCGACCCTAGCATCCAGGTGGTGAACTTTGCAGGTGAATCCGTAGGGCGGAAGCCACTTTGCCATTGCGTCGGCGTCCAGGAAGGCTCGATAGACACGCTCCGGCGTTGCACGGAGCACGCGATGCAAGCGGACGGTACCTGTGGGCATAGACGATTCTCCTATCGATGTGTCGTTCGGTGTTCAGTGGGAGGTCGGCTCCATGATATTGCCAAAGCCCTGCGGAGGGTGTCGTGAGGCCCAACGTCGGTGTAGAAAAATCATTCGCGAATCACGCGCCCGCGGAACGGCGCAACCATCAGAACGAGCATGATGACGGGCGTTGTCATTCACAGGACTCCGTATGCAGCCTCCGCGGTAGGGACTGCCCTTACGGGCAGCCCCCCGCACAGACCCCGGCGTGCAGTATTCCCGCACCGGGTTCCTCGGTCGTACTCGCCTCCGCGATGCAAGGCGGTGCTGTCAAGCGAACACTCTCCGGCGGCTGAGCTCGGTAATGCGAGGCCGCGCTATCTGGATCAATTCGAGCACCTGAGCAAACTTTTCCCAGGTGAAGCTGCGACGCTTGCCGCCACGCCGATTGAGCCACTTGTATGCACAGGCGATGGCCCAGTCAAAGAAGCGTTTCAGCGAGCGCGAGTTGCCTCGAACGCCATAATAGTTGTAGTGACCCCGTAACCGGGCATTCAGACCATTGAAGAAATCGCGAGCCGGCAGATGCCGGTGCAACTGGATCCATTCCTTGATGCGGCGGCACGCCCCCAACAACTTCTTGCGAGCGGTGCGGCGCATGACCCGTGGCGTGCCCTCTCGATCCGGGTTCCAGAAGAACTCGAAGCCCAAGAACGCAAACCGCCGCTTCATGCTCGGGTGAAAACGACTGAACCGCAGCATCCGTGTCTTCTCCGGGGCGACCTCCAGGTTGAATTTCGCCAACCTCTTTGGTAGCACACGAAAGAAGCGCACGGCATCCCCACGGTAACGAAACGCACACACCCAGTCATCGGCGTAGCGACACAGCAGCGCCTCGCCCTGACAGCGCGGTTTGACAATAATCTCAAACCACAGGTCGAGGACGTAATGCAGGTACACGTTCGCCAACACGGGCGAGACACTCCCGCCTTCTGGGGTACCAGCTTCCGGATGAACGATTTCGCCCGCCGGTTCCAGAACCCCAGCCTTCAGCCATTTGCCGATCAGCCGTAGAAACGCCTGGTCATCGATGCGCACACTCAACATCTTGAGCAGCCAGTCATGGTCCAAATTGTCGAAGAAGCCTTTGATGTCCGCCTCAACGAAATGACCGTAACTGCCGTACTGCAGATCGAAGGTGAGGTCTCGCACCGCATCCCCCGCCCCGCGCTTGGGCCAATAGCCGTAGCTGCCCGCTACAAAGTCTTGCTCGTAGATGGCACTCAACAGCTTCGCACACGCTGCCTGAATGAGCTTGTCCTCGATGGCCGGTATTCCAAGCGGCCTTTGCTTGCCATTCTCCTTCGGAATGTAGTGCCGTCGCACCAGCTTTGCCCGATAGCACTTCGATTTCAGTCGCTCCACCAATGCCGTGATGTTCGTATGCAGGTTCTCCGCATACGTTGCGGCGGTCACGCCATCCACCCCGCTGGCCGCTTTCTTATTCAGATCGCCCCAGCAGTGCAGTAGCAGCTCCGCATTCAAGCACCGGTAAAGATCCCGAAACCGATGTCGCTTGTCAGTGCGCGCCTTGTTTGCTATTGCCCGCAGTGAGGTTGGCTCATGTTGATCCGATCCGACAGTGTCCGGCATGAGTTTGCTTTGCAGGCTACGTACTCCCGTCAAGTCCTTCCCCTTGTACGTGGCTTTCCCACGCTCCGAGTACTACGCTTGATAAGACTCCCCATCGACATCCGGCAGGCTTTCCCTTTCACAGTACTCCTCTGCCTACCCGCTCTGCGTTCCGCTCCCACCGCTTAGATTTCGGCATAGCTCTGTTTCCGGGTTTCCCCTGCCGTGCCTCAATATCCGCATACCCTACGATGGCCTTCCCGCAGTCAGGAGACCACGGGGCCTCCCAAGTTCTTCGACGCATCTCTTCCTGCATGCCACAGCCTGAGGACTCCGGCGGACCTCCACATCCTCACCGATGACGGATGCTTCGTGTTGGTTTCGGGCACGTTAAAACCCTCGCCATCCGCAACAAGCTCATTTCGAAGCTGTACCAACTTTCAGGGCACGCGGTTGCCCCTGCGGCCCACAGGATTCTCTGTGTACGCTTCACCTACTTTGTTCGCCATCGACCTCCTGGCTCCGCCGCAAGTGCAACACTCGATACGGGTGGGTGGTTAGCCCTTGCCCGGCCGGGACTCTCACCCAGCAAGATGCGCCAAGCTTGTCTTGGCGCGATAACGTCGCCATTGAGCGGCCGAGCAAGCGGGGGGGTAACCTAAAGGCGTACACGGCCAAATCCGACGTTGATGTTGTCGTTATAAGCGCTGATCCTTTTGATGCGCTCTGGCACAGCCTCCTAAGGGCGGCGTATCCGCGCCCTCCCATATCTCAGCTATCCGGAGGCTGGCTGAATACTCGACGAAACGAGGTATACACCGGATGGCTAACCCCTTTGGATGTGCGCCTTGATCGTCGTATTTTTGGCAACCGCGCTCAGCCGGTAGTGGATTTCAATGCTCGTTGGTTTAACACGTTTAAGCGCGTTTCTCGTCATGTTCCCCGTCGTCATGAGGATATTAATGTCCGCCTATACCGAACGTGGGGGCACGCAATCATGTATCACCACCATAGCATTACATCTCTTCGCAAAGCTCTCGCGGAATGAGGTCCTAGGATGAAGCATGCCTCTCGTCCACAGTCCCTTGCGTGGTTTCAAGACCACTATAAAGCTGGTCGGCTACAACTCCGGCCACCGTTCCAACGCAAGCCCGTCTGGACTGATAAACAACGCTGTGCGCTCATCGAATCAATATTGATGAACATTCCGATCCCAGAAGTGTACGTCCAGGTAGTGCAGGGTGAGGATGGATCAGAAGAGTTCGGCGTTGTAGATGGCCAGCAACGACTACGAACAATCTTGCAGTTCGTCGGCCTCGAGCAAGAAGAAGATCAGACAGATAGGCTGGACAACAACAACTTTTCCCTTGAGGCACTGGCCCCAAACTCGCCATACAGAGATAAATCATTTGGCGACGTGAACGGCTTAGCTCGCAAAGAATTTTTCCAGTACGAAATTTGTGTCCGATATCTCTACACGGATAACACCAAGGAGATTGAGGACGTCTTCAAGCGGTTGAATAAATTTCTAATGCCGCTAAAGCCGCAAGAGCTGCGGAACGCGACGTACCACGGACCGTTCGCAAAACTGTCGGAGCAACTGGCCGATGATGAATATTGGGCGGTTAACCGGATCGTGACGCCAGCAGCAATTCGTCGGATGGCGGACATCGAAATGACCAGCGATCTATTAATTGGCCTTCTACATGGCCCTCAGGGTGGTTCAGCAAAGATCATCGATCAGTATTATGAGCAATACGAGCAATTCGAAGATCAATTCCCAGAAGAGAGTCGCGTAAAGAGGACGTTTTCAAGAACGAGGAATGTAATCGAACGCCTGTTTTCCGACATCTCGGAAACACGCTGGGGGAATCGCGCGGACTTCTATAGTTTATTTGTCGCCCTTGGAGATCTCCTCGATAAACACGATCTTTCGAAGACGAAGGAACGAGAGCTTCGCGAAAAGTTACTGAGCTTTGCAAGCGAGGTTGACAAACGGTTAGAGAATCCGACAGCACGTACAAGCGGAAGTGCTGGAAGCTACGCAAGAGCAATTGAGAAGGGGTCAAACGACAAGGCTCGACGTACCGATCGCCACGACGCTCTGGTTGGAATCATTCAGCCTCTCCTAACGGAGAAGAAATGAGGAGGTGGCAAAGGAACACTTTCTACGCGATCCACATTGCTGACTCGCTTGAGTGGCTTCAAACGCAACGGGGGCAATCGTTCCATGCTGTTGTGACGGACCCACCGTTTGGAATCGTGGAATATTCCGCTAAGGAATTCCTTAAGCGTCGAAGTGGAGTCGGCGGTATTTGGAGGTTGCCCAATTCTTTCGACGGCGCGAATCGGAATCCGTCGCCGCGGTTCACTGTCCTGACAGAACACGACCGCATGGGGATCTTGTCGTTTCACTTGAAGCTTGCTCCAGAGCTGTTCCGTGTTCTTGTACCGGGCGCCCATGTAATGCTGGCTTCCCAGTGCCTAGTCTCACATCTCGTCGCGCAAGCTTTCTGTATGGCCGGCTTTGAGGCCCGAGGACAAATCGTTCGCGTGGTAAAGACTCTTCGGGGGGAGATCGACCTAAGTTTGGAGAGCATTTGTATCGTGAAGTCTCAGTGATCCCTCGGTCCTGCTTTGAACCTTGGTTGTTGTTTCGCAAGCCCTGCGATGGACGTGTAATTGAAAACTTAAAGCGGTTTGGCACAGGAGCGCTGCGTCGACCGTCCGAGAACTCTCCGTTCGTGGATTTGATCGAAGCCCCTCCGGCTCGACCCCAGGAACGGATGGTGGCCGATCATCCGTCTCTCAAGCCACAAGCGCTAATGCGTACGCTAGTGCGGGCAGTTCTTCCACTCGGGAAGGGCATCGTGTTAGATCCGTTCATGGGTTCGGGTTCCACGATTGGTGCTGCAAAGTATCTGGGAATTCGAAGTGTTGGCATTGAAATCGATTCGAAGTACTTCACTTTGGCGAAGGCAGCCATTACTAAGCTAGCAGCGTTGCCCACAAATGGTTGGCCCTCGTCAACGCCATTAGCATAGCCAACCGGGACGCGAAGGAAATTTTGCAAAAAAACAACCGGTAGCAAACGACAGATCTCCTACTCTTTCTACGTGCTGTTGCTCTCTCTACCGCCGACCTAGCAGCACCGTCTTGCAATCCCCTACCAAACGATGCGCTGCATAGCACCACGGTGAGTCCGCCATCCGATGCCAGTGCGGTCAATCGCCACTCGGGGCAGCTCCCCCGGCCGAGCGGCCGGTGTCAACGTAAACGCTTTGCGCTGAATCATGAAGAGATACAGGATGTACCACGCTGTTCTCGCCTGATGTATGGCTGTCCACGCACGACCTGCGTTGTCGCCGATTTCTTAACCGGCAAGCACCGGAACTATGCGAGCGTCCTCATCGAGAAAGATGCACTTTTTTTATGGCTGGCGAGAAAGGCGATCCCGCGCCTTGCGCAGTATAAGAACGGGCTGAACGATTCTTTCGCCTTGTAGATCCATTTGGACCGAATTGATCTCGACGCCATCAATCTGTGTTTTTTTCTCATCAACCACGTTCCGGGCGATTGGCATCTGCCTTCCTCATTGCACGTACATCGCCACCGCCTTTTCATCCCACGCGATGCCCTGACCCGGTCGATCCGGAATGACCAGGTGACCGTCCTTGCGCTGGAACGGTTCGGCCAGGATCGGATCGGCCCAATCCTGCCATTCAAGCCAGTGTGCGGTATCGGTGACTCGCATGAGATGCGCGGCGATTTCCGGATAGAGATGGGTCGACATCGGGATGCCCGCTGCGCTCGTGATTCCCGCCGCGCGCAGCCACCCGCTCACCCCGCCGATGCGCATGAGATCGGGCATGACGTAATCGCCTGCGCCTGCGAGGACGGCCTGATACAAAAGGCGTGGACCGTAGAAATTCTCACCGAGCTGCACGGGCGTCTTCAGCTCGCGTGCAAGCTGCGCGTAACCGGGAATGTTGTCGTAGGTGATCGGTTCCTCAAACCAGTAGAGCCCCTGGCCATCGAGCGCATGACATCGTACGAGGGCGTCACCAAGCGTCAACCCCTGGTTGAAGTCGCACATGAGCTTCACATTGGCGCCAGCGGCTTCTCGCACTGCTGCGATCGCCGCGAGGTCCTCGGCGAGCGTTTCCCGTCCGAGCCTTAGCTTCAGTCCGGTGAATCCTCCTTCAGCGACAAGCGCCGCCGCTTCACTTGCCAACGTCTTCAATGGCGTCAACCAGAGGCCGTTGCTGTTGTAGGCGGGCACCGGACCGACCGTCCCGCCGAGAAACACCGCGAGCGGCATGTCCGCCGCCTTGGCCATCGCATCCCATGCGGCCATGTCGAGGCCGGAAACTGCAATCATGGAAACGCCTTCACGTCCGACCAGGTGCAGCGAACCGATGCCGCGACGGAATCCATCGAACGGCGCCAGCGGCAAGCCCTTGGCTGCGTCGGCAAGGTCCTCGATGGCGGGGACGATGTACCGGATCGACTGCTTGAGTTAGGGCTCGAGGTAGCTATGCCCCACGATGCCTTCGTTCGTGTAGAGATCGATCAGGATCATCGGCCAATCGCGGAACAGGCCGACTTTCGACACAACAGGTCGTTGCAACGGTACGATGACGGATCGCGCTCGAACACTCTTGAGTGTCAACGTGGCTCGGGGCATCAATGGTCTCCTTCAGCGCGCTTACTTCGGCAGCACGCCAGTCACATTCTCGTACCGCTTCACCACCTTCGGAATGCGCGACTTCCCGTCGTAGCAGAGGATCACGGCCGAGCGCGCCATGTTGCCCTTGCCATCCGACTTGTAGGTCATCGCCAACCCGTTGTAGGTCGCAGCCGAAAGCGCCTGCGTGACAGCGGCCGGGGTCGTCGCGCCCTTGGCCGCGGCATCGAGCATCATCATCACGGCGTCGTACTGACCAAGCGCGAAGCCGTCGGGATCGCCGCCGAATTCATCGCGATAAAGCTTCAGGAACGCGCGCATCTCGGCCGTCTCACCTGATACCGGCGAGGCATTTGATTCCGCGCATACGTTGGACATCTCAACGGGTTCGAGCAAGGCAGCGGTCGGCGGCTGATGCATGGCAGATCCCGCGATGATCGGTAAATTCAAACTCCCTTGCGCAGCGGCGCGCACGAACAATGCCGTCGGCTGCGAATGCAGATGAATGATCACGACATCCGGGTTGGATGCCCGCACCTTGTTGATCGCGGGCGACATGTCGCGGATGGTGGGTTCCAGCGCTTCCTGCATCACCGGCTCGAGGTTGAACCGCTTCAGTTTCGCGACGATCTCGTTGCGTCCGCTTTGACCGTAGGCGGTGGTCTGATACACGAGTGCGATCCGCTTTTTGCCGAGCTCTTCGACCACATAACGAACATGCGCTTCCTTGGCAACATCATCGCCAGGGAAGAAGCGGAACACATAGGGGTTTTTCAGTTCGGTGATGCGCGCGGTCCCTGACACCGTGAGGAGCGGTACCTTCGCCTCCAGCGCAACCGGCAACATCGCAAGCATTTGCGTGCCCAGCATGGAAGCGACAATTGCTGTCGGCCGGTCACGCGATAACGCACGTTCGAGCGCGTTGACCGCCACATCGGGTGAGGTGCCGGTATCGGATACGTCGGATTTGATATTGATGCCCTTCGGCGCGCGCCGCATCGCCAGCAACGCGCCATTGCGCTGGCTTGCGCCTTCCAGCGACAGGAAGCCGGTGATCGGCACCAGGACGGGGATTGAAACGTCGGCGGCGAAGATCGGCGCATGCGCCAGGATGCCAGACACCGCGAACACCGTAAGGGCTCCGCGGCGCAGGCCGCAACGATGATTCTTGCTCATAGCGTCTCTCCTTTATCAGTCGGCAAGCGCCGGCACCGCCGGGATGGCGATTCGCCCGAACAGGACGCGTACCTGCTTTCCGGCGTCAACGCAAATGATGTCACGGGAATGGACGAGCCGTGGATGCGCCCCCGAATCGCGCTAAGATCGCTCGATCCGTCAGCCAAGGAGCAGGATCGTGCAAGCCTCCATGCTCGAAGAAGTCGTGCAAGTCCCCAATCCGTATCCGGTCGTCGCTGAAACGGCATACCCCGACGCCTGGCGCTTGTGCGAGCAGGCCCGCGAGCTGGCGTGGGATCCGTCGAAAATCAATTTCAGCGACGTCATCGATGCCGATCTGCCCGACGACGTGCGGCGTGCCGGCGCCGAATGGTGGTCGCTTCGCGCATGGATGGAGCATGGCGCGACGCCCTACGGCGCGGAGCGCCTGCGCGATGCGATCTATTCGCATCAGCCCTTCGAGATCAAGCAGCACATCACCAACTTCATCATGGAGGAACTGCGCCATCACGAGGCGTCGTTTCGGATTGCGAACGCAATCGGGTCGAAGGTCGCGACCTATCAGGCGACCCCGCAGGCCGACTACTTCCAGATGATCATCCCGCGCTTTCATGACGAGAAGGACGAAAAAGCGATGTCGTTCTTCGCGGGCCTCGCGGTCAATACGCTGTTCGAGCAGATATCCGGCGAGCTGTTGCAGGCGCGCTACGAGAATGCCCGGTTCGCCTCGATCAAGGAGGCCTGCAAGTTGATCCTTCGAGATGAAGCGCGTCATATCCAGTTCGGCCGCATCATCATGCGTCGATTCTTCAATGACCTGCCCGCGAGCGAAAAGACGATGCTCGGCGCGAAGGTCTCGAAGAAGCTGCGCGGATCGTTGCTGAGCGGGGTCTATGCGGTCGTTAATCTGCCTGAGGACGAGCGCAAACGTTCAGCCCGCAGTCGCACCTTGGCCATGGAGCACGGGCTTGGCGCAACGCATCCGGATGAAGAAATTTCGATCATCAAACGCGCGATCGACAAAGTGCGGGCGGAGATCGCGCCGTTCGGTGTGACGATCCCGCGCATCCCGGAGTTGGACGGGGTGGCATGACCCGTCTGCGTCGCGTTCTTCTCGGTGTGCTCGTCACTGCGAGCGCCTCGGCCGCGCTCGCACAATCCTTCCCGGCGAAACCCCTTCGCTTCATCGTCCCATTTCCGCCGGGCGGCTCGGCCGACATTCTCGCGCGCACGATCGGCCAGAAAATGTCGGAGGGCCTCGGGCAGTCGGTCGTCATCGACAATCGGCCGGGCGCAGGCACGGCGATCGGTGCGGAGGCGACCGCGAAGTCTGCCGCCGATGGCTACACGATCATGATCGGCACGGTGAGCTCGCATGCAATCAATCCGAGCCTTAATGCAAAGCTCGCCTACGACCCGATTCGCGATTTCACGCCGATCTCGCCGGTGGCATCGATTCCGTTCGCGTTGCTCGTTCACCCATCGCTTCCCGCAAAGAACATTGAGGAGTTGATCGAGGTCGCACGCTCCAAACCGGGTGTGCTCAATTTCTCTTCTGCCGGCAATGGCACATCCAACCATCTCGCGGGCGAGTTGTTCAAGAGCATGGCCCGTATCGACCTGGTGCATATTCCCTATAAAGGCAGCGCGCCGGCACTGAACGATCTGCTTGCGGGTCAGGTCAACATGATGTTCGATCTCGTCCTCACCGCGGCGCCGCACGTCAAGGCGGGAACCGTGCGCGCAGTCGCTGTCACCGGCAAAGCGCGCTCCGGTGTGCTGCCCAATGTGCGCACCATCGCGGAATCAGGGCTGCCCGGGTACGAGGTCAGTGCGTGGTTCGGCATCTTCGCGCCCGCCAATGTGCCCTCACCTATTGTGCAGAGCCTCAACAAGGAAGTCGTCAGGATCATGCAGTTGCCGGACGTTCGCGAACGACTCGCCGGCCAGGGCGCCGAGCCGATGTCCGGCTCGTCCGAAGCGTTCGCCGAATTCGTGCGCATCGAGCTCGCCAAATGGTCGGGGGTCGTGAAGGCGGCCGGTATGCGATCTGAATAACAAAGGTGATTAGCAATGATCCTCCATAGCGGAGTTTCGTTACAAATCAGGATAGCCAATTAGGAGACCATTCGATATGAAACTTTGGGGACGCATCAATTCCATCAATGTACAGAAAGTGATCTGGGCGAGCGCGGAGCTGAATCTGCAGTACGAAAGAGTCGACGCCGGCATGGCGTTCGGCGTCGTCAATACGCCCGAGTACAAGGCGATGAATCCGAACAGCCGCGTGCCGACGATCGAGGATGATGGTCTGGTGCTTTGGGAGTCGAACGCGATCGTGCGCTACCTGTGTGCCAAGCACAGCGCCGGGAATCTGTGGCCCACCGACCTGAAGGTGCGGGCCGATGCGGATCGTTGGATGGACTGGATTTCGATCAATGTCAATCCGGTGATTACCCCGGTCTTCTGGGGTCTCATCCGCACCCCGGCCGAGAAACGCAATATGGCGGAAATCGCGGACAACGCCGTCAAGACCAATGAAGTGTTCAAAGCGCTCGAACAGGGTCTCGCGGGCAAGCAGTATGTCGCGGGTGATCGCTTCACGATGGGCGACATCTCGGTGGGCGTCTATGTGTACCGGTGGTACGCGCTGGATGTCGCGAAAGCGCCCATGCCCAACATCGAGGCATATCGCAAGCGACTGGAAGCGCGACCTGCGTACCGGAAGCACATCATGATGCCGCTGACTTAGGAGCCTGCTTGCATTGCTGCGCGGGTTCCTTGACGGGATTTTTTGGGCAGTCAAAGACTCCCCGGACGCACCACCCGAAATCCGATATCGTAGCTGCGAAAGTCGGGCGCCGATCGAAAGCGCGAAGTCGTTCGCGCGCCATCGCGGTAGTTGAACCATGAGCCGCCGCGCAGTACGCGCGGGGCGTCCCCTTTTAAATCGGCGTCATCAGGTGCCTCGAATTTGTTGAGGCACCATTCCCAGACGTTGCCGGACAAATCGAGTACCTCTTGCGCTGAAGCGCCTGCCGGAAACATGCCGACCGCAGTCGTGCGGCTGAGTCTGCCTTCGTCGGTGTTCGCACAAGCGTCATGCCATTCCGTACCCCATGGATACTCGCGGCCACGATCGCCTCCGGTGGCCGCCTGCTGCCATTCCCATTCGGTGGGAAGCCGGACTTCGAATCCAGCGCGCGCAGTCAACCAGCGACAGAAGGCCATCGCGTCGTACCACGAGACGTTCTCGGCTGGACAGTTCCCCGTGCGGCGGTATTGTTCTCCGGGCATGTCCGTGATCATCAAGTCCTTCCACCACATGGTCCCGCGAAATCCTCCCGCGGCATCGAGGAAGTGCTGATACTGCATGTAGGTGATCGGGTATTTCGAAATGGAAAACGCCCGAACCACGCGCTCGCTCCCGTCGATCTCGCTCGCGACCGTTCCACCGGGCACCGCACACCAGACCAGGTCGATCGACCCGTCGCCTCGAACACCGACGCCCCGCCTGGGGTCACCCAAAGAATCCAAGCGATCACCGATCTGCGCGCGGCGATGATGCGTTGTTTCCGGTCGTGCGAGCTCGGCCAGCAGCCGTCCTGATTCGGGTTCGACGAACGATCGCGCCGGCTCGCTCAATTGCGCGCGCGACATTCCCAGGAATTCCAGCGCCTGTAGCACCGGCTGCAACCGTTCGTGCGGCCAAAAGTAGAGCGAATCGCGTCCGGCTTTTTCCCATTCGCGTGCCGCCGCTTCGAGCTGCCGGCGCAATCGCAATGCATCAGCGCGTAACCGTATCCAATCAGCCAGCCGCGGCCATTCACTCAGCAACACCTCGTGCGCGACTTCGACCATGCTCGCCCCCATGGCATCCCCGCCCGACACCATCAGGCGCGCATCGATGAATCCATCGATCAGTTGCGCTGCACCGGAAGTGAGTGCAACCCGCGTGCGCGGAGCACGGCGGCGGGTTGCCGTGCCCGTGTCATCGACTTCGATCAGCTCGCGAAAAACTTCGCCGAGCGATCCTTGGGCGCCCGCTCCAAGTTTCGCGAACGTCTCGTCCGCACGACGCAGTACCGCGCCCTTCACCCCGCCGAACTTGTCATAGGCCGCATGCGTCAACAACCCCTCTTCGGTGCGCGCGGCATAGAGCTCGCGCAACGCGAACGCGAGCAAGGCGAGTCCGCCTGCGGCGGGCCCCACATCATCGACAATCCGCTGCGGGAGGTCTGGCTCGAATCGAAGGCCCGCTTGGCTGGCGGGGGCGGTGA
>JANMUI010000529.1:0-2325 GCA_031391405.1 Betaproteobacteria bacterium
TGTAGAAATTCGCCTTGCCCTCAAAGCCGACCCCGGGAAGCGTGGGCATCCGCACTTGACCATCGATGATCTGAGTGCCATCCCAGAAGCCACCATACGGGAGGCGCGAATCTGCGGCCGCTTCATGACCCCCAATGGCAAGCCCCGCGACAACATGCGCCGCGAAAAGATGGCCCGCGTGCGGCCAGAAGCGCTTGCGTGCCCAACCGGCCGCCTCGAACCCACCCACCGCGCGCAGGTACTCACAGATTCCATACGACAGCGACACGTCGAGCTGAATGATGTCCCGATCACCGCGGATTCCGCCGTAGCGCAGCAGATTGCGCGCATCGTCCCAGGAAAAGAGATTCTCGCCCGTCGCGACCGGCGTGTCGCAAAGCTTGATGAAGCTTGCCAGCAACGAATAATCGAGCGGCGCAACCGGCTCCTCGATCCACGCGAGCTTGTAGGGCTCGACGTGGTGCAGCCAATCCCCGACGATGTCGGGTTCCAGGCCGCCATTGAGATCGACCGCCAGGCGATCCCCCGCGCCGACGATCTCGAGGGCCGCCTCAATCCGCGCGCAGTCATCGGCCGTCCGCGCACCGCCGAGCTTGATCTTGATGCGATGGAAGCCTGCGTCCACGGCACGGCGCACTTCATCCTGAAATTCGTTCAGCCCCTCGCCGGGCCGGAAGTGACCGCACGTTCCGTATACATGGATGCAATCACTCGCATCAGGCCGCGTATAGCGATCCGCAAGCGAACGCCAGAGCGGCTTGCCTTCAAGCTTGGCTCGCAGATCCCAAAGCGCCGCATCGAGCAGACCGACTGCGCCGGAGCGCTCGCCATGTCCACCGTCCTTCTCATTGACCATCACGATGCGATAGCAACGGTCCGGATCGATCATGCCACGCGCATCGAGCAATGCATCGGGCGCGGCGGCAAGCAGACGCGGCAAGAACCGCTCCTTCAACAACGCGCCCGTTCCATAACGTCCAATCGAATCGAACCCATAGCCGATCACAGGCTTTCCATCGATCCGGCGGTCGGTGATGATGGCCACTCCCGAGGCGGTCATCGAGTCGAAGCGGATCGACGCGTTCGCCATGGCCGCACCGATCGGCATGGTTGCTTCGCGAATCGCGATGATCTTCATGTAGCGTCGTAGGCCATGACGGATGGGAGTGTCAGCGGACTTTACCCAAACCGCGCAAGACGCGCTCCGGCGTGAAGGGCTGATCGGTCAGCACACAATTGAATGGTGAGAGCGCGTCATTCACCGCGTTAGCCACAGCGGCCCCCGCGCCGATTGTGCCCGCTTCGCCGACACCTTTCCCGCCGAACAAGGTTCCGGGGACCGGCGTCTCGATATGCGCAACCTCGATGTCGGGCATCTCGAACGCCATCGGCACCAGATAATCCATCATGCTGGCATTCGTGAGCTGCCCGCGTTCGTCATAGCGAAGCTCCTCGAAGAGCGCCGCCCCGATGCCCTGCACGATCCCACCGCGCAGTTGCTCATCCACGAGTTGCGGATTGATGATCCGGCCACAGTCTTCGACGATCCAATGTTTAAGCAGGCGAATGAATCCGGTCTCGATATCAATCGTTAGCAGACTCGCCTGAACGCCATTCGCAAAGTAATACGGACGCTCGGGCACATAGTTCGCAATCACCATCGGCTGCGCGTCGATGCCGCGCGGAATCTTGTACTGCTGAAAGTGGAGCACACGCGCGAGTGCCACGAGCGTTATGGTCAGCGCACCGGTCGCATTCCGAATTTCGCCGTTAACGAGCCTGAGCGCATCCGGATTGGATTCCAACAGCACGGCGGCGACGCTCACTAGCCGATCGCGCATCAGCCTGGCTGCGCGCAATGCCGCTTCGCCACCAAGCGTGAGGCCGCGCGAAGCGAACGTGCCTCCGCCGACCGCAGTGACCGCGGTATCGCCATTCACGATGCGTACGACCGAAACTGGTACCGATAGCGCGCTTGCGATCAACTGGGTCAATCCGGTTTCGACACCTTGCCCTTGGTCGAGCGTCGTCGTCACGCAGGTAAAGCTGCCATCGGGTTCGATGCGCAGCACGCAACCGTCCGCGGATGAGATCGAGACATTGTTCGCGCCGTAGAAGCCCGGACCCGGCGAAGTCTGCTCGAGAAAGGCAGCGAGCCCGATGCCAAGATAGCGGCCATGCCGTCGTTCGATGACCTGCTCGCGCCGGAGCGCGTCGTAGCGCATGAGCGATAGCAATCGCGCAAGACACGCATGCTGCGACAACGCATCGATCTCCTGCCCACCTGCCGTCTTGCCACCGGGCGGGGCACCGCGACGGAGCGTG
>JANMUI010000511.1:0-5945 GCA_031391405.1 Betaproteobacteria bacterium
GTTCGGCATGCAGGCCGAACCCGTAATCGCGGCGCAACGCATGCGTTGCGAAACCCAATAATTTGCGCGCTTGGAGGGTTCGGCAGGCAGGCCGAACCCGTTCGGCGGGCGGAACGCATGCGTTCCGAAACCCCCGCCTCACCCCATGTGCAGCCCGCCGTTTAGCGAGAAGTCCGCGCCCGTCGAGAAGCCACCGTCCTCGGAAGCAAGCCACACCACGATCGATCCGATTTCATCAGGCGTGCCGAGCCGCTTGACGGGAATTGTATTGACGATTTTTTCCAGCACATCCGGGCGCACCGCGCGCACCATATCGGTACCGATGTAGCCAGGCGAGACGGTGTTCACCGTCACACCTTTCGATGCGACTTCCTGCGCAAGCGCCATCGTAAAGCCGTGGATTCCCGCCTTGGCGGTCGAGTAGTTGGTCTGTCCGAACTGACCCTTCTGACCGTTCACCGACGAAATATTGATGATGCGTCCCCATCCGCGATCGAGCATGCCGTCGATCACCTGACGCGTCACGTTGAAGAGGCTGTTCAGGTTCGTATTGATGACAGCGGACCAGTCGTCACGCGACATCTTGCGGAATGTTCCGTCGCGCGTGATGCCGGCGTTGTTCACCAAAATATCGACGCCGCCGTGCGCGGCCTGCACTTTCTTGAGCGCATCGACCGTCGAGTCCCAGTCGCCGACATTGCCCACCGACGCGAAAAACGTGTATCCCAATTCACGCTGCTCGGCGAGCCATTTCACATGGTCACGGCTTGGCCCGCATCCGGCGATCACCGTGTGGCCTTCCTTCGCCAAGCGCTGGCAGATCGAGGTACCGATACCGCCCATTCCACCCGTCACAAATGCGATGCGCTTTGTCATCTCGTTACTCCTTTTTCCGATTGCAAGTCCATGCTTCCAGTGTTGCGCCTGATCATCCCTGCTGTCTTGGTTGAATTGGGTGTTCAGTCGGCCTTCACCAGAACGTAGCGTCCAGGTGCCGGCTCGATGACTGGGTACTTCTTGCTGCCAAGCTTCGTACGCGCGCCCCGGTGCACACCCGAATGCGGCGCGAGCCATTGATACCAATGCGGCCACCAGCTCCCGGGCGCGGAACGCGCGCCCGAGAGCCACTCCTCGGCGCCGTCGCTTCTCGATCCGTCGACCCAATAGTTACGCTTGCCTTTCGCCGGCGGATTGATGACCCCCGCGATATGGCCGCTCGCGCCAAGCAGAAATGTCGTATCGCCGCCGAGCAGTCGCGTCGATTCATAGGCCGTTTTCCACGGCACGATGTGATCGTCGCGCGAGGCGTATAGGAACGTGGGGACGCGGACGGCAGCCAAGTCCATCGGGATACCGCACTGGATTGTTTTGCCCGCCTTTGCCAGCTTGTTTTCAAGATAGGCGTTGCGCAGGAACCACGTCGCCATTGGTCCGGGCAGGTTGGTGCTGTCGGCGTTCCAGTAGAGGAGATCGAACGCGGGCGGCGCCTTGCCTTTGAGGTAACTGTTGGTCACGTACTGCCAGATGAGGTCGTTCGCGCGGAGAGCCGAAAACGTGAACGCCATTTCCTTGCCCGGCAGGATGCCGCCGCCGCCGATGCTCGCTTCTCGCGCGGCGACGGATTCCTCGCTTACCAGCAATCCCAATTCTCCGGTGTCGGCAAAATCGAGCAACGTGGTGAGAAGCGTGAGGCTCGCGACCTTGTCTTCGCCGCGCGTTCGCATCACTGCAAGCGCTGAGGCGAGCATCGTGCCGCCAACGCAAAAGCCGAGCGCGTTGACCCGCGATTCACCCGTGATGGTCAGGGCGACATCGATTGCACGCATCACGCCTTCGCTGAGATAGTCGTCCCAAGCAAGATGCCCGAGGCCGGCCGTGATCTGCCGCCACGACACGACAAATACCGTGTGGCCCTCTGCGATCGCGTGGCGAACGAACGAGTTCTCCGGTTGCAGGTCGAGGATATAGAACTTGTTGATACACGGCGGAATGATAACGAGCGGACGCTTGAACACTTCTTTTGTGGTGGGCGCGTACTGGATGAGTTGAATGATCTCGTTCTCGTACACCACCGCGCCGGGTGTCATCGCGAGGTTCTTGCCGATGGCGAAGGCGTTCTCGTCGGTCATCGAGACGCGACCCTTTGCGAGATCCTGGAAGTAGAGCGCCATCCCCTCGGTCAGGCTCTGCCCGCCCGACTCGATGGCAAGTTGGGTCGCCTTGGGATTCGTCGCGAGAAAATTTGACGGACTCATCGCGTCGAGAAATTGCCGGACGCCGAAGCGCAGTTGCCCTTTGGTTCTTTCGTCCATGCCTGTATGTTCCACCGCGCTCTCAAGAAAGCTTGAGTACGCCAGGTACGCTCGGCGAATCAGATCGAAGCGGGGATCATTGCCCCATGCCTCGCTCGCGAACCGGCGATCGTTCACGCCGGCATTGCCGGTCTCGCCGTCCGCACCCGGCTGTGCAGTAAAACGCGTCCAGAAGTCGGCGATGTGATTGAATGCTTCGAGCTGGAAATTCGCGGCGCTCGTGACACCAGCAATGAACCGGGCCGCTGGATCGACTGTGTCGTTCGCCGGGGCGCCAGACTCGGAGGGTGCGCCGGTGCCCAGCGCGAGATTGAAATATTGCATCGCATCCTGACCAGCTCGCATCCATGCAGTCAGCAGTTGGGCGGAATCGTTCGTTGACTGATCCATACTTTCTCTCAAGTCGGGCGTCGCGGCCGCAGAGATCTGCCCACGCCCGCATTCCGAGACTATGCGCCGATTTGTGCATACGCGTTTCCGTCGCGTGTTCTTGTGTGCGAGGGACGCGTGGGAGTCCTCGTATTGGGCTATGGACAGATTCGAAGCGGAACACCGAAAATGAAAAAGCCCCGGGGTCGCCGGGGCTTCGCTTCGTCGCGATACTCGCGTGTTAAGCGAGCTCAATACGAGAACGTGTCATTTCAACGCGATTTGGAAACGGTCTTCATT
This sequence comes from Betaproteobacteria bacterium, assembly GCA_031391405.1. Classification (GTDB taxonomy): domain Bacteria; phylum Pseudomonadota; class Gammaproteobacteria; order Burkholderiales; family SG8-39; genus SHXR01. The sequence goes on from JANMUI010000511.1 coordinate 2,982, forward strand.
TTGCTATCGAAATTCGATTCCGCCGTTTCCACCGTCTGCTTGGCGATTTTCGACCAGCCGTCGTACGCAAAATTGAATGCGGCAAATGTCGACTTGAACGCGTTGATCGCGGCGTCGGATCCGGCCGGAGCGTTCTTGGCCATCGCATCGATCGTGCTCGCGAATGCGCGGTTCAGTTCGGTACCCTGCGCTTCAACGATCTTGACGACGTTCGCTTGTGCCTGGGTTGCCACGTCGTAGACGCTCTTTGCATAAGCAACAGCACCTTGGACTACCGGCTGCGCGGCAGCACTGTTCAGCTTGCCGAGCTCTTGGGGATCGCGCGCGTTGAGGACTGAACGGACATGCTCACTCGCGTCAGCGAATGTAGCTTTGGCGGTGTTCATAATCAGCGCCGCGAGCCTCTCCATCGCCGCGAACTGGGCTTGCGCGATGGCTATTCCGGCTTCAACACCAGCTTTGCCGGCGGACATCAAATTCTCTTGGTTTATTGCCATTTCAGGTAACTCCGTAGTTGGGGGGACGATCGAATTGCTGCGATGCACAAGAGACATTTTAGACATCATTCAACACATGTCAAGCTTTTTTTGCTGCATCGCATCAAACCCACCCAGACCGATGATTCGATCGCGCCGACCCCGCAGATGAACTTCAGTACGGCAACGTCCGAAGGGGGAAGGTCACCCTGATTTTCATCAGCCGGTCCATGGGAATACCGCCCGTCTGTCAAAATTTCGTCAAACTCGTGCTGCGAAATCGATTCGAGCAACCCTTCCAGCCGCCAATTGAACAAGAAACGTACGACTATTCACTTCAATTCAATGACTTACGTCGAAGAACAAAATATTCGCAAACTGACGAAATCTGTGCTAATGTTCCTTCGTCGGATTTACGACGAGCTTTTCTCCGAAAGCGTTAGCCCGCCGATCGCCGGTTAGCTACCGCTGATCGGAAGAAACAAAAATTAGCGTCTGCGGACTTTCCAAATTGAATAAGTGGCCTCGCAAGAATCGAGACACTTGACCTGTTACCTCCGAGAGCGCTGAGTCATCGCGCTCTTCCTCCCTGTAACGGCCCGAAAGGGCCGTTTTTTTTGCCTATGCAGCGAGTCACAGGCGGGCGCGCCCCCGGAGAGGGCTCATACCTCCTGCAGACTGCGAGGCATGAGCACTGTGGGCCAGACTCGACGCTCAGCTTCCCACGAGTTCACCAACGACCGAAACGGTCACATGCACGACCATGTCCGTGTGCAAAGCAATGGCAACCTGGTGATCGCCGATCGCTTTCAACGGCCCTTGCGGCAGACGAATGGCGGTGCGCTCTACTTCGTGTCCCTGCGCCTTGAGCGCATCGACGATATCGTGCGACGTCACCGAACCAAACAGCCGCCCGTCAACCCCCGCCTTGCGGGCGACCTTGACGGCAAAGCCATCCAACTTGGCACCTCGCGACTGGGCGAGCGTGAGCGCCTCCGCGTGCGCCTTTTCAAGCCCGCCCCGGCGCTTCTGGAACTCTTCCAAGTTAGCAGGTGTTGCCCGCCGCGCCTTGCCCGACGGAATCAGGAAGTTGCGCGCGAATCCGTCTTTCACTTTCACCACATCCCCGAGCCCGCCGAGATTGGTGATCTTCTCCATCAGAATGATTTGCATGGGTGCGCGCCTTCGTTCAGTGGAGGTCGGTATACGGGATCAACGCGAGGAAGCGCGCCCGCTTGATCGCGATCGACAATTGGCGCTGATACCCCGCTTTGGTGCCCGTGATACGCGCCGGCATGATCTTGCCGTTCTCATTGACGAAATCCTTCAGGATATCGATGTCCTTGTAGTCGATCCAAAGGATCTTCTCGGCGGTGAAACGGCAGAACTTGCGGCGCCGAAACAGTCCCTTCTCACGCGTGCGATTGTCCTTGCGCCCGCCCTTCGCGCCGGCTTTCCCCTTGGATGGGCCTCGTCCAAATGTTGCCATGATGGTTCCTTATTCGAATTGAATATTCAAAGCGTGGAGCTCGATTCCCCGAACCGACTTGCTACGGTGTGCGATGAAACCCTCGACCCGGATCGATGATCCAAGCGGAGCCGCCGACACCAGATGTGCCATCGTTTCGGTCGCCACGCATGCGATTTCCATGTGAAGTTGCCGGAGAGCGCCCGCCTCGACCTGCTCCGAATCGTGCGCGATCTTGAAGCGCACGATCGCGATGCCAGCCGGTGTGTAGCGGAGCGCTTCCAGCTCGACGACACGCCCGGTCAGGATGAGCCGGTTCGATGCGGTCAAGCCTACGCGGGACTCTCAACCGCAGCGGCCGCGGGCGCCGGTTCGACCACCGCCGCAACGGGCGCCGCCTCTGCGGGCTTCGCAACGTCACCATGCAGGACCGAACGCGCCTTCTCGTCTTTCATCATTGGCGAGGGCGTCGTAACGGCCGCTTTCATCTTGATGGTGAGATGGCGCAATACCGCGTCGCTGAACTTGAAGGAATGCTCGAGCTCGCCAAGGGCCTCGTTGTCGCACTCGACATTCATGAGTACGTAATGCGCCTTGTGGATCTTGTCGAGTGGGAAAGCGAGCTGACGGCGCCCCCAATCTTCCAGGCGATGCATCGTGCCGCCGCGAGAGGTCACCGTTTGCCGGTAACGCTCGATCATCGCGGGCACCTGCTCGCTTTGATCAGGATGAACAATAAATACGATCTCGTAGTGACGCATAACGCTCCTTGTGGGTAACGCCTCCCGAACTGCCCACGGGGTGGGCATGGTGAGGCAAGGAAGGATCGAACCCGAGCATCGCGAACGACGTGCGGTCCGACAACTGCGCAGCCGCGTCCGGCCGCGAAAAGCCCGCAATTATAATGCGATCAGGTGGTTGCCGGCAATCTTTCAACGACGGCTGAAAGCCGGTGCAGGGGATCCCCGTCAATTCACCCTTCGACAGGCTCAGGGCGAAGGGCATTGACCGTTCAACCTT
>JANMUI010000584.1:0-1044 GCA_031391405.1 Betaproteobacteria bacterium
CAGCCTGCTGGAAGGATTGGAGGAGTTGTTCACCATCAACCGGCTTGGCGTGACTGGGGAGCTGGCGCGTTGTCTGGCCACGACCAACGTGATCGAGTCGCCTAACTCAGTGGTACGGAGGGTGAGCAGAAGGGTCACCAACTATCGCGACGTGAACATGGCCATGCGCTGGGCTGCTGCTGGTTTCCTAGAGGCAGAAAAGGCGTTTCGCAGATTGCGAGGTCACAAACACATCGCGACGCTCATCCGTGCAATGCGCCCCATCGTTCCTGCTCAACTGAAAAAGGCCGCATAATCATTTCCGCCACCGGCTCAAACCTTCAACTGTGAGCGGGACATCCTCTGATAAAGGTTTCCAATGCTAGTAACCGGTTTCCAAAGTTTCTAGATCCATACGCCGGATGGCGTATGTAGTAACCGGTTCATAGAGGTTTATCAGCGTTTGTCCCCGCTGGGTTTATTGATGAACCTCTCAATTTTCCATTGGCTTGTTGACCTGTCACGCATCAACCTGCCCTTCGTGCTGATTGCTTAAGCGCCCGCAGATCGTGACATCCCGGGTGATCCATCGGCCGTTTCGCGAGCGGGCCAAGGTCGTGCTTTCGCACCTTCTGAGTCGAGGTGGTTGGCAGCCGGTCAACGAACACGATGTAGCCTGGAAGTTTGTGGTACGCGAGGCGCTCGCGGCAGTGATCGAATAGCGCTGTCGCCAATGTTTGACCCGGTAATGCGTCGGTCGCGACCACGATGGCCGCGAGCACTTCTTCTCCGCGGATCGGGTCGTCGGCTGCAATGACTGCGCACTGGTGAACGGACGCGTGCGTCACCAGCGCGCTTTCAACTTCGATTGCCGCGATGTTCTCGCCCGAGCGACGGATGATGTTCTTCTTGCGATCCATGAAGAAAACGCTGCCATCTGCCGACTGCCTGACCACATCGCCTGTGTGCAACCAGTTGTCGGCCCAGATCGCTGCCGTGGCGTCGGCATCCTTCAGGTAGCCGGAGAAAAATCGCCGGCGTGGATCGGTGCCGCGCGCGCGAACG
>JANMUI010000588.1:0-4321 GCA_031391405.1 Betaproteobacteria bacterium
ATCACCGAGGCCGGACTTGGCGAGGACGTGGTCCTCAAGCGGGGCTCCACGTACGCGAGTCACGGCAAAGGCACTGTCATCGCATACGCATCCGATCCGAGCGGCTTCGATTGCGTGCGCATCCCCAGCGCGATCGCACGAGCCGTTGACGTCGCCCGGACGATGGGCCTACGCTTGAGCGCGATGATGGAGGCACCCTCGCCCCGAATCGGAGAGGGTGGGGGGGTGAGACGAGGGTTTCGTAGAGCATGCTCCACGCTCGTCGAACGGCGGCCCGATGCAACGGGCTGCGCGCCCTGCAAGGGAGGGGCGCAATTACCGCGCCGATAGTCAATCCTGACTAAGACCATTAGCGAAGGTCCGCAATGCAATGGTCAATCATGAGGATTTGCGGCAAGCGCACCCGCACCTAGACTGACGCTATCAAAAGCGTCAATCAGGGGCCCGCGATGCACCAGAGCCATCATGCCGATGAGCACAAATTGCTAGGCACGATGCGCCGCCCGAGCGAACGAAATGCGGCGCTGCCGGGACAAGAGTCCTACTTGCACCGCTTCGACTCGCGGTTTCCGAACCCACCCCGGGACCGCAGTCCCTGGAAGATCCGGTGCGGGAAGCGTTCAATCGCCCGAATCGAATCCGCATGCACCGAAGCCCGTATGCGTGCGCGTGGCGATGTGCTGCTCTTCAATCGATCGCGGGCTGAGTGATGTGCACCGCTGTCGTCAAGAACGAGGAATCCTAGCTGCGTCTGTCCCAACCAGGCCGCCTGGGGAGGCGGCCACCCTTAGAGAAGGAACAAGTGATGAAAACTCATTTCGGGAAGTGGAGGCACGTGTGTTTGTTCGCAGGATTTCTCGGTGCTGGTGTTGCCCCGCTGGTGCAGGCGGACGATATGACGCGGCTCGTCGCTCCGATCGGGTCGAATCCTGGCGGCCAGTCGTATGGCCGCTGGGCGGCGGAGTGGTGGCAGTGGGCACTCGGTGTTCCCGCAGTCGGGAACCCCGTCGTGGATGCGACTGGTGAGCGCTGCGCCCGCCGGCAAGTGGACAAGGTTTGGTTTCTCGCCGGATCGTTCGTCCCTGGGTCGGTGCAGCGGACATGTGAGGTGCCGGCCGGGAAGTCGCTGTTCTTCCCGTTGATCAATACTTCATACGGAGCGTTTCTGAACGACCCACCAGACACGCGAACCGATCAGTACATTCGCGCCGCAGGGAGCTGTACAGAATCCGCTCAAATCTCGGTATCGATCAACGGCACCAAAGTCCGGAGTCCGACGCAGTACTTCACAGGCCGCTCGGGCAGTCAATCTCCGTTCTTCAACGTGCAGTTGCCGCCGGCCAATCTGTTCGGATTGGACGAAGCGACGGCAAACGAGCTGGTCCTGAGTCCGAGCGCCGAACAGGGGTACTACCTTTTCGTGAATCCGCTTCCGCCTGGCAAGCATCAGATTAAATGGATAGCGAGCGGGTGTACGCCTGGGAACTCCCAAGACATCACGTATCACCTCACCGTCGTCGGCAAGGGCGGTAAAGACGACTAAGCGCACTGGGGATCGGACCCATTGGCCCGATCCCGCCCCACATCGTGAGGGGGAGCACAGTGCTCACTCGGGAAAGGAAGATACATGGATTTCGAGCTGACACCCCTAACGGTTCCCGGGGAGCGCTTCGTCGCGCTGGCCGCGCAGCATGCGGCGGACTTCGCTCCCAGTGCGGCGCAGCACGATCGGGACGGGAGTTTCCCCTTCGAGCACATCGAGGCATTACGGCGCAGCGGGGTGCTCGCTGGCTGCGTGCCGCAAGAGTTCGGCGGGTTAGGGGTGGACTCAATTCACGACTACGTCCTCGGTATCAACCGTTTGGGCCGAGGCGATGGCGCGACCGCAATTGCGGCGAATATGCATATTTTCCAGACGTGGCGCTTGACCAGACTGTGGCATGGCGCCCGCGCTGCCGGACAGGAACAGCGTGTAGCCCAACTAGCACAACTTCTGCGCAAGATCGGCGGGGGGCAGGTTTTGATGTCCCCGCTTCTCACCGAACCAGGTACTGATCCTCTCCACCCGTTTTTAGAGGCAACCAAGATCGCAGACGGCTGGAAGCTGAACGGGCGAAAGATCTTCGCGACGCTGTCACCTGTCACCAATATTTTCAACGTCTCCTGTCGGGTGCAGGATGCGAACGGCCGACTCCAATGGGCCTTCGCGACCGTGCCTCGGAACACGCCAGGTGTCGACGTCAAGAACAACTGGGACGCGTTGGGAATGCGTGCCTCTGGCAGTCATGACGTGGTGTTGACGGATTGCGAAGTCCCTGATGCCGCGCTGATTATGGTCGGATCCTGGGGGGAATGGACCGAGGCATTTCTGGGGGGCAATTTGACCGCAACCATAGGTCTGGTGGGCGCATTCCTTGGCATTGCGGAGGCGGCTCGCGCGATTATCACGGCGCTGGTGACGACACGGCGCAAGGGCCCGAGTAGCCGGACGCTCTCTGAACGGTATCCAATACAACATACCATCGCGGAAATTGAAATCGATTTGGCCGCCTCACGCGCGATGCTCGGCCGGACGGCGACTCTCGTCGATGCGTTCTTTCAGCAGTATCCCGAGGGCGAAGTGCCGCTTGACGCGCTTCATCAGAGAATGAAGGACTTTCAATGCACAAAATGGTTCGTCACGCGGAAGGCCATCGAAATCGTCGACCGCGCGTTGACCGCCTCTGGCGGCGCAGGCTATCTAAGCCAGAGTCCTCTCTCTAGGCTTTACCGAGATGTGCGGGCGGGGCCGTTCATGCAACTGTTCTCGCCGAACGAAGCGTTCGAATACATTGGGAAAGTGACGCTCGGCCTCGACCCGCGCCTGGAGCCCTAAAGGGGGCGAAGCCCAGCACTCAGCGCCTATTGCCCGCTACCGCGCGGCGCATGACGTCGACGACGCGGCGATGCGCGGGGAATCCCTCGAAATGGTCACCCGGGGCCGGATTCGTGCGGATGTGTCGTACGCCGTAAGTCAAGCCACGGAGGCGATCAATATGCTGGTCAGCGCGCACGGGGCCGGCAGCTTTGCGGAATCGAATCCAATGCAAAGGATCTGGCGGGACGCCAACATCGCTTCCAACCACGTCGCACTGCTGCGCCCGATCGGCATGGAAGTCTATGGCCGGACGTTGCTCGGCGTGGAGAAGAACATTTCGATGATGGTCTGATCAGGCGGACCGCACAATGAATGAAGCTTGAAATTCCGAACATCCCGCCGACCATCCTGATTTCAAACCCTCAAGAATCCTATTTGCGGCGCCTGGCTTGCTGCACGAACCAGTTCTCCAGCTTGATATCCGCGAAGCAGTCGAAATCCCTCGTGTTTCGGGTGACCAGAGTGAGCTCGTTGACAACAGCGATGGCCGCTATCTGCCCATCGGCGTGCGACGTGACCACCCCCTTTGCCGCGAGGCGCGCCCGTTCCTGCGCGTGCCACGCGGCAGCAGCTTCATCGTAGGGAAGAATGGGGACGCTTACTTGCACCACGTCCGACAGATAATGCGCCAGATGACTGCGCTTTTTCGATACCGGCAAACGGGCGCATCCGTAGTGCAATTCGTGCCAAACGATCGATGCCGTAGCAAGTGATCTTCGGTGGCGCGCCAATTTGCGCATTACCGAACCGTCCGGGGCGAGCTTTGTCGGCTCGGAAAGTATGTTGGTATCGAGCAGGTATTTCACTTCCCCCATGTGAAATCGCGCCCCGCGTCTTTGTCTCGCAACGCGTCGAAATCGGCATCCGTTAGGGCACCTTCTGCCAAAACACGGGTTGCCAGAAATTCCTGCAATGCCTCCCAGTAATCCTTTTTGTTTCGACCCAGCCTGGCAAAGTCGGCTTCCGACACCACCACCGCAACTGGCTTGCCGCGTCGCGTCAACGTGACCGGGCCATTTTTTTCAGCGGTATGCACGATGCCCGAGAGACTGTTGCGGGCTTCGGCGATCGAAAATCGTCTTTCCATATCGAGTTGTTCCAGATGGCTATCCAGATGGCTACGGTAGCACGGATCGATTGCAGGTAGAACCTGCCGTTTCCCGCGTGCAAAGCCTGATCAATACTGACTACTGTCCTTGCCCCGAACGATCCACGCCGAATAGTCAATCATGAGGATTTTCGAATCATGAACCTGCGCCTAGAGTGACGTTGTCATCCCCGTCAACCAGGAGCACACCATGTACACACTCAATCATTCCCTCGGGTTTCAGCCGCGCGGTACGGTGTCGGGTCGGTCCCATGAAATCGCAGTGCATGAGCAGAAAACCTTTGCAACCCCGCAGC
>JANMUI010000591.1:0-5121 GCA_031391405.1 Betaproteobacteria bacterium
GATTGCCGATGGACCACCGGATGACGGCAGCGATCACTTGGCGGCCTTTGGCTTGACCGCACCCTGTTTCGCCGGCACGACACTCGTTACTTGATATTCGCCTTCACGTGGGATAGTGAACTCGAACTCGATATGGGAACCGGCTCCCACCCCTGCCGGCAGGCCCCCGCGCGGTGCCTGAAAGTCCATCGTCATCGCGTTCCACTTCAACGCGGCAATGGGTTCGTGGCTGATCGTAAGCTCGTTTTTCGCGACGCGCTCGAGCACGCCTTTGCCTCGATAGGTCGTCGCCTCACCCATCCGCATCGATTGCGCGCGCATGCTCGCCTCCGAATCGATGAGAAACTGCCCCGACACCACCACCCGGTCACCAGCCTTCAGTCCGCGCCGGATCTCGGTCTCCCCGCCCGCTTCTTTGCCGACCTCGACCGGCACGGAACGAAACCGGCCCTCGGCTTCGGCAACGATCACCATCGTGCGCTCGCCCGTGCTGATGACCGCTTCGCTTGGCACCAGTACGCTCGCGCGGCTCGGTACGCCTGCAATCGTCACCGTCGCGTACATGCCCGGCTTCAAACGCGCGCCCGGGTTGGCCAGCTCGATACGCGCGCGCAATGTTCGCGTCTCGGCATTCACCTCCGGCAGAATCGACCCGACGACCCCCTGAAATACCGTCCCGGGATACGCAGCCACGCGTGCGTCGACGCGTACGCCGGGACGCACGAGAGCGCTTTGCGCTTCGGGGATCTCCGCGTTGATCCAGACTGCTGCAAGATCCACCAGCCGAAAGAGCGTCATGCCCGATGTCACCGTCATGCCTTCGCGCACGCCGAGCTCTGCGATGACCCCCGCAATCGGCGCGGTTACCGTGATATGTGGCCGAACCTTGCGTTCGCGCTCCACCGACTCGATTTCGGCCTCGCTCATGCCGAGCAGACGCAAACGTTGACGGCTCGCTCCGATCAGCTCCGCATGCGTCCCAACAGCGTTCGTCAGGAGGAACAGAAACTCTTCTTGCGCTGCGCTCCACTCGGGCACGAGGATGTCCACCAATGGCGCACCTTGAACCACGGCGTCAAGTGGCGCACGCGCGTGCAGTCGCTCCACGAAACCGGCGGTGCGCGCCTGCAACACCACCACGGAGCGCTCGCTGTAGGCGACGCTGCCAACGACTTCCACCCGTTCTGTCAACGTGCCGGTACGCGCCTCGGCCGTGCGCGCGCCCAGGTTCTGCATGACGCGCGGGCTGATCGCGACCTGACCCTCGTCGGCAGCCTCGTCCGCATACTTGGGCACGAGCTGCATATCCATGAACGGCGATTTGCCCGGTTGGTCGAACCGCTGCTGCGGCTGCATCGGGTCGTACCAGTACAAGACCTTGCGACCCGATTCGTTCTTGCCGGCGATGGAGGGCTCCACATGATTCAGCGCCCGCGACGTTGCAAACCAGTAACCACCCGACGCGGCCCCGGCAACGAGTGCCAAAGCCACCAAGACCAACGCCATCCTCTTCATGGTTCAGTCCTCCCGCCCGGCATCAGCGAGCTCCTGCCCGGTAAGGAATGCGTATTGCAGACCCACCCATGCCAGCGCACGGTCCCGTTCGGCGGCCAGCGTGTCGATTTCAAGTTCGGTCTCCGCGCGACGCGCTTCAAGCACGGCCGCAAGCACGCCGCGTCCACCACGATAAGCGGCAAGCGCGCCATTGCTCCGCTCGCGCGCGATCTCAAGCAGGATCGCGCGATGATGTTCAACCCGTCGATTGGCGATGTCGTGATCGGCGAGCAGCAAACGCAACTCCGCCTCGGCACTGCGAACCGCATCATCGCGCTGTGCTCGCACGCGTTCGAGACCTGCGACCCGCGCCGCGACATCCCGATCCTGGCGCTTCGCCTGCCACAACGGCAGATCGATCTGCACCATGAGCGACACCATGTTGGAAAATGCGGGCTCGCGCTGCGCATAACTGAGCTCCACGGCCCAGTCGGGGGATTTCCCCGCTTGCGCCGCTTGCAACTCGGCGCTCGCGACGCGCAACTGCGTGCCGGCAACCACAACAGCAGGATGTGTCGCGAGTCGCGTTGGCAGCTCGGCGAGCGCAAACGGCGCTCGGGCGAAATCAGGGGGCGGCGCGCGCTCGCGACGCGCGGGTTCGCCAATGAGGCGCGAGAGGTCAATGCTCGCGCGTTGGATCAGCCGTTCCTGTCCAATCGCGCGATCACGAATCGTCTCCAAGGCGCCTCGCAACACATACGCCTCGGCGGCCGTGACGCGGCCAGCGATGAGTGCCGGAGCGGCTGCGTCGACCTCGAAGCGCAGTTGTGCTTCGAGCTCGGCCAGTCTCGACTGTGTGGTCTGTGCGAGCGCACTTTCAACCCACGCGGTCGCCACCTCACGACGGATCTGCGCCCGCTCGCGAGCAAGCGCCACGCGCTCCGAGGCGGCCTCGCTGTGGGCGCGCAGGCGCGCCGCGACGCGCTTGCCCGAATTGGGAATCTCTTGCATGACGCCGATGCGCCGCATCGTCATGAAGTCGCTGTTATAGCGGAAGCGTTCGCTATCGGTGATCGGCAGGTTATCGATGCCAAAACGAAGTTTGGGATCGGGCAGCTCACCGGCGCGCGCCGACATCTCGTTAGCGGCCTCAATGGCGGCGCGTTGCGAGGCGACGCGATACGAGCGCGCAAGACCAAACTCGATGGCTTCATCGAGCCCAAGTGGGTGCGATGTGCCGCTTTGCGCCGCCGCCAGTGTTGCACTACCGACGAGGACCAGACCGGCGTGCAGACAGGCGCGTGCCCGCGCTGCCAACCTAGATGTCATGAGGCACTCCTTGGTTAGATTGCCCTCTATCCTTGATGCACGACCCGCCCCGCAGCGTCCTTGACCGCAACATGGACCGGGATGCCTTGTCGAATACTTTGGGTCACGATACAGAAGTCCACGAACCGAAGGCTCGCGGACAAACAGCTCGCCACCGCGGCGGCGACCAGGCGCGCAGCACTGGGACCATCATTCTTCCCGAGCGGCGCCGGTTCATCGACCAGCAGAGCCGCGATCTCCGGCGAATCGAACGTCACGCGGAACCGATAGTCCTCTTCCTGCGTCAAGCGAACCGTGAATGTGGTCTCATTGGCCATGGCCGTCCTTTCAAAGTGACGATATTGTCCAGTGCCGCGTGACCAGGCGATTGATCTCCATCAACCATGAACACGAATGAGTTACGCCGTTTGTTGCTGCAGCGGTTCCCGTTTCTGGGCGAGTTGCCGCCGAGCCGCCTCGATCGCATCGTTGCGAGCGCGAGATCACGAGGCGCCTGCTGCGCAGCTTCGAGGTGCGAGGCTGGGTCAAGCTCGGTCGCGAAAAAGTGACGGCCCTCGATCCAAAGGCGCTCGGCGAGTTGGCATGTAACTGACCTACCTGCGCTTTCCGGAGTACGCCGCATACGCGCTGAGTGTGCGAATACTGCTGCGTTGCCTCTACTCGCGCGCGGGCGTCCCGATCGGCCAGGTCGGATCCGATACCACGCGGCCGTGCGCCGTGCGCGCGGCGCGCCCATGGCTATCAGGCTGCAACACGGGCCGGCGGCATGCGCACCAGCCGCCCATCATCGAGATGGTAGACGGTGTCGAAGCCTTCGATCATGCGGTGGTCGTGGGTCACCGTGATTACCGCCGATCCGCGCTCACGTGCGATCTTGCGTAGCAGCGCCATGACTTTCGTGCCGCGGTCGGTGTCAAGCGCGGATGTTGGCTCGTCCGCGAGAATCAGCGGCGGCTCGTTGGCCAGCGCGCGGCCGATCGCCACGCGTTGCACCTCGCCGCCGGACAAATTGGCGGGCAGCGAATCGGCGCGGTGTGCGATCTCGAGGTAGCCGAGCAGCTCTTTCGCGCGCCTCGCCGCGTCGCGCCGTTTCATACCGTTCAACTGCATCACCAACGCGACGTTCTCCTGCGCGGTAAGAAACGGGATCAGGTTGTGCTGCTGGAAGATGAAGCCGATGTTGCGCCGGCGGAAGGCGCGCTCGTTGACGCCGGTCCAGCCGTTGTTGTAGATTTCTTGCCCGTTGACGACGATGCGCCCGGTGGTGGGCTCCAGGATCAGGCTGATCGCCAACAGCAACGTGCTCTTGCCCGAGCCGCTGGGGCCAAGCAGCGCTACCAGCTCACTTTTTTGGACGGTGAATGAACAGGGCTTGAGCGCCTTCACGGCATGCTCTCCGCTGCCGAAGGTCTTCGACACGCCTTCAATGTCGACGACGGCCACGTCATCCTCCCAGTGCGAGCTGCGGCGGCGTTCGCAGCGCATGCCAAATCGCCATGAGGCTGGCGAGCACCCCACCCACCAGCATCACGACGAACGTGGCAGCGGTTTCCTGCGGCAGGAATGCCAACGTGCGCGGAAAACCAGGCGCGATCATCTCGCGCAGCCCGTAGGCGACGGCAAAGCTAGCCAAGGTTAGCGCCATCGACTGCTCCATGATCAGTCGCACAATGACCCAGTTCGACGCGCCGATCAGCTTCAAGGTCGCGATGGACCGGATCTTCTCGATCGTGAGGACATAGATGATCAATGCGATGATCACGATCGACACCAAGACCAACAGCACGCGGAACAACCCCAGCACCGCCGACATCTTGCTCAGTCGGCCTTCGAGCATCAGATCGCGCTCCTCGACGGTCGTAAAGACGTTGAAGTACAACCAGTCGCGGATATGTTGCGCCACCAGGGCACCATCCGTCCCTGGCGCGAGCTTCACCAGCACCGCGTTCACGGTGTCTCCGGACGATGAAAGCAGCGGCAGCAGCCGACTCGCTTGATCGGACGAATAACCGGCGCGCTCCAGCCGCTTGAGGTTGGCCGCACGCGCGGCGACGAGCGCCCGGTTGTCCTGCTGGAACCGCACCTCTTGCGCATCCGGCACCGACAGATACACGAGCGGGCTGCCGCCGGAATCGACCGCACCTTGCGTGACGCCAACGACCGTGTAGTCGTGCGTGCCGAACGGCACCTTGTCCCCAAGCGCCAGTCCGAGTTTGCGATCGGCCACGAGCTCGTAGTGGGGAGCCTCGAGCTCACGCCCCGCGACGATACGGCCGGGGCCGCCCAGCCCGCCGAACA
>JANMUI010000612.1:0-2324 GCA_031391405.1 Betaproteobacteria bacterium
GCCTTCCTGGTGAAAGGTCTGGTCAGGCGACCCGTAGCGTTTGAGTTTACGGTCTACGGTCTGTTTCATCGAGACCGCATTCTGAATCTGGGCGAGTAAGATTTGGCGATCCGGGGGCTTGGTGAAAAAATCGTAGCCGCCTGCCTTGATCCCGCTGATACGCTGTTCTTTTTCTCCCAGGGCGGTCATGAAGATGACCGGGATCAGTTGGGTTGCCTCTTTGTCCTTCAGGAGGCGACAGACAGTAAACCCGTCCATCCCTGGCATCATCACATCTAGGAGGATCAGGTCCGGAGCTTCGGCAGTCGCCTTGGTAAGTGCGTCTTGCCCGTTGGCCGCACTCAAGGTTTGGTAGCCAAGGTCCTCTAGCTCTTGCTCTAGGAGATCGACGTTGAGCGGTTCGTCATCGACGATCAAAATTTTCGCGGGTGAGTTCACAGTCCGTTCTCTACAAAAGAACGAGGTCAGATGTCAAGGCTTGCGCGGGAGAAGATAGACAATATCTTCCGTGTGTTTCAGTCTGACTGACTACTGGCTACTGACTACTGACTACTGACTACTGACTACTGACTACTGGCTACTGTGTTTTTCCCCGCCTCTAGGGGACGAGCACCTCGTCCGCGCCAATGTCGTACCGCAGCCCTTGCGGGCGAGGGTTGCCGTCGATGTCATCAATGACGCCTGTCACGACGACGCCGGTATTGATCGCCGGACTCCCGGTTTTGAGGTGATAGTTCGCCACGGTTGGATTGACGAACAGCGTGGCTAATCCTGGATTCAGAATTGAATGGAGGTCGTATCCGTAGGTACGCCCAAGGCGAATATAGTGAGCATTGCGAATCCAGAGATTATCGCCATTCGTGTTGAGCGCTCCAGGACTGTTGACGATGGCACCTGGCTGTCCAACAAAGCGGATGTACGCGGTGGCCAAGCCGGACCGGCTAAACTTTGCTCCTCTGTAAGTTCCCGGCTGGACGACAACTATATCGCCTGGATTGACGATGTTCGCGGCGCGCTGAATCGTCAACCACGGGGCGGTAGCGGTCCCGAGATTGGTGTCTTTTCCTGTTGGCGCGACGTAGAACGTAGCGGCGTATGCGTTGACCGAACCGAAGAGCAGCAGCGCGAATGTGGCACGAAGCGAGAGAGAGAGAAGACGGAGCCGAGATTTCATGGGCGATCCTCCAGAGTGAGTAGGGCATCGGGTGCAATGGAGGGGGTATCGGTCACGGACAGCCCAAACTTTAATCGCGCCTCGTTCACCGAGATCCAGATACGGCGGTTTGTTTCTCTAGGCTTTGGGCCAAGGCGGCGTTTTCCGCCTTTTGGCGTTTCACGCGGCGTTCGTAGGCCACGATCGGAATGAGCACGAGCGCACCAACGGCCGCTCCACCAGCGAGACTACAGAACCCCCAGAAGAACGAGCCGGTCTGGTCGTAGAAATGTCCGAGCACGATGGGGCCGACAATCCCACCGGCTCCTCCACAGACTCCCGCGAAAAGGGCGATGGTGATGCCGAGCACTTCGGCGGGAAAGAGGTCGAAGAGCACCACAATCAGGCTGTTGGTCGCCGCGGCGTTGAGAAAGAGAATGAGGCTCATAAACATGATGACCATGCTCACCTCTTGACTCCACAGGAGTCCGAGAATCGCCGGGCCAGTCAGGAGTCCGGTACACAGGGCAACCACGGTACGGTTCCCCAAACGATCTCCCAGAGACCCCGCCACGAGCGCTCCAGCGAAGGCCGCCGCGTAGGGCAAGATCAAATAGAACCCGCTGTTGACCACGGCATAGCCACGCTCTTTGACCAAATAGCCGGGGAGCCAACTCAGGTTGGTAAAGAACACCCCGAGCGAGCAAAATCCCGCCAGGCACAGGGCCCAAAACGCCGGATTTTTCGTCAGAATGCGAACGCCTTCGCCAAACGACAGTGGACGGACGTCACCATGTGTGGGGTCAAACGTCACTCGATCCTTGGCGAGGGCATCGGCAATGAGCGTTTTTTCCGCTTCCGATATCCACGGATGATCTTGTGGGTGGTCGTACACCAAGAGCCAAAAATAGATGACGCCCAATAATGTCAACGCGCCGGTACTGTAAAACATCACTCGCCAACCCCAACTCTCGATAAGCCAGGCGACCAGTGGGGTGCCGAGAATCAACCCCAAGTAACCGAACCCCATGCCCATGCCGTAGGCCCACCCACGCTCGTTGGGCAACAACCAGTGATTTTCCAGTTTATGGATGGGATTGGCGACGGCGCCCTCGGAGATGCCGAAGAGCCCACGGACAATGGCCAGTTGCAGAAGGGTACGACAGGCTCC
>JANMUI010000640.1:0-8805 GCA_031391405.1 Betaproteobacteria bacterium
CAGCCTGACTGCATTGCCGCGGTCGATTGCAGCGATGTCGGTTGTGTTGAAGGCATACTCGGCAATACCCTTGGCTTAAAGGTCCCCTTCGCATTTCATGTGATCCGATGGCGCCGCGATGGACCTTGAAGCGGTTGGAATGGTATCCGACAAAGAGGGGCCGGTGCGAATGGCACCCACTTAAGCCACCCAAACCCATTTGCCAGCCGTCCTCTCACTCGAAGACAAAATAATTGGGGTGCCCGTTGTGTCGTTCGTTTAGCAGTAGACGATTGACCGTTCGCCCTGAGCCCGTCGAAGGGTGAATGCCGGAGAATCCATAAGCAGACCATCGCGGACCGTCGACACCTGCGTTACCCTTCGACAGGCCTGTCCTGAGCTTGTCGAAGGGCTCAGGGCGAACGGAGGCTTGAACACAAACGGCTTAAGTAAGTGCCTTTCGGGGCTGGTGCAAGGCTGCGATATCCGGCAGCATGGGCGTCAACAGAACCTGCGTTCCTGCAATAAGATCAACCCATGAATCCACGTGCCAGTCATCGAGGTATGCATGCTTTTTTATGAAGACATGACACCAGGCGACACCATCACAAGCCCCACTGTCACGGTCGATCGCGGCGAGATGATCGAATTCGCCAAGCGATGGGATCCCATGCCATTCCATGTCGACGACGAAGCCGGCGAGGCAGCGTTCGGTGGGATAACCGCTCCCGGCCTATTCGTGCTCGCAATCAAGCAACGGCTGATCCATCAGCTTCGCGACCAGCACGCGGTCATTGCATCGCTTGGCTATGACGAGCTGCGTTTCCACGCGCCGGTGCGCCCGGACGATACGCTGCAATTGAAGTTTGAATGTCTGACTAGGCGCGAATCCAAATCCAAGCCGGATCGTGGCGTGGTGACTGTGCGAATGTCGCTCGTCAATCAAGACGGGATTACCGTCATGAGCCACCTCGATACAATCCTCGTACGGCGTAGAAATCATGGTGCGGCGGTCGAATGAATCGGTGAGGAGTCACGATGAATACATCATTATTGCTGGTCGGCGCGTTCGCCATCGTCCTCCAGGCTGCGAGCGGCATCGCGCACGGCCAGGCTTATCCCGCAAAGCCGGTGCGCGTCATCGTGCCGAATGCGACCGGTGGACCTTCCGACCTGGTGGGACGCATCCTCGCGCAGAAGCTCGGCGAGATCTGGGGCCATGCGGTCGTGGTCGAAAACCGGGTCGGTGCCGGCGGCGGGATCGGCGTCGATGCAGTGGCGAAGGCGTCGCCAGACGGCTACACACTGCTCGTCACGAATTCCGCGCCCATCGTCGTGAATCAGAGCCTCTATGCGACGATTCCCTATGATCCCTTGACCGATCTTGCGCCGATCACGCTGCTCGCCAGCGCCCCGCAAGTGCTGATCGTGCCCGCCGCGTCGCCGGCGAATTCGGTCGACGATCTGTTGCGCATCGCGCGGGCCGAACCGGGGAAACTGACTTTCGCGTCGCTTGGCAACGGCACCGCACCGCATCTGGCGGGCGAAATGTTCAAGTCACAAGCGCGGCTCGACCTCTTGCACATTCCCTATCGCGCGGTGCCACAGGTTCACGCGGCGCTGATGGTGAACGAGATATCGATGTTCTTCGATGTCCCCACCGTGTTCGCGCAAGTGAAAGCGGGAAAAATGAAGGCACTCGCCGTGACCGGCAGAGCACGCACCACGCTCGCTCCGGAATTACCCACGCTCGCTGAATCCGGTCTGCCGGAATTCGAGATGGGGTCCTGGTACGGACTGATGGCGCCGGCGGCGATCGCGCGTGAGATCCGCACCAAGGTGCACGCCGATGCGCTCACCGTCCTCGGACAGGCCGACGTGAAGGCCAAAATGATCGGCATCGGTTTCGAAGTGGTGGGCAACACGCCCGAGCAGTTCGCCCAACACATCCAATCGGAAAGTGCCCGCTGGGCCAAGGTCATCAAAGCCAGCGGCCTGCGCGCCAACTAGTGTCCAGTTGCCGGCGCGCGCACGGAACATCAGACCTTCGGCCTTCAGCGCCTCGATCACTTCCGGCCGAGCGTCGATGCCTGCCGGGAAGGCGGTGATGTTCCGGCCACTCAACCGTCCGATGGACCGACGTATTTCGCACGCGGCCGAATCATGAACGCGGCGAGGCGCTGCTCGAATACATGCGCTGCCCAGCCGGCACTGCGCGCCAGCGAACGTAGACCACTCGACGTTTGGGGTGGGAGGCCGAGTGCGCGACAAAGCAATACCGAGCCAAGCTCGAACGCTGGGCGCAGGCCGAATTCGGCTTGCAGTAAACCCATGGTATCGAGCATGGAACGCACTGTGCGCTTGGGGCGGCCAATCTCGCGGGCAAGTTCGATGAGCATCGCCGCCCGCGGGTCCCCTTGCGGATAGAACGGATGATTGAACCCCGGCACCCGTTGCGCCGAGGACACCATGCCTTTCACCTGCGCGACAATCGAAGAGACCGAAGCGCGCGCGGCAAACAGTTCCTCAACGCTGTCGGCACGGCTACCGGTCATCGCGCTGTGATGGGTGTTGAGCGCAGCGCCGATGCACGCGTGCAAGTCCGCCTCACCCGAGGCAGCGATGCGGGCCACGAAGGTCGACGATGTCAGCTCATGATCGATATCGAGCACGAGCAACGCATTGATCGCGCGAAGCACCGCGGCGCTCGCCTCGATGTCCAGCGCCCGCGCGAGGCCTCCGGCAATGGACTCACCCGGCCGCAGCGGCACGAAGCGTCGGCGCGGACCGAGAAAGCCGAACAAGCCGGCCATGGTGCGGATCGCCTGGCGCGCAAGCAACACCGGCGTGCTGCCCGACCGGGTCCGGTCGCGCAGGCTACCGTGCGCAACACCCAGCATGCCAACAGCGAGGACGAACAGCTGATTGATATGAGGTTCGCTCCCTAGTTGCACCGCATGCGACAGTTGCTCGACGACTTTGGGGGGCGTCTCGGGTGCGCTCCAACCGGTTGTCTGCTCGACCCAGTTTCCACCCCACAAGAAGTCGGTCACCGTTTCGAACGACGCATTGGCGCGCACGAGATCGAGCGCGAGGCGGTTGCGGTATCGGGGCCCAGCTTCGGTGATCTGGGTGATGGCGGTGGTGATGACCGGCTCTCCCCAGCGCATCGCGCCCGCTGCAACAGCGCCGAAGCCCGCGCGCGCCGCGCTCTTCACACGGATGCGCTCGACGTCCTCCCGCAGGTAGAAGCTCGCGCCGCCCTCGGGCTTCGGCACGCTGTGGATCAGGCCCCGACTGACGTAGGCATACAAGGTCTGCGGCTTGATCTTCAGTAGCGCCACGACCTCATCGCGGGTCAGATACGCGGCTGCGGTCTTCGCGTCGTCGGTTCGTGAGCGCTCTGCTTTGGCCATGTTGAGCGGCAATCAATATTGAGCAACATACCGCGCGGATTGAATCTACCATGTTCGTGATCCCAGCCCGGTAGACACACAGAGGCAATTTCATGAGCGCAGTCTTGCAGCCACGATCGATGGTTTCGCAGCTCGAGGGGTATTTTCGTGCCTTCCCGGATGTGCCGCGGGAAGTCATTCTCAAGATCGAGCTGCTGAGCAGAGGCCACTGGTTCACCGACGCCGCGCTTGCGGCGACCAAAGGCTCGCTCGTCAAGTCGTATCGGCTCTTCTCCTACGATCTGGTGCCGATGGATTCGCTCAAGCGCGGCGAAGCCCGGCAGGTCCCGGAGTGGTTCTTCATTTTCCAGGGCCCCTACGATCTGCGGCCCATCATGGTCCAGACGACCATGGATCCGAAATCGCCCTACATCGTGGACGTGGTCGACGGCCGGCTGGTGCTCACCGAAGGCGGCAGGATCCTCTGCAACGTGAGCTACCCGATCGCGCCCGCCTACTACGCGAAGAAATTCGACGACGGCGTGCTCTATCACGAGATCATCGCCTACGGCTATTTCGTCACCGTATTTCGCCAATGCCAGTACTGGGGACCAAAGGAGGAATGCCGCTTCTGCGACATCAACGAGAACGCGCGGCAGATGAAAGAATCGAAGACCTTCACGGTCAACGCGCCGGTCAAGCGCGCCGACTATGTCGAGGAAGTGGGTCGCGAGGTAAGTCGTGAAGTCCTCGCGAGCGACGGCCACCAGGCTGGTGTGCGCTTTCTGATCACCGGCGGGACGATTACCAAGACCCTGCAAGGCGCCACGGAAGACGAGTTCTATGCGAAGTATTTGCGTGCCCTCAAGTACGGCGGCCCGCGCCGGCATGTCGCGCTGCAAACCAACGCCAAGACCAAGGACGAGACCAAGTGGTTGCATGGCGAGGGCATGGACGAGCACAACGCCAACATGGAAGTGTGGGATCGGCGCCTTTTCGAATGGATCAATCCGGGCAAGAACCGGCGCATCGGCTACGACGAGTGGATCAAACGGATGGTCGATTCGGTGGACGTCCTGGGCGAATTCAATGTGCGGCCGAACTTCGTGGGTGGTATCGAGATGGCCAAGCCGCACGGGTTTGCGACGATCAAAGAGGCCGTCGACTCCACCACCGCCGGCATTGATTTCATGATGGCGCATGGGATCGACCCGCGCTTCAATCAATGGCGGCGTGAACCGAAGACGAATCTCGTGAAGGAACACGAGCAGCCACCGGTGCCCACCGAGTTCTACATTCGCTTGATGACCAATCGCTACGAGATCTGGAAGAAGTACGGTCTCGGCCTGCCGGTCAAGCGCGAGTTCACCGTTGCGCGGCGCTACATGGGCAATGATCACGGCACCTATGACGATTTTCCGCTGCTGATGGATGCGCCCTGGTACCAGGACCCGAAGTGCCGCACGCCCGAGGAGGTGCTGCAGCGCGCTGCCGGATGGAAGGCGCCTCGCAAGCTCAGCATCCACGGGCCCGGGGACGTAATGTAATCGCGAGCGCTCGAGCCGCAGGCGGAGAAGGACATGAGTCACAGCGTTAAGCGGCGCACCTGTTGGTTACCGGTGGCAGCGCTTGTTCTCGTGGCGGGCAGCGCATGGGCGCAAGGTTATCCGGCCAAACCGATACGGTTGATCGTTCCCTACGGACCGGGCGGCGGAACCGATGTTGCCGCACGCATCACGTCGCACTTTCTCGGCGAGCGGCTCGGCGTGCAGGTCGTGGTCGAGAACCGCGTGGGTGGGAGCGGAGCGGTCGGCCTGGAGGCGGCAGCCCGCGCGGTGCCTGACGGCTACACCCTGCTCTTCAGCGGTCCCGACGCGATCAGCACTCTCCCGTTGCTGCGCAAGAACCTGCCCATCGATACGCACAGGGACTTCGTGCCGATCGCGCAGGTGGGCACGGCCGATTTTGTCTTCGCGGTGCATCCGAAGGTTCCCGCCCGCACGATCGAAGAACTGATCGCGCTCGCCAAGGCGAAGCCCGGCGCTGTCCGCTATTCGAGCGCGGGCACCGGCACGACCTTGCACGTGATGGGTGAGATGCTGAAGTACCGTACCGGCATCGAGATGGTGCATGTTCCGTACAAGAGCGGCGGACAGGCCACGATCGATACGGTAGCCGGTCACGTCGAGATGATCTCCACGGCGGTGTCGGTGATCATCAAGCAGATTCAGGCGGATCAACTCCGGCCGCTGGCGGTGTCGAGTGCGGAACGCTCGAGCCTGTTGCCCACGGTCCCAACGATGGCCGAGCGTGGATTCCCGAATTTCATCGCGACCAGTTGGTTCGGCGTTTTCGGCCCGAAGGGTCTGCCCGAGCCGGTGATCAAACAGCTTAGCGAAGACATCAAGGTGGCGGCCTCGTCGACCGAGTTCCGCCAGAGGGCAGAAGCCATCGGGATCGGCGGCAGAGTGGTCTTGCGCGAAGAATTCGCCAAGTACATCGCCACAGAGCTCGGCCGATGGCGCGAAGTGATCGAGGCTGCGAAGATCAAGGTGGACGAGCAATGACTCCTATGAGTGTCGAGGAGCGGATCGTCCGCCATATCGTCAGCACACGATACGAGCACCTGCCGGCCGACGTCGTGCAGGCGACCAAGGATCACCTTGTCGACACCATCGGCGTCGCAATCGGCGGATCTTCCGCGCCGGGTTGCAAAATCCTGCTCGATCAGCTCCGCGAGTGGGGCGGCAAAGAGGAGTCAAGCGTGCTCGTGTACGGCGGCAAGCTGCCGGGCCCGAGCGCGGCGCTGGTCAACGGCACGATGGGCCACGCGCGCGACTTCGACGACAACCACGACACCATCGCGTACAAAGGCAGCGTCGCAGCGGTGCCGGCCGCACTGGCGGTGGCAGAGTCGCTCAATATCAGCGGAAAGGACCTCATTGCCGCGGTGTGCCTGGGCATCGACCTGGGCTGTCGCCTCGGCCTCGCTATCCGACCGAAACCCACCCACGCGTTCGGACGAGCGATTGGCTGCTACGGCGCGGCGGCGGCGGCGGGCAAGGCGATGTCGCTCGACGAGGCGGCGATGCACAACGCATTGGGGTTGGCGCACTGCGAGGTGGGCTTGGGCGGCATATCAACCGTCGCACCCTCCCTTACCAAACGGTTAGGAGTGGGCATCGCGGCGCGATCCGGCGTCTGGGCGGCGCAATTGGCACGACGGGGCTATCCGGCGAGCCGTGACATCTTTCATGGACCGACCGGCTACTACACACTGTACGAGGAGCAAGAGGGCGACATGGCAGAGCTCGTCGATGGGCTCGGACAACGGTTCGAAGTCGTTACGCTCGGCATGAAACCCTATCCGACCTGTCGCTATACGCACGGATCGATCGACGCCGCGCTGCAGATCATGGGTGAGCATCGCCTCACGGCCCGTGACGTCGGCGCCGTCACGGTGCGAATGCCGCAACGGGACTATGTGACCGTGGGCGGTGGCGGTGACAAGACGCGGGAAAAGGCACTGCGCCATCCCGCAAGTGTGGTCGACGCTCAGTTCAGTGCCTTCTATACGGTCGCGACGGCGCTCGTGAAAGGTGCGGTGTCGTTGCGGCACCTTTCTGAAGGCGGTCTTGCGGACCCCGAGGTACTCGCGATGGCCGATCGCGTGAACACGGTTGCCGATGAGCGACTCAAGGTCCGCGACCGGGACGTACAGCCGCAGTCGGTGGAAATCGCCACCCGAGGCGGCGAGCGCTACACGAAGCAGGTGGACTACCCGAAAGGGAGCCCGCAGTGTCCGATGAGCGCGGATGAGCGCACGAGCAAGTACTGGGATTGCATCGATCACGCCGCGGTACCGATCGATCGTCACCGCGCACAGACGGCGCTTGACATGATCAAAAACCTCGAGCACCTCGACAAGGTGGCCGAGCTCGCCACGGTTCTATGCTGAACATTTCAATCGAGACCAACGACAGGAGGCAAAGCGAATGATCGAAGTCCTTGATCCGACGATGGAGGGGCCGAACGTCAAGCGGCAGATGGCACCGCTCTTGGCTAGCATCGACGGCCACAATGTGGGCTTTCGTATATTCTGGAATCGCTTCGATATCTTCATGCGCCGCTTCGAGGAATTGCTGCGCGAGCGCTTCAAGGTCGGGGAGATCGTCAAGTACTACGGCCATATGGGCGACGTCGCCGGCGGCAAAACCAATGGCGTCGCGGAAATCATGGTAGGCCGGCATCTGGAAGAAAAAGAGCGGCAGGCCCTGGTCAAATCGTTCTACGACAAGAGTCGGTGGGCCGTCATCGGCCTTGCGGCTTGAGGGTCGTGCACGTCGTGGTGTATCCATGACTCCATTGCTGCACAGAAGAAGGGCATTGCCACGGTCAGTATCGTGACCGAGGAATTCAAGAGCCTTGCGAAAGCGGCGGCACGCTCGCTTGGCTACGCGGATCTGCCGATGGTCATCGTGCCCCACCCCTTCGAGATATTGGCTGAGGACGTGGTCGAGCGGTTGGCTGAACAGAAATTCCAGGAGATCTTGGACAAGGTCGTTCTATGAGTGCTCTCGATCTCAAGTCGAAGCGGGTGCAAGTGGATGGCGAGGCAGCCGTCTACGAGGAATACACCCGGCGCGGCTGGACGGACGGCTTGCCGATCATCGCACCGACACCCGAGCGCGTGGCGGAGATGCTGGACGCGGCACGCCTCGCTCCGAGCCGGGAGATCGCAGAGATTCCGCCCAGGCGCGCGATTGTGACCGCGGAAAAGATCGCCATCAATGCGGTTATGGCGGGTTGCCGACCTGCGTACTTCCCGGTTGTGCTGGCCGCGGTGGAAGCGATCGCGGACCCGACATTCAATCTGTTTGGCGTCGACACGACCACAAGCGGCGTGTGTGTGCTCACGGTCGTCAACGGGCCCATCCGCCAGCAACTGGACATCAACAGCAGTTACGGCTGCCTCGGCCCAGGCTGGCGCGCCAACGCGACCATTGGCCGAGCCATCGCGCTCGTGCAGCAGAACGTCGGCGGGCGCATACCGGGCCCGGTCAGCAAGACCACCCATGGCCAACCCGGCCGATTCACCATGTGCATGGGTGAATTCGAGGAGAAAAACCCGTGGCAGCCTTTGCACGTCGAGCGAGGCTTCAAGGCCGAAGACAGCACGGTCACGGTGTTTTCGGCCACCGGCACGACGAACATCATGGACGTCTGGAGCCGGTCGGCCGAGAGCTTGCTCACTTCGTGCGCCCACTCGATGGATTGGGTCGGCAGCAACAACATGGTGGTGCCGCGGGCCGGCGAATCGCTCTTGATCCTGTCGCCCGATCATTCCCAGATCATCGCGCGGGAAGGCTGGTCGAAGGACGACATGCGGCAATTCCTGATGACGCACGCCAACCAGACGCCCTTATCGAAT
>JANMUI010000719.1:0-4327 GCA_031391405.1 Betaproteobacteria bacterium
CGTCATGGAGCGCCTGCTCGATCGTGCCGCGGTGCTCGCAGGGATCGGCCGCGATGAGATTCGAAGGCGTAATCTGATCCCGGCTGATCGCATGCCGTATGTCACCTCGATCGTCACCCGCGATGGACTGCCGATGACCTATGACAGCGGCGACTATCCCGAATGCCAGCGGCGCGCGCTCGCGGCAGCCGGATGGAGTGATTTTCCCGCGCGTCAGGCGGCGGCACGACGAGCGGGACGGTGGATCGGCCTCGGACTCTCCAACTACGTCGAAGGCACCGGACGCGGACCCTTCGAGAGCGCGTCGGTTCGAATTGGTCCGTCGGGAAAGATCATGGTGACGACCGGTGCGACCGCGCAAGGGCAAGGCACGAAGACGATGCTTGCGCAACTGGTTGGTGGCGTACTGGGTGTTCGTCCCGCTGATATTCACGTCATCGACGGCGACACCGATGCAAGCCCGTTGGGATTTGGTGCCTTTGCGAGCCGGCAAGCGGTTACCGCGGGGAACGCCGCGTTTCTTGCAGCGCGATTGGTTGCCGACAAGGCCAAGAAAACCGTCGCGAGTCTTCTTGAAGTGGCGCCCGAGGACCTCGATCTCGTCGATGGCTGCGTGCAGGTGAAAGGGGTGCCTGACCTGAAGCGCAGCCTCGGCGATGTCGCCCGGATCCTCAATGGCGCCCCCGGTTTCGCATTGCCAAAAGGCTTGACGCCAGGATTGGCCGCGTCAAGCGATTACGAACCGCCCGCGATCACCTATACCAACGGCTGCCATGTGGTTGAGGCGGAGGTCGACATCGCCACCGGCAATGTGCGGCTTCATCGCTATGTGGTCGTGCACGACTGCGGCCATATGATCAATCCAATGATGGTCGAGGGTCAGGTGCTGGGCGGCGTGGTACACGGCATCGGCATGACGCTCTTCGAGTGGATGCGCTATGACGATGCGGGCCAGCCGCTCTCGATCACCTACGCCGACTACCTGCTGCCGACTGCCGATGTCGTACCGCGTGTCGAAATCCATCATATGGAGACGCCCACGCCGCTGAATCCGCTCGGTGTAAAAGGTGCCGCCGAAAGCGGGACGATCGGCGCGCCAAGCGCGGTGGTCTCGGCAATCGAGGATGCGCTTCGACCGCTCGACATACGGATCAGCGACCTACCGGTCACACCGGAGCGGCTGCTCGCGTTGATCCGAAGGGCGCAGCCGCGTTGATCGGGCAGTCCGCTTCAGGCCTGCGGCAGCACGATCTGGGTCTGCGTAACGACGCCGCAGACCTTGCCTGCTTGCGATTTGATCACCGTCTGCCACACCATGGTCGTGCGTCCGCGATGAAACGCGGTGCATTCGCCGGTCACGATGGAGCCGGCCGGGGCCGCCCCGATGAACTTGGTGCTGGAATCAATCGTCGTGGTGCGCGTGCCCTTCGGCAGGTTGACGAAGGTGCCGACCGCCCCGAGCGTATCGGCGAACGCCATCAGCGCACCGCCATGCAGTACGCTCCCGGTCGTGCACAGGTCCGGACGCACCTCCATCGTGGCGATCACGCGCTCCGGTGTCACCTCGACGAGCTTCAATCCCATGAGGCCTGGAAACAGCGGTTGGAACATTGTTTGAATGGAATCGAGATCGGTCATCGTGAATTCCTCTTTGCGAAGTACAGGAAGGCGGTGGCAACGGTGAGCGAGTCGCCGCGCCCACTAGGCCGCGATGAATCCGCCTGATTGATGGGCCCATAAATCGGCGTACAGGCCGCCCGTCCGCAGCAGCGTCTCGTGCGTGCCTTCTTCGACGATGCGACCCTCGTCGAGAACGATCAATCGGTCCATGCGCGCGATGGTCGATAAGCGATGCGCGATCGCAATGACTGTCTTGCCGGCCATCAATCCCAACAACTGCTCCTGGATGGCGACCTCGACTTCGCTGTCGAGCGATGACGTGGCTTCATCCAGCACGAGGATCGGTGCGTCCTTCAACAGCACACGCGCGATGGCCACGCGCTGGCGTTGTCCGCCCGAGAGCTTCACACCGCGCTCGCCGACCAAGGCGTTGTAGGCATCGCGACCGTTCTGATCGCGCAGACCGGTAATGAATGCATGGGCCTGTGCTTTTCGGGCTGCGGCCTCGATTTCGGCAGACGTGGAGTGTGGCCGACCATACTTGATGTTATCGGCGATCGAGCGATGCAGGAGCGAGGTGTCCTGGGTGACCACACCGATCGCGGCGCGCAGGCTCTCTTGCGTGACCGTCGCGATCGATTGATCGTCGATCAGAATGCGGCCACTCTGCAGATCGAAGAACCGCAGCAGAAGATTCACCAAGGTCGATTTGCCGGCGCCTGAGCGACCGACGATGCCGACCCGTTCACCGGGTCGGATAGCGAGATCCAGGCCTGCAAAGACGGGCGGTCGACGGTCGTAGCCGAAGGTCACATTTTCGAAGCGGATTTCGCCGCGTGTGACCTCAAGCGGGCGTGCATCGGGCAGATCGACCAGCGAATGCGGGACCGCGATCGTCATCATCCCTTCTTGAACATTGCCGATGTTCTCGAAAATGCTGGTGACTTCCCACGATACCCAGCCGGCCATGTTTGCGATCTGCCAAGCGAGCGGCAATGCCATCGCTACCACACCCACGTCGATGACGCCACGCCCCCACAGCGCGACGCCTACCGCTGCGGTCGATACCAGCAGCATGGCATTCATGATCTGCAAGGTCATGATGAAATTGCTGATGAGGCGCATATGCGCGGCGATCGCGCTCTTGTGTTCGTCGACAGCGTCGCGCACATAGGCATCTTCGTCGCGGGCGCGGGCAAACAGCTTGACCGTGAGAATGTTCGAATAGCTGTCGACGATGCGCCCGACGAGCTGCGAATTCGCCTCGGCACTCGCCTTGCCGAGCTTTCTCATGCGCGGGACGAAGTAGCGGAGGAAAAACAGGTAGCCGATGATCCACGCAAGCGTCGGGGCGGCGAGTCGAGGGTCGGCGGCACCCATCAGAATCAGCGCACTCGCGCCGTACATCGTGATGTACCAGACCGCGCGGATGCTGGAGACGACACTTTCCCGCATGGCGCTCGCCGTCTGCATGACGCGATTGGCGATGCGGCCCGCGAAATCGTTCTGAAAGAACGCCCAGCTTTGCCGGATGACATGCCAGTGGGCAAGCCACCGGATCCGACTCGTCACGCCGGGTACGATCGCGTTGTTGCGGGCGAGTAGATCGGAGAAGTTGGCAAGCGGCCGCCCCACGAGGATCACCACCGCCATCGTGAGAAGCATCGGCATGGCGGCCGATAGCGCAGCGGCCCGATCAGTCTCGGCCATCAATGAAACGAGGCGGCCGATAAATACCGGAATCAGCGAATCGACGATCGCGACCGCGAACCCGGTCGCGAGAATCGATGCGAAGAGTGCCCGGTGTGGACCAACGAAATGCCAATAGAAGGCGGCGAGGGTCGCGGGCGGCCCGCCCTCGCGTGGTGGGGCCGTTGCATCGACGCGGCGCTCGAACCAACCATAGAGACGATTTAGCATGTGCGATTGTATCGGGTCGCGAAGGCCTGTTCGAAGCTTGTTCGAAGGCGGTGTGGAGGCCACTCTCGGAATGTGTAGAATGGTGCCCCCGAGTACACCAGGATCACCGTGCGGACGAACATAGAAATCGACGATCGCCTCTTGGCCGAAGCGATGAAAGTCGGCGGATTCAAGACTAAACGAGCAACGGTCGAAGAGGCATTGCGCCTGCTCGCCGGTAAAAAGGCATACCGGGAAATCCTCGCATTGCGCGGTAAGGTCCACTGGGAAGGTGACTTGGCGACGCTTCGACGCGCCAAGGGCCGCTAACGATCCGAATGGTGATCGCCGATACGAGCGTTTGGGTCGACTTCTTTCGTGGTTTGCGTGCTCCTCACTGTGACTCACTCGCGTGGTTGCTTGAAAACCAGGAAGTGGCTCTATGCGATCGGGTTCTCCAGGAGATTCTTCAAGGTGTGCGCGACGATGACAAGTATCGGAAAGTCAGCGCGAGTCTGCGCGAATTGCCATGCTTTGACCTCGGCGGAGCGGCGATTGCCGTCAATGCGGCGCAGAACTATCGGCGGTTGCGCCGGCTCGGAGTGACCCCACGTAGCGCTACAGACGTTCTGATAGCCACCTTTTGTGTCGAGCAGAAGCACACGCTGCTGCATCGCGATCGCGACTTCGATCCGATGGTGAAGCATCTTGGATTGAAAGTGATGACGTCGAAATCGACGTGATGGAATGCACCGCAGGCCGTTAGCACGTTATCGCCCCAACGCCGAATACAGCCAGGGTCCGTGCG
>JANMUI010000749.1:0-3275 GCA_031391405.1 Betaproteobacteria bacterium
CTTGAAGAACATGTGCGCGAACTTGGACCAGGCCACCGATCCGAACAGGACTGTCGTGGCGATGATGTACAAACCGAAGAGCACGGTGGCCCCGGTACTCGCCCTCGCTTGCAGGGTTGCCCAGATGAGGCCAAGCGTGACGCTGGCCAGCAGCGCGAGGATGAACAGATCCGCGCGCATCAAGCGGAACGGCGAATGACCCTCCGCGGCGACATCGACCCTGATAAAAAACCAAAACCAGTATCCGCCCGCGCAAATCATTAATCCGCCGATCCACCAAAGCAGCGGCAGGATGGCAGGCGCCGGCGTCATGGTGCTCGGGTAGCCGAACACCATGACTGCGGTGGTGATGACGTAGAGTACGAACCCGTACATTGTCAGCAGATGGGCGATGCGGCGGCGCGCGTTGCAGAATTCCCCGGACGCCAGGACATCCACGAGCCCCGTCTTGATGGCGATCGACACCATTTCGCCGCCACCGACTTGGCTAGCCCCTTTGGCCTTCGACTTTCGCCAATTATCGAAAAAATACTTGGCGCTGCCCTTGTGGATGATGTCGTACAAGGTTCCGGCGAACACGGCAAGCACCGTGAGAACCAGATAAATCCGCATCGCGTTCGCAGGCAGAATCTCACTCAACGCAGCAAACGGATTGTTGGTGAACATCGTCGCCCTCTCCTCGATTATTGCTTGCCGACTCGCGAGCGGATTCTAAGTGCGATGCACCGGGCTTGGCTCACTAATCTTTGCTATGCACCTATAGAGGCGATGAATGCCTGGCTGCCAAGCGCCCGCAATTCGAACCGCATCGCCGCGAGATCCCCCAGCACCCATGTCGCCGGCGCGGCAAGCGCCGCTATGGTGCCGGGATTGACGAGCCAGGTCTCATTGCCCTTCACGCTTGGGATCTTGCGCAGATCGGCTTGGTGCGAGTGCCCGCAACACACCAGCTCCCAGTCGCCGGTGCAGGCCATGGCGTAGCCATAATCGTCATAGTGCACGAGGAAAATCCGCCGGCCCGCCAACTCGATGCGCGCATCGGGGCCGTGGTACTGGAGCAGTCCGCTACTGGCGCGGACAAGCCTCTGCAGCGCGGTCGGGTCGCCGGCATTGTTGCCGTGGATGAGGTGCACCGGCAACCCGAGCGCAAGCGCCGGCTTGAGCGTTTGCGCACCGATCAGATCGCCGCAATGGATCACTGCTTCGGCGCCTTGCGCGGCCGCCTCGCGCACTGCTTGCGCGAGCGCGTCGGCGCGATCGTGGCTATCGGAGACAATGCAGACTTTCATGCGTGCATCTTACGCGAGCGAGTGTGAAGCGGAAACGTGGCGATCCACGTCCGATCATCCCTGATGTAGTTCAGTTCCTCTGGCGTAGATTGTCGTCCTAAGACCGCGTTGCGATGTGGGTGCCGACCAAAGCGGGCAATAATATTGCGATGCCCACGTGCTTGCGATGCCGAGTGTTCGAGTACCCGACGCAGCTCCGCCGGCGACTGTGCCACAAGTTCCTCGGCTAGCATGACTGCTACGTCGAGATGTGCCAATTCCTCAGAACGACACGCAAGAATCACCGTCGACGCGCAACACCGACTCTTGCTGGAATGTCTTCGCGTAGGCCGTGCGGATCGATTCGATCGCACGGCTGTTGTCGCCGTCATACCGATAGAGCAGGATCAACAGTTTCGAGCCTTCCTTGATGGCGGTTCCATTGGCGTCTCGAAACTGTCCGGTGCCACTGAGAAGCGTCAATCCATCCGGAAAGCGTGGCGTCACTTCATGTTCCACGAAGCGATGGAACTCCTGCTCGGAAACGGTCGAACCGTCTCGTCGCATCAATCCGAAGAACAACTCGGTGCGCGCGACCCGCTTTCCGCCCCAGCCGGTGCACGCTGGCGGTGCGGCCTGTTTGCCGGACGTTTCAGCGGCAGCGAGGGTTGATTCAGCGGATGCACCGTGCGCCGCGACTGCCACAAAGAACAGCGCGCCGGCGAGCGCCCAACCACGCGTCAGGCTGCCGCGAACGCGAGATCGATCCGTGCCGGTCCTTCGTAGTGCTGCGCCACTTGCCGATGATGAGTGGTTCCTCGGTGCCGCGCCCATTAGCAGCCCCGCCGACATCATGCGAATCGGCTCGAGAGCCGGGAGTGCCAGCAACTTGGGAGAAAGACCTTGGGTAATCGTGTTCATGATGCAACTCGCTTGGTTGAACCGCTCTTCCCAGATTCGAGCCAACGGTGCTTTTGGATGCAGGGTGGGACGAATGATTGATGCTTGCTTATGAGTGGCGGCAATCGATCGAAGGGTTCAAACGAAATGTACTTACGAGATGTAGATTGATCGTGTTACGCGCATCGATTGCTGACTGGTCATGGCCGAGCTCCCATGTCATCGTGGGCAGCCGAACTTCGTCCACGTCTCGCGCATACGCTCGTCCGATCGAATCGATACCTCCGAGGCGATCTGCCTGCGTGACCAAGAACGGCAATCCATACATCGCGGTGCCGATCGCGGACACAGCAAGAATCGCAGGCAGGTTAATGTTGTTGACGCGGTTGGTCAGATGGTCCGTGTGCACGGCTGTTTCCTTGTAGTGGCAATGTGCGACGTCGTACCACGCCTCGCGTCGACGTTTAGGGACAGATCTCGAGCGCATCAGGCAAACGACGCGTGATGCGCTTAACCGGTAGCCTAGTCGATGCGGGTATCTGGGTGACTTCCCCGGACGCGAGCTTTTGTTTCATTTGTTTCGCGCACGGACGAGCCGCATCCGCTGACCCTCCCGCTTGCCCCAATGCTCGCCGAAATTCCGGTCGACGCCGGGGTCAGCTCGAGAAGCGCCACGAGCTCGTGTTGAGCGCGGCCTGAGAAGGATTTTATGACTGGTACATCGCCAAGAACACCGTCCACAGCTCGGAGCGTGTCCATCGCTATCTCGGATTGCCGCCCCGGGACGTTCGAGACCACGGATGACCGGGTCGATCGTATTCATCCCGATGATCTTCCCGTCTTCCGCGCCGCGTATTGCGCTCACTTCAAGGACCTGACGCCGCGCTTCGAGTGCGACTATCGCTTCTTCGGATACTGCAACATCGGTGCTCAACCGCCCGGCGCGACCAGTACCGGTACCAACGGCCCAAGCGGCACCGCCGGATCCAGCGGATTGCGGCTGCTGGCCCGCTCGATGAGCATCCTCGCATCCTCTTCGAGCAGCAGGCGTCGCTTGACAAGCGCATTGCACGAGCGCTCGACCTTTTGGACATAGTCGGCATGACT
>JANMUI010000762.1:0-3191 GCA_031391405.1 Betaproteobacteria bacterium
ATCACTAAAATACGCAGTAGACCGTAACTCTGACTATGAATTCACCGAGCGGTATCCGCCAGGCAGGGTTCTTCCATTCGGGGAAGAGGTCACTTTCATTGGAGAATACGTAGCATTGGTCTTCGTTCCGGTACTGAATGAGTAGCGCAACCCACTCGCGGAAAAAAGCAACCACCTGGTTGCAGACCCTTCTTACATCGGCCACACTCGACTGCGTCGGACCCGGTACGGCTTCAGATCTTCTGGCCAGCGGACCGACGCGTCGACGTCGAGATGGAACTCGGGCGTCGGCCCGAGCACCAGGAGTCGGCGCCACAGCACCGATCCGGTTGAGCGCATCGTCGGCGCCAACCGCTCGAGTAGATCGTCATAGGTCGCGTAAGCCTTGTTGAACCATAGGGTGCAATCAGTTCCGGTTCCGGATAGGGCGGGCTCCAGCTCTCCTTTGCGCACGTAATAGAGTCCGGCGCATTCTCCGCCGAGGTCCTGCCTCAGGAACTTGCCGTGGCTCTCTTTATAAGGCCCCATATGTACGCGTTCATTCACGGCATCGAGGGCGGCGGATCCATGGAACAGGTACCATTCCTCGAAGACGGTTTTGTGCCCGGTCGACCAAGGGGAGTTTTCGAACAGGAACGCGCCGGCCCAGGGAGCGCTGTCGACCTTGAACACGGCGGAGCCGAGAAAGCCATCGACCTTCTCGTGCGCCAGGACTTGGTGGAACTTCACGCGGCTATCCAGGAAGTCGGCGGCCGATGCCGTCGCCGATGGCCAGGTCCACAGCACGAATTTCAGGATCTGCATTGCCGCATTCCCGGTTGCGTTGAGGTTGAAGGGATGCTCGATGTGAAGAAATGTAGCAGGCATGGTTCGGCCGCGCTCGCCGTGGTGCTGCCGGCCTGCACGGATGCAGCGATGCGGATTGCGTATGACATCGAAGCGGGCGTTGGGGCGTTCCGGCGCTCGGGTGCGGCAAGCTATTCGATAAAACACGTTCCGGAGGCGGAACCGGACGGCTGCGCCGGGCCTTACTCGGTGCAGTTCAGCGCGGCGTCGATCCTGGTCATCTGGTGCAAGGACGCCGCCGGTTGAATTAAAGGGGCCAGCGTCAATTATTTCATGCTAACCTGCCGGCATGCCTTGTCGCCCTCGTATCCATCTCGATGGAATTCCGCTGCACATTGTCCAGCGGCGACATCACCAGATCGGACTGGCGGTTGACCGGCTCGAACGGAAAATGACCATCACCGTTTCCGACAACGGCATCGGCATCACCGCAGCGGCCTTGCCGCATATCTTCGATTTGTTCGTTCAGGACACCAAGTTACTGACCCGGGACAACCGGGAACTCGGCATCGGGCTTGCGGTGGTCCGCGATCTGGTCGAGGCGCATGGCGGCCGGGGACTCGGAAGCGAGTTCGCCGTCACGCTGCCGCTCTCGAGGCCGCGCAAGTTCGCGGCCGGGGAAGGCGTCACGGGCTGATCGCAG
Source organism: Betaproteobacteria bacterium (assembly GCA_031391405.1). Taxonomy (GTDB): domain Bacteria; phylum Pseudomonadota; class Gammaproteobacteria; order Burkholderiales; family SG8-39; genus SHXR01. Next base: position 1,490 of record JANMUI010000762.1, read on the forward strand.
TGCCGCCCCGGGACTTGACCTGAGCAGTGTTCAGGATCAGCGTGAGAGTCGGGCGGTACCCGCCCGCGACTTGGCCTTCGAGGCAGTGGATCGTGCATTCGTCGTCGAGATGGTGCTCGGGCTGGTCACGGGGTGCCGGCAGCACCAGATGTCAGCCGGGTCAGGGAAAGATCGTCACGCAGGCGACATCACTGATAGCGACAAGCTGCCCGGAAGGGTCGTAACCCGCTACCTGATAGCAGTAACTGCTATCGACGACTACTGAAGCATCGATCAAGATGTTGGAATTGACGCGGACCAGTGTGTAGCCGTCGCGCCTGACGGTAAACGTGGCGACATACGGGTCGTCGCTCCAGGCGACCTCGATGGCTTCCGGGCCGACGCGGGTCAGCGCAATCGCCAATGGTGCAATCGAGGGTGGACTGGCGACGACGACGACTTCTGCGCTGCCGCCGCCTCCTCCACACCCGGCGACCATCAAGATACAAATCACGGCCGCAAAGATTCGAAGGCCCGCTCCGAACGAGGGTAGATGCCGCATTGTCATCCCTTTCACCTGATCGCCGCGGGGCTTGCCAGCACCAACACCTGGGACGAACTGATGTAGATCAGGGGCTGTGCTCCGCCGCCCGCTCGGTCAATGCGCAATAGCAGAAATCGGTCGAACGGGCTCGAGGTCGGGAGGTTGGCGATCATCGAAGGCTCCGGCAGGGAGTCGGTCGTCAAGGATCCCGGGGCGCCGCGCAAGTCGGTCCCCTTTGGCGGCTGGTTCAGCTGAATCCAACCTATGCGCATGACGCCGTAAGGCGTTGATGAACCAGTCTCCAGTCGAATTGACTCCCGATTGGGGAAACCCGAGCCGCCGTCGCTGACGACCAGCTCGGCTCGATCTACTGGAAGATCGATGGTCGTGGCCCCGAGCGTCAGCTGAAACACACGGACTGCCCCGCCGAATCGGCCCACATAGGGGTCGGGGTCAGCGTCAGGGGTGCGTTCCGCATAGCGCACCCGAAACGACCAGGTGCCGGATGCGAAGTCGGCCCGGGAAAATGCCATATCGGCCGGCAGGCTCGCCAGTTGCTCGGCCGACGGAGGCTTGAACGTACCGGTGCCCGAGAGATCGATCTCGGCGGCGGCGCTTAAATGCAATAAGCCGAAGGTGGCCGCGAGCGCAAACGCCCCTGTAACGAACGGTCGAGCGCGGGAGACGAGGTTTCTCGCCCGTCTCGGTGCGTGATGTGGCGTCGATTGCATCGTGGCCTCAGTCGTGGATTGCGGGGAAAAACATTCTAATGGACATTCAACGCGCCAAGCGTGTTTCCCGACGACATCGAGGGCAGATTAGTGTTGCCGGGTGTTGCAACGCCTGCACGCGGGAAGCCCGCAGAGGATAGGCGTGCCGATGTGCCATGGCGCGGGCGGGGTGGCAGGTCACGTGCGCTTCGGACCGACAACCGGCGGCGCGCTCGTGATCCTTGGCGGAGTGCTCCTTGCCATCGCAACCTTTCTGGCGAGCTCGGCTGACGTGTTGTTCGCGCTGTTTCATCCGGTGACCCTCGGCGTGATCCTCTTCCTCGCCGGCGCACAGCTCGCGCTCGGTTCGTGCGACTTGAGCAAGGACAAGGGCGAGCGGTTCGTGACGCTCGTGGCCGCCGCCCTCGGGCTCTGGAACGTCGGCCTTGCGTTCGTCGTGGGCGTCGCG
>JANMUI010000779.1:0-69987 GCA_031391405.1 Betaproteobacteria bacterium
AACGCGGTGGCGGTGAGCGCGGGGCAGACCATCACGCTGGCCGACATCACGGCCGGGCGGCTGGTGTTCACGCCCGGTGCCCAGGCGAGCGGGGTGGGCTATACGAGCTTCAGCTTCCAGGTGCAAGACAACGGCGGCACGCTCAACGGCGGCATCGATCTGGATGCCACCCCCAACACGCTCACCGTCGATGTTACCGCGGTCAATGACGCACCGACGGGCGCCGATAACACCGTCACCGTCACCGAAGACACCGCCTACACCTTTAGCGCGGCAGACTTCGGGTTCACCGATCCGAACGACAGCCCGGCCAACAGTCTGACCGCGGTACGCATCAGCACCCTGCCTGGCGCCGGTGCGCTCACCAATAGCGCGGTGGCGGTGAGCGCGGGACAGACCATCACGCTGGCCGACATCAATGCGGGGCAACTCGTGTTCAGCCCGGGGGCTGAGGCAAGCGGTCTGGGTTACGCCAGCTTCCGCTTCGAGGTTCAAGACGACGGCGGCACGGCCAACGGCGGCATCGATCTGGATGCCACCCCCAACACGCTCATTGTCAATGTCACCGCGGTCAACGATGCGCCGATCGTCGCTTCCAACACCGGATTGACGATCACCAAAGGCGCGACCGGCAGCATCGCCTCGAGTTTCCTGGAAGTCACGGACGTCGATAATACGCCCGCGGAACTGGTCTATGTGTTGACGCAATCGCCCGCGAGCGGCACGCTCAAGCTCAATGGCGTTGCCGTGGCGGATGGTTCGACGTTTACGCAAGCCGATATCGATGCAGGCCGCCTAGCCTACGAGCACACGGGCCGGGATCTCGCAGCGGATCGGTTCGTGTTTTCGGTGAGTGATGGCGTGGGCGGCAGCTTGAGCAGCACCGTCTTCACGATCGCGGTGGTGCCAGTGGTGCAGCCACCGGTACCCGCTCCGAACGAGGGCTTGATTCCTCCACAGCCGGTAACGGGCGAGACTACGCTCTCGCCCATGGACGGCACAACAAACCGCACCAGTGGTACACGTTCTCCGCAAGCTGGTGCCCCCATCGAGACACCACCCGCGATCGCCCCTGCGAATAGGTCGGACACATTCGCGCCCCTGCTTTCAATCCTGCAATCGGCAGTGAATGCGGTCAGTGCGCCGGTGTACGCCGCGCCCTCGCGTTTGCCACTGGAAAACAATTCGCGCCCGGCGCAGCACCTTGAGCTCGATCTGGTTCGCCTTATAGCAACGTCCCTCGACGGCCTCGCATCATTGCCAATCGTGTCGAGTGCAAACGCTGCAACGGCGGAACCGTCCGCGAACCTGTCGGGTGTCGATTCGTTCAAGCGCGAGCTCGACCAACTGCGGGATCAACTCAAGGGACAGACGCGACTGGAACAGATCGTTGTCGCCTCGACGATCGCAGCCACGACAGGACTCACGGTCGGATATGTGATCTGGCTCATCCGGGGTGGCATTCTCATTGGCAGCTTGCTCTCATCGCTTCCCGCGTGGCGCCTGATCGACCCGCTGCCTGTGCTCGCTCGCCTAGTGGGAGAAGAACGAAACGATGACGATGAGGAGTCGCTCGAATCGCTGTTGAAGCGCGCCGGTGCTGCAAGCGGTGACGGGACCGTGGCCGGTGGGTCCGCCGGTACTGAACTGCACAGGTCTCGATCCTTCAGCACAAGGGCCGAGGGCGACCATCGATCTCTCATAGCCGAATTGGACCGGACAGAATGAAGATGCCGAATCCGAGCGCCAAGGTCTACATCGCCTTCGGCCAGGTATCGCTGCTGGTCAGCCTTGTCCTGGTCGCGATCTTCCTTGGGATCGTTCCCGATCGCCTGGGCGCCGTACGTCAAGGCCGCACCGCGCTCGGCGAGACCGTCGCCGCCAGCGGCACCGCCCTGATCGCACGCGGTGATGCGCGTCAGCTCGAATCGATGCTCCGCCTGATCGTCGAGCGCAATGCAGACCTCCGTTCGGTTGCCGTACGCAAGGCGACCGGCGAGTCCATCGCCACTATCGGCGATCACGGGGCTCATTGGATGTTGAAGCCGGGCGAAGCGTCCAGTGACTCGCAGTTGCAGGTGCCGCTCTGGTCGGCAAACCAACGGTGGGGCCAGGTGGAACTGCGCTTTCAACCGCTAACCGCGCCCGGGTGGTGGGGGATGTTGACCGACGAGCGAACCTTGCTCGTCCTCTTCATGGCCGCCGGGAGTTTTCTGTTCTTCTATCTGTATCTGGGCAAAGCCCTGCGTGACTTGGATCCGTCCCGCGCCGTTCCCGAGCGGGTTCGTTCGGCACTCGACACGCTGGCCGAAGGCCTACTGGTGATCGATCTCAACGGTCACATCGTTCTCGCCAACCAGTCATTTGCGGCCCTCGTCGGGCGCGCCGCCGACGCATTGCTGGGCCGTTCGGTAACGGACCTTGCGTGGTCGCATCCCGACGGCACTGCGCTGCAGCCGGAAAGTCTTCCATGGGTATTGGCACTTGCGACCGGGGTTCCCCAGCGCAATTCGATGATCAAGCTGCGCGACGGCGAGGACAAGCAGCGCTCGTTCCTCGTGAACTGCTCGCCTGTCCTGGGCAGCGGTGGCCGTCACGGCGGAGTCCTGATCAGCTTTGACGATGTGACCCAGCTCGAACAGCAGGAAGTCGAACTGCGCGAGTCCAAGCGCGCCGCCGATGCCGCGAACCAGGCGAAGAGTGAGTTTCTCGCGAACATGAGCCATGAGATTCGCACCCCGATGAACGCGATCCTCGGGTTCACCGAATTGCTCCGTCGTGGTCACCATAAAAATGAGCAGGAGCTCCAGAAATACGTCAACACGATCCATTCAAGCGGAAAGCACCTGCTCGAGCTGATCAACGATGTTCTGGACCTGTCCAAAGTGGAATCCGGACGTTTGGAATTCGAGCGCATCCGGTGTGCACCCCAACAGATCGTGAGCGAGGTCGTCGAGGCGCTCAGCGCCAAGGCGATGGAGAAGGGAATTGCGCTCGCCTTCGTATGCGAGGGCTTGATCCCGCGAACCATTGAGACTGATCCGTCACGCCTGCGGCAGATCCTGACCAACCTGGTCGGCAACGCAATCAAGTTCACCGAGGCGGGCGGTGTCAAGATCGTCGCACGGATGCTCCCGGGCGGCGACGAAACGTCTGCAGACCATGGGACCGAACGCGCACGTTTCGCCATCGACGTCGTCGACAACGGCATCGGGATTCCTGAGGACAAATTCGCGTCTATTTTCGCGCCGTTCGTGCAAGCAGAGAACTCGATTACGCGCAGGTTCGGGGGGACCGGCCTGGGACTTACCATCAGCCGCCGTCTCGCGCGGGCGCTGGGGGGCGACATTGCCGTGCGTAGCCGGGTGGGCGAGGGAAGCACATTCACCTTGACTGTTGCGACCGGCCCATTGGAGGGCGTTGACCTGGTTCGCCCCGAGGAGATCACGAGGATCAACGATTCGACATCGGCGACGATCGCCAATCGCTGGCGCTTTCAACCAGCCTGCGTTCTCGTCGTCGACGACGGAAACGAGAATCGCGAGCTCGTGCGGGTCGTCCTCGAAGACGCTGGTCTCTCAATCGAGGGCGCGGAGAACGGTCAGGTCGCCGTGGAAAAGGTCCTCACCGGATCGTTCGACCTGGTCTTGATGGACGTTCAAATGCCGATCATGGATGGACTCACGGCGACACGCCTGCTGCGCGCGCGAGGACTGCAGATCCCGATCATCGCGCTCACCGCAAATGCGATGAAGGGCTTTGAGCAGGAGTTGGCCGATGCCGGGTTCACCGCCTACCTCGCCAAGCCAATCGACTTAGACCTCCTGGTGCGGACGCTGACCAATTACCTTGGCGCAGAGGAGCTTCCGATCGATCAATCCGACTTCGCCTTCGTTGCCGAGTTCCCGCAGGCGATCAACGGCTCCAAGACGAGCGCGCCGGTTTCACGGGGCGAGCCCGTGCGGTCACGTTTGGCCGGGAACAGGCGCCTCAGGCCCGTGATAGTGCGATTCATCGACCGACTCGAAGAGCGCATGCGCGCCATCGAGGATGCGTGGAGCCGGAAGGACGTCCGGCAGGTGGGTGAAATTGCGCACTGGCTCAAGGGCGCAGCAGGTTCAGTGGGGTTCGATGCATTTACCGAGCCGGCGCAGCAGTTGATGGAACACGCGCGAAGTGGAAAAAGCGACGCCATTGAAGCGGCCCTATCGGTTCTCCAGTCGCTAGCGGCGCGAGTGGTCGGGCCAGACGACGTTCCACCAATCGCCGCAATTGAGGCCCTTGATGGTCGAGTGGCTGCGCGACATGCCCCTAGCCTTACAGACTCCTCGTATTAAAAGCCATTCTATGACTGAGAGCACTACCATGAAGATGACACCTACGGTATCCACCGGAGCGGCGGCAGATGGGCAGCTTGTTGACCGGGAGGACTTGGTAACTCTCGCGAAGGCTACGGTCATGATGGTCGACGACGATCCGATCATGATCGATGCCGTGGAGGCCTTCCTCGGTGAGGCCGGATTTGACGCGTTCATTTCCACGACCGATCCGGAGCAAGCGCTGGCAATGATTCGATCGAACAAGCCGGATGTGGTCTTGCTCGATCTGATGATGCCTATACTCTCCGGATTCGATATTTTGGAGCGCATGCGCGCGGACGCCGAGTTTCGGTACGTGCCGGTCATCGTATTGACATCGTCGAGCTTCTCGGAGACGAAGACGCGGGCGCTCGAATTGGGTGCGACGGATTATCTCGCGAAGCCCGTGGACCCAAGCGAGCTGATTCTGCGCCTACGCAATACACTCGCATTCAAGGCCTATCAGGACCAGCTCGCCTACTACGATACGCTGACGGGATTGCCCAATCGGAAAATGTTTCTCGAGCGTCTAGATTCTGCGCTCAAGCGGGTCCATGGTTCAGGACGGTCGTGCGCATTGCTGAACTTCAATATCGACCGGTTTCGGCAGATCAACGATACCCTTGGCCATCGCACCGGCGACGAGCTGCTTCGCGCCGTGGCCCACCGACTCGAGGAGAGCTTGCGCGCTGGAGATGCCGTGGGCCGTCTTATCGAAGGCGAGTCCCGCGTAAGCATGTCGCGGGTCGGCGGAGACGAATTCTCCTGCCTGGTCGTTGAATTGAACCAAGCGCCGAACGCTGCAGCCATCGCCCGTCGAACGCTTGCCTTATTCACCGAGCCGTTCCTGATCAACGGTCACGAGCTGTTCGTGACGGGGAGCATCGGCATTGCGGTCTATCCCAACGACGGGGCAGCGAGCGATCTGTTGATGAAGAACGCCAACGCGGCGATGTCCAACGCGAAGCGGCAAGGTGGCAACCGATTTGTCTTCTACTCGAATGAAATGAATGCCCGTTCTCTGGAGCGGTTGACGCTCGAGAACCGGCTGCGCAATGCGCTCAGCCGTGGCGAGCTGATCCTCCACTACCAACCAAAGGTCGACGTCACGAGCGGGCGGATCGTTGGTGCAGAAGCACTCCTGCGTTGGCAGAGCCCGGAGCTTGGCATGGTGTCGCCTGGAGTGTTCATTCCGCTCGCGGAAGAGACAGGCCTGATTCTGGCGATCGGGGAATGGGTTCTCTTTTCCGCTTGCCGGCAGAGCAAAGCACTTCAAGAAGCTGGACACGGGATTGTGCCGATTGCCGTCAATGTATCCAGCGTCCAGTTGCGCGGGAAAGAGTTGTTGGCTTCGATATCGACCGCTCTCGAGGAAACCCGCCTGGATCCCCGATCCCTGATCCTCGAGCTCACCGAGAGCATGTTGATGGACAACGCGAAAGGAGCAGTCGATGTCATGCGTGCGATCAAGGCGCTTGGCGTGCAGATCGCGCTCGATGATTTCGGCACAGGCTACTCGTCGCTCGCTTACCTGAAGCAGCTTCCGTTGGACGAGTTGAAGATCGATAAGTCCTTTATCGATACCGTGACGACCGATTCGCGCGACGCTGCCATCGTGTCGACAGTAGTCGCCTTGGCGCACGGCCTCGGTTTGAAAGCGACAGCGGAGGGCGTCGAAACCAAGGCTCAGCTTGCGATGCTCGGTCGCCTCAAATGTGACCAATACCAAGGATTCTTGTACAGCAAGGCAGTTCCGGCGGAACGCTTTGCCGAGATCGCCGCGCAGCAGCTCTGCACGACAGACTAGCCTTGGAACCCGTTTCAAGATGTGGCTGTTTCGGTCACTCTGAAACGGCCCCTTCACGCTCAGCCGGCCCGTTTATCGACCCTAGAACCATGTTATCGACCAGCGGTGAGCTGACGGTGTTGCAGGCGAATCGGTAGCTATTTGGAAGTCACTTTGGGTCGAGGCGTCGTCGGCACGTCGCGCGACGACCACTTCTCCAATATCGTGGCCAAGGCTTTCTTGGTCATCGGTTTGCTCAGGAAATCATCCATGCCGGCACTGGTGCAGGCGTTTTGGTAGTCGGTGAATGCGTGTGCCGTCAAAGCGATGATTATCTGGCGATACCCGCTGCCTGCCTCATGCTTGCGTATCTCGCGCGTGGCCTCGAGCCCGTCCATCACCGGCATCTGACCATCCATGAGCACGAGGGCGAAGCGCCGCTGCCGGCATAGGGCAACCGCTTCTTCCCCGTTGCCGACTACTGTGACACGCGCACCGAGCGATTCGAGCATCCCCGTGACGACCCGCGCATTCACGGTATTGTCCTCGGCGACCAACACGTCGATCGCGCCCTCTGCGCCCACTGCGTCTTCCTGCCCGTCGACCGTAGCGGGAGCGGTGGGTCGCCTATCCGCAGTTGCATCGCTCTTAACCGCACCGCCTGACGTGGATTTCGCAGGCGCGGCGGTCGAACTGAGAACGCGCTGCGTCGAGACTATCGGGCGCTTGAGGGCATCTTTTCCAACCGGCGCTGCGTTGAACGATGCCTTCGTCCCGATCGGGAGCCGGACGGCAAACCAGAACGTCGAACCGCGGCCGAGTGCACTTTCCACGGCGAGCTCACCGTCGAAGAGGCTGACGATCCGGCTCGAGATGGCAAGCCCCAATCCCGTCCCGCTGTATGCACGGGTCATGCTGCCATCGGCTTGAGAGAACGCCTGAAAAATCTCGCGCTGCTTGTCCGCTGGGATGCCGATACCGGTATCGCGCACCGCGAACCGCAGCGCCGTCATCGAATCACTGCCGCCGGTGCGCGTGACCGAGATCGTAATCGAGCCGTGCTCGGTGAACTTAAGCGCGTTGCCGACAAGATTGATCAGCACCTGCCTGAGCCTGAGCGGATCATCTTTGACTACCGCGGGTACCTCGGGTCCCACTTGGGCGTTGAGCGCCAGACCGATCGCACGTGCGCCCTCGGTGAACATGTCGGTGATGCTATGAATAAGGTCTCGGACTGCGAACTCGACCGAGGCGAGCTCGATCCGGCCCGCTTCGATCTTCGAGAAATCCAGGATGTCATTGATGGCACCAAGCAGGGTCACGCCCGAGGAGTGGATCGTCTCGGCCAACTTGCGCTGGCGCTCCTCGAGGTCGGAGTCGAGCAGTAGCTCGGCCATGCCGAGCACGCCATTCATCGGGGTGCGGATCTCATGACTCATATTCGCCAGGAACTGCGACTTGAGCTTGTTCGCCGCTTCGGCTGTTTCCTTCGCGAGCTTGAGCTCCTGCGTGCGCTTCTCGACTTTGGTCTCGAGGTTCGATTGATAGGCAAGCACTTCGGTGCGCGATTCGCGCAGCCGCACCGCCATTTGATTGAATGCCGCGGAGAGATCCTGCAACTCGTCGCGCGTCTTCAAGGTTACGATTGCGTCAAGATTGCCTTGGGCGATCGCGCGCGTCGCCTTGGCGAGCTGATCGATCGGCGCGACCAGCCGTCGCGTGAACCAGACGACGATCACGCTGCCGAGCAAGATCACGAGAAGCGCGCTGACCCCTACGACCGCGAGGAAGTTCAGGAACTGGTCGCGGATTCGCACCTCGCTTACCGCTACACGCACGTAGCCATCGATCACCAGGGGTGCTGCCATCGCCTCCCGCGCGGTGGGCGCAGCGTCGTTGGGGGCGCCCGCCTTGGGGCTTCTGACCGGCACGATAATTTCGTGATAGCGCACGCCGCTGGCAGTCACGCCGGCCATGGTCTGGTGCGAAACTGCACCGGTTGGCCAAGACTTTGGCGCTTGTTGGGACGAAAATCCCTCGCGGGGGCCCGACGCTGTTACTACTTGACCTACTGCGTTGTAAAGCGCTACGTAGATCACATCGGATTGCTGTGCCGCCGAGCGGACTATGAGGAGTGGCTCCGAGCGCGCCTCGCCCGACAGGTGCGGTCCGCTCAGTTGCGCCACCATGCGTGCGAGCTTGGTGGCCTGACCGATAAGTTGTGCTCGTCCTTCTTGGAGCTCCGTGTACACCGAGACGGTCCCAACGCCTAGTGCCGCCAGCAGCGACAGGGCGGCGAACAACAGTCGCAGCTTCAACTCTATGCGCATTGTGCGATTGGCCATGGCGTTACCCCGCACTCGATTCTGCGGCCGCGGTATCCGCGGCGGTCGCGTGCGTTTCTTGGTCCTGCTCGACCGATTCGCCAGCCCGGCAGACGCGATTGCGCCCCCCACGTTTGGCGCGGTACAGCGCCTGGTCAGCCGCCTCGATGGCCTGAACAACGCCGGTCGTGTCATCAAGCGTTGCCACACCAAGGCTGGCCGTAACGTGGAATCCAGGTATTTCCCGAATGGCGGGCCCGCACTGCTCGTCGATCGCTCGCCTTATCCGCTCGGCGACGATGGCTGCCTGCGCGAGGTCGGCGTTCGGCAAGCCGACGCAGAACTCTTCACCCCCATAGCGGCAGATCACGTCTTTGGTGCGCGATGCCGTCACGAGCTTCTTCGCGACTTCCTGAATTACACGATCACCTGTCGCGTGCCCGTACGTGTCATTGACCGATTTGAAGCGGTCGATGTCGAGGATCAAGAAGCTGAGCGGCGTCCCGCCTCGCCTCGACTCCACCAGCGCCGCCTCCATCTGCTCGAAGAATGCGCGCCGGTTGAGACATCCGGTGAGAGAGTCGCGGGTCGCCAGGCGCTCAAGCGCCTCGTTCTTCTGTGCGATCTCGTCGCGCGAAATGGCAAGCTCGACCAGCGTTTCGCGCAGCCGCTCGTTCGAGCGGTGCAGCTCGGTGACATCGTTCATGGTCACCATGCAACCTCGCACGGAGCCGCCGGGATCTCCAATCGGCGCGCAATTGATGATGAGTTTCCTGCTGATACCGGAATCCGTTGCGATCTCGATCTCGTGCCCCATCGTCGGCACTTGTTCGATCATCGTTTGTACCCAAGGATGGCGGTGTGAATCGTCGGGCAGGTATTCGGCCAACCAGTGGAGCGTCGAGAGGCGCTTGCCGGTCAGATCGAGGCCGTCATTACCGTGCAAGGCGCGAAACGCATTGTTCGCAAGTAGGATGCGCCCCCGCGAGTCGAGCAGTACCACCGCCTCGGCCATGACGTCGTAGGCAAGGCGCACGCGCTCCGGAATGACTGCGGAAGGATCCAGTCGAAGCAACGCGCGCCGCATGTAGAGCCAATAGACGAGTATGCCTCCCAGCGAAACGAACAAGATCGTGATCCAGAGCGGCTCGGTCAGCGCGCGGCGGAACGCGTTCCGCGGGTCCGGAACGTAGGTCATCTCGAACGTGCCCCAGCGATCCGTTCCGAACGTAAGGGGCACGACCACGTGGGTCAAGGTGGAGCGGTCATTGCGCGTTTCTGACCAGGCATCCTCATGGTCTCCAGCCTGGGCCACCAACGTCTGATCGGCGCGACGCACCGCAATGGAGCGCACTTCGTTGCTGCGCTGCCGCAGCGCCTCCAGGGATTGCTCCAGTGCGAGACGGTCGCCGAATTGCATCAGCGTGGCCACTTGCACGGCCATGCCCTCGCTCACCGACTTCCGCACCTTCATCATCTGCGATGTGCGGTCGGGCAATACATTGAAGACGGTATCGGCGATGACGATCAGGAAGTTGGTCAGGAAGACCAATCCCAAGGTGATCTGCAGGGTGGGGCCGATGCGTCTCACGCTCGACTCACGGGCCTGTGAATGTCCGCAGCGCGTTCATCGAGCACCATGGCGGCGGCCTGCTCCTCCAACTCGGCCTGATCGCCGTGCGAGGCATTCGGGATGCGCGCTGGGGGTGGCTCGTCCTCCTCTTCGCGCTCCACGATCGCCAGCAAGTCCACATGCCGCCAGATCGGCAGGCCCATCACCAGCAGCGAGGTCCAGCCGCTCGAGCGCACCAACCACAACAGCGCACCTGCGACCAGCACTGAGCTGGCCAACCATAGCGGGTCATTTGTCAATCCTTCGCGCTCGCTCGAATGATTGTGTCGCCAATGGACTCCGACGGTTTGCGCCACCAGGGGCCGCGGCCAGCGGATCGTTGCCATCTGTTGGGACCGGCGCGCCGATCAACGCGTCACCCGAGTCTCCGCTCGACGCACTGCTCACTGTCGGACCAACCGTTGTGGTTGGGCCGACTACGGCGGCCAAGGCCGTACTGCTCAGGCTCTCGGCAGTGCCCTGCGCATCGGTGTAACCCACGATCACCCGTATCTGATCGCCCACGTCGGTGGCGGTGAGCAAATAGATTGACGCAGTGGCCCCGCTCAGGTTGATCCAAGTCACGCCATCGGCGGAGCGCTGCCATTGGAAGCTGACGGCGCTCAGACCGTCAGCGTCGCCAATGGTGGAAGTGTCCGCGCTGAGCGATTGCGCTTCGGTGGCTGTGCCAATGAGGGCAACCGCACCGGTGGGCGCATCGTTGACGTTGGCGACCGCTGCGGTTTGGGCACTGGTGAGCGGGCCTTCGGGCGTACCCTGTCCATCGGTGTAGCGCACCTGTACCGAAATCTGCGTGCCGACATCGGCGTCTCCTAACGTGAAGGTGTTAGCCGTCGCACCCCCAATCGCGATCCCGTTCCTCAACCACTGGTAGCTGAAGACGCCTACGCCATCGACATCCGCGATGCCCGCGGAGGTAGCCGTCAAGATCTGGTCTTCGCTCACGGTTCCAGTAATCGTTGGCATCCCGGCAGGCGCATCATTGACCGCTGTCACATTGACGGTGAGCGTGTTGGGCGCGGCGTCGAACGCATTCGACTGATCGCGCACGCTGAAGGTGAAGCTCGCGTAGCCCGCGCCGGTGGCATTCGCGGCCGGCGTGAACACCAGATTGCCCGCGGCGAGCTGAGCAGTGGTGATCACGTCGCCCGCGTTCACTGCAACGCCTGACAACGTGAGTGAACCCGCGACCGGAACCGAATCGATACGCACCGCTAAGATGCTGTCGCCCGCGTCCACGTCGGTGAAGCCGAAGGTGGCCGAGGCGAAGGTGTAGGCGGTGTCTTCGTTCGTCGTGACGGTGGCGTTGGTGCCCGCGGGCGCATCGTTCACCGCGGTCACATCCACCGTCAACGTGTTCGGCGCGGCGTCATACACACTCGACTGATCGCGCACGCTGAAGGTGAAGCTCGCGTAGCCCGCGCCGTTGGCATTGGCCGCGGGCGTGAAGACGAGGTTGCCGGCGGCGAGCTGCGCGGCCGTGACCACCTGCCCGGCCGAGACCGCCGCACCGGAGAGCGTGAGCGAACCCGCGCCCGGAACCGAGTCGATGCGCACCGCCGAGAGGCTGTCACCCGCATCCACGTCGGTGAAGCCGAAGGTGGCGGCAGAGAAGGTGTAGGCGGTGTCTTCGTTGGTCGTGACGGTGGCGTTGGTGCCGGCGGGCGCGTCGTTCACGGCGGTGCCAGTCATCGCCTTGCTGCCGGTCACGGCCGCCGCGACGCTGACGCTGGTGGCGATGGTGAAGTTGCCGTTGAAATTGGACGCTGGGTTGAACGTCACGCCGGCCAGCAGGGTGTTGACGTTGGCCAGGGCGCCGCTGGCGGTCCACACGCCGGTGCCGGCGACATATGTGGAGGTCACCGCACCGGAGGTGGCGGTACTCAGGCTGCCGGCGGCGGTGTTGGACAGGGTCAAGGTCGCCGTGACGCTGGCGCTGTCGACGTCGCTGATCACGATGTCGGTCAGGTTCAGCGCGGTGTCTTCGGTATAGGTTTGGGCCGCACTCAGATTGGTGGCGCTGGGCGCGGCGTTGGTAGACTCGATCAGGCGAAACGCCATGTCCTTCGAGCCATCGTCCGTGCCATCGCCGGGGTTGATCTTGGCGCCGGTCGTGTAGGTGCCCGAATCGTGTACGCCGACATACACCTTGCCACCGTCCGTGCTGCTTTCGATGCGAATGAAATAGTTCTGGTTGTCATTCAGCGTCGCGGTGCTGCTCAGGCTGATCGTTACCCACGCCTCGGTGGTTCCCAGACTCGAGCTCGCGATCGTTCCGCTGGCGATGATCGCGCCGTTGTAGGTCGAGCGCAACGACACGGTGATGTTCTGCGCCGAGGTATCGCTGGCACCGTAGAGCACCAGGCCGATCTTGTCGACGGTGTAAGTCGCCGTCGGGCTGTCGTACCGAACCTTCATGATCTGCGGCTGACTCGACTTGACCTCGTACGCTTGGTCGCCCATGTTGCCAAACGTGGGCTCGTACGAGTGGATCGTGGTGTCGGCCAACAGGCCAAGCCACTCGTGTTGTGCCTCAGCGCTCACGGCCACGCCCGTCTCGATGCTTCCCTGCGAAATCTCCAGCTGCCAGTCACCGCCCAGCGACTCGTGCCCGGTCGCATCGACACTTGCCGCGACGTCCGCACCCGTCAGGCGCGCGAGGTGTTCCACGAATGCTTGCCCGGCCGTGCCCTGCGCCACGTCGCAACCATAGATCAGCAGGTCGGCATCGGCGCTCAGCGCCTCGCGCCAGCTCTGCAGCTCGGTGGCGCGGGCCTCCAGCGCACTCGAGTCGAGCGTCGTGTTTCCGAGTTGCAGCAGCCCGGGTCGGCCGTGCGAGACGATGTGGATCGCGGCAACATCCTTCTGGTCAGCGAGCGCTTCGTTGATCTGCGCGATCCCATCGCGACTCGCGTCGATGAGAATGATCTCTATGGTGCGTTCGCTGCGGGCATTGGCGGTGATATCCGCGACGAGCTGTTCGGCGTTCGGTATGCGTGCATCGACGAACACGATCTCGCGGGAGCGCTCTTCCTGCAATGAGAAGACTGCGAGCGAGGCGTGCTGAGCATTGACGGTGCTCTCATCGATTTGACGCACCTCACCTTGGAGGGCAGCTTCCGGGGCAGGCGCGGCGACCGGATTGAGATCTCCCGAATACAGAATGCGCGGCTCGAGCTCCTCGATGGTGGCCGAGGGCGCCTCCTCAGCGTTGGGGCGCCCCAGGTTCTTCAGCCAGCGGAAAATGCCCATACCATTCTCTCCGCGTCGTGTCATTTCGCGGCGACGGGTCGCAGCGACGAATGCGCAGGGAGGGCGCCCGACGTGGCGCGAGCGCCTGATGTTGGGGCGGCTGTCTCGGGCAATTTCAGTCCCAGGTCGACCTTGCATCGCAGCCCGGCGGGCAAGGCGGCGTCGGGATTGGGCAGCTCGAGACGTACGCGAAACGTACTGCTCGCCGCATCGATGACGCGATCGACGGTCTTGACCGTGGCGGTGCGTTCTTGCCGGTCCAGCAACTCGGGGACGACAGTCGCCTTCTGGCCCGCCTTCACCTGCCCGAACGCGGTCGCCGGCACGAGCACGTCGACGCGCAGCGGATTGATGCTGGCGATGCGCATCACCGGTTTGTCGTCGACGCGCTCTCCCACCGATGCGAAGCGATCCACCACCACACCGGAAATCGGCGCGCGGATGGTGCGCATGTTCAACTGCGCGACCGCGAGGTCGACTTCCTTTGTCGCCGCCGTCCGCTTCTCCCGGACCTGGTCCGTGCGCCCTTCCGCAACCTGCACCTCGGTGCGCTGTTTGTCCAGATAGGTCTGCGAGACGAAGCTCTTCTCGTACAACTCGTTGGCACGGCCGAGCTCGCGGTGCGCAAACGCCCGCGAGCTTTGCGCGGCAGCAAGCTCACCGGCCTGCGCGGCACGCTCACGGGCAAGGGCAAGCGATGCGCGTTCGACGTCGGCATGCAATTGCGCGACGACTTGGCCCTGCTTCACGATGTCCCCGCGTTCGGCCCAAAGCCGCTCGATCACCCCGACGAGCGCGAGCGCCACGCCCAATAAGGAGGGCGTCAATCCGCGACTGCGTAACATCCGCTGCACTCGCGCTACCGAATCCGACCAAGACCGCGCGGACCCCTGGCTGAAACGGGTCCGCGCGTTCGCGAGCGATCGCGACACGGGCCGCGGCAACCGACGGGATTCAGCAGCCGAACAGGCGTCACCCATTAACCGCGCCAAACCGTGAAGCCGGCCGTGCGAGTCGTCGACTTCCCGCTCGGGATATGCGCTCCAGACGAGTCCGGGAGAAGGGAGTGTCCGTGCGCTCATCGCTCGAAATGCCGCAAGAAGGTGCGTCGCGTGAGCAGCTGCAGCTGTTGGGCAAGCGTTGCTTCACCGTGACGAAAAGTTACGAGCACGCGCACGCCAATGGGCGCCGCCATGGCATGGGCCAACCGCAGATCGAATTGGAACCAGGCCTCGAGCGCGGTCTTCCCGCTCTGATCGCTGGAATCGGTGGCGATGCTGCCGCCGCCCGGCTCACCCATCGCCTCGCTCGGGAGCTCACGTGCCGCCTGTGGAATCTCTCGCTCGATGCGAGCGCTATGTGCGGCCCCGATCTCGTTTGCGAGACGGACATGGATCTCACCAGGCCGCTCGCGCACCAGCGCCACATCTTCGTTGCGCACAAGCACGCGCACGAGCGGGGCGTCCTGGACGAGGACGTGACCGAACACCTCACCTTGTTCGACGAATCGGCCGGGGGCATCCTGGGCGCGGTCCAGCGCAGCCGCCCCGCTGCGTTCCGCCCGCACGCTCAGCGCCTCGTTCTTTTGCTGGAGTCGCCGCTGCTCAGAACGCAACTGGTCGATCTTGTCAGGGAGCACTGCGACGCGCATCGGTTCTGTTTCGTATCGCACCGCGCGCTCGACGGCGTGCTGCTTGAGCGAGGCGCTGACGCGCTCGAGGTCGACCGGAAGCTGATCGTTCGCAAGTTGTGCAATCACCGCGCCCCCGGAAACGGGTTCGCCATCGCGCGCCTCAAGTTTTTCGATGAACCCTTCCACGCCCGCGCGTACCGTTGCATCGTCGGGGAGCCAGACGATTCCCGGCGCGTAAGTCACTTGCGGCAGCGGTACGGCGAAGACCGCGCCGACGACGGCCGTCAAGAGGGCGAGACCGAGGGCGACGGCGCGCCCACGCTGACCGACCAGCTCGCGCGAATCGACCATATAGACGAGCGCCCGCAATACCGGCCATACGATCAGCAGAACGGCACCAATCGCTGCGACAGAGAGCGCTGTGGCGGCATTGAACTGCGCGATCACCAGCACGAAGAACGCGAACAGCAGGCACCGATAAACCCACGCGAGCGGCGCATACAGGATGAGCCAAGGGCGCTCGCCGTACTCGAGCGCCGGTGCGCCGATGCGTCGCACGCCGATGAGGTGCCGCTTCGCCAGATGACGCCAATAGGTGGTGCTGCGTGCCGCGAGATTGGGCAACTCGAAGAGGTCGCACAGCACGAAGTAGCCATCGAATCGGAGCAAGGGATTGCCGTTGACCAGCAATGTGGAGACACCCGCTGTGAGCGCCACTGCGAAAGCGAGATCACGAAGCCATCCGCCGTCGGCCGCGAGCCACACGACGAGCGCCACAGCGGCGATCACCAGCTCGACCATGATGCCGGCTGCGGCGACTGCCGCGCGCTCCCACTTTTCGGGGAATGCCGTGGACGCCGAAGCGTCCACATACGGCACCGGCGTCAGGAAGAGCAAGGTCACGCCCATTTCGCGTACATCCCCACCGAACGCTTTGACTGCGAACGCGTGGCCGAGCTCATGGAGGACCTTGATACAGGGATAGGCGATCCATAACGCGAGGAGCATGCCGGTCGTTGGCAGCTGAGCGGCCGCGAAAGCGGAGAGCTCGCGTGCGTTGATCATCCAGAGCAGGAGGCCAAGCAGCGCCGTGAGCGTGAACACCACGGCAGCGCCTCGGCTATACATCCAGCGTACATAGCCCACGGTGTGCGAAATGAACGTGTCCGGATCCCACAGCGGGACACGAAACGCGAGCGGATTGAGGGCGCTCTCCCCACGGCGGCGGCGGGACCGATCGCCGCGTTTGACGATCGCCGCGGCGTCCGGTGTAACGTCGGCCACGATGAGATTCGCCTCGAACGCCTGGCTGAGGATGCGAATGGCCTCACCTTGCGAAATTGCGTGTTCGCCATCGATCTTGACGCGCGCGTTCCATACCTCGTCGACCGTCCGCTGCCCGTCGCAGGAGGCGACCAGACGGTATGCCAGCTGGTTGAATCGATGGTGGCGTCCGGAAGCGGGATCGGAGAAGACGTACCACCGTGCGCCGCGAACGATCTGTCGGCTGACCTTGACGCCCGGGCGGACACGCGGACGTAACTGGGCGACCCGGTACCAGTCCGGAGAGTGGAGGGATGCACGCCTGTTCACGCGAGCGCTCTCCACAGCATGCGGCGCAGCCAGTTGGCGGCACGATGTGTCCAGATCCCGATGAGCCGCCGCTCCTCGATATCGATCTTCGCCACGCCCTGCAAGCCCGGTCGCAATCCACCAACCTGATCTGCCTCATTGGGTGCGACGTGTGCCTCCGCTTCGAAGAAATTCCAGCCGTCGCGCGCCATTGCGATGGGGGCGACGCGGGTGAGTTGCAGGTCGAATGGCCTGGTCGTTTCGGCGGCGAACAGCACGCGCGCGCGCTGGCCGACGCGAACGGCGCCGACATCCTGCTCATCGACCTCGAGGATCACGCGATATTCATTCGCCGGGGCGACCACCATCAGGATTTGCCCGCGCTTGACGGGCGCCCCGATCGATTGGAGCAGATCGCCCTTGATCACGACGCCATCGATGGGCGCCTGGAGGCGAGTGCGTGCGAGGCGTTGCAGGACCAACCCGAGCTCCGTGCGTGCCTGATCGTGCTTCGCCTTGGCGATCACGATGCTGGCGGCATCGTCCTTGCTCAGCGCTTCGCGATATTGCTTGTCCAGCTGTGCCATCTCCGCTTCCCACTTGTCCCGCTCGAGCGCAAGGTCACGGTCCTCGAGTGCGGCCAATGCCTGACCGATTTTTACGGCCTGCCCCGGCCGTACGTGTACGTCGCGGAGGAATCCGTCCACGGGCGCCGCGACGACACGCTCGATTGCACCCTCGATGTGCGCCGGTGCGGTGATGCGAAAGGTGACCGGCCACATTGCCGCGCCAATCGCCAATGCCAGCATCGCGAGAAAAATAAACTTGCCGGGCGATGATGCGACCCCGTGCAGCCGCTGACCGCGCTTAGCTAGCAGATCCTCCCAGCGGCGCGCCAACGAATCATCGACCCGATGCTTCAGTGCGAGGACCGGTCCGACGAACAGTGCGACGTCCTGTGCCAGTCGAACCGCTTCGGCGTTGAATCCCTTTTGACCCTCGAGCAGCACCGCGCCCAGCAGTCGATCGCGATCCGCGATCGGCACGGTGCAGATCGCTGCGCGCGCGCTGCTCTCCGAGAGGCGCGCATGAGCGAGGGTTACCTTTGGCGAGGACCCCTGCGGCGTTGGATGGACGATGGTCGTCCGCTGATCGAGTGACTCCTCCATCGCCGCACCGATGATGCGAACAAGGCTCTGCCGCTCGCGGAAATCCCCGGTATTGGAGATTGCCGCGATCGCGATTCGACCCTTGCGAATAAAGCCAATGCTGACGCGATCGCATCCGAGCATCGAGCACAACTCGGTCGTGACGGCGCTTGCCGCCACTTGGAATCGGGCGTGCGAGAGGGCTCGCGCCTGAAGCGCGAGGACCGTGCCAATCCGCGCCATGCGCTGCTGCGTGCGCGCGGCGGGCGGTGGCTCCCCGGGTGGGCCGGACGCGTGCGGCCGCGGTGAAACGGGCGGCGCGACGCGCTTGGTCTGGTCGTCGGTGGACGTACTCTCTAGGGCGAGCAATTTGGGCGTGCGATCTTCCCCGCGATGGCGGGACTCGCCCGTTGGCCTCCCTATTCGACCCGGGCCGTTGGGCAGGCGGTGTCGCGACTAAGGGTAATCGGGGTGCCCAATTCGGAGCGCGCGCGGTCGATCGCATCCGTCCGTGATCGAACTCACGCTCGCACGGCGGGCTTCGACAAGCCTGTCCGGAGCCCTTCGACAGGCTCAGGACACGCTTGTCGAAAGGCTCAGCCCGAACGGACTCTCACGGTCCGATGGGTTGGCTGAGGCAGGTTACTGATCTGGAAGTCGCTGGCCCGCCTCGATTCGTGTCCGATCATCCGGCTGCTGGCGCGGCGCTAGGTCCGGGCTATGCGAGCCTTCCACTGTCGGGGAGATTGATCTCGTCGAGCCATGCGATGACTTCATCGAGGCTCTTCACGATGTGATCCGGCCGTGCCGATCCGGTCCATTCGGCGCCGGAACGATTGACCCAGATTGCTTTGAGTCCGGCGGCTAGCGCACCCTCGACATCGAGCTCGGCATCGTCGCCGATATGCAGAACCTCACCCGGTTCGCAGCCGAGTCGTTCGCATGCCGCGTGAAACATCCGGATATCGGGTTTGCCGAAACCGAGCTCTGCCGCGGACAACGCGCCGACGAAATGCCGGCCAAGACCCGTGCGATGAATATCCGCGGTCCCGTTCGATAGCGCGAAGATCGGATACCGCGCACCGAGTGCAAGGAGAGCGGGCATCGCATCGTCGAACAACTCGACCTCTTGTCGCGCGGCATCGAACACTGCATACGCTTGATGCGCTTTGGCCGGGTCATCGCCCACCGAAGTCAGTGCATGGGCAATGGCGGTGCGTCGAACATGCCCGATGTCGCTGCGACGATGGGGTGCCACTTGCGCGATGATCTGGTCGCGCAGGATTCGCATCGTAGCCGGTGGAAAACGCTCGGCAACCGCCGGTGCATGCGCGAGCATCCACGCCGTTAGTGCGGCTTCGGCTTTCGCGATGACCGGGCCGACCGGCCACAGCGTTTCGTCGAGATCAATGGTGATGGCGCGAAGGGTGGCGGTCATGAACGTATTGTCGCAGGGTTGGACGGAACGGTAGCGATCCATCCCTCGATCGGATCGACATCCGGCGGGAAGCCGAAATGGTCGTGCCTGCGTGCGAGCGACCAGGCGGCCTGCAATGCCGCAAGCACGGCATCGAGGCGATCACCGCTCGGGTCGTGGATGAGCGTGGCGAGCAGGTTGCAGTCGGCCGCCATCCGAATGCCGAATGGTCCACCGTTATTGACCAGTTCCGAAACCATGCTCGCGCGCGCTTGGCGACGGGCAGGGGTCTGCCTGGCCCGCTCGTCCGACTTGTACGACTCGCGCGTCATGGCGCGCGCCGAAAATCCCGGATAGGCTTCGATCACGATTCGGTCGGGGTCGCCGTCGTGCACGCCGGGAATCGAGACGCCGGCCGCGAGCAATCGAGGCGCCGCCTCCAGAAACATGAGCCCGACGGGCGGATTGACCAGCTTGAGCGGGCTATGCGAGCCGGCGGGATGATCGGTTGCACGGTGCGCATAGCGCCGGCCGATCGGGCGACTTTCGCGATACCGGTCGAGCGCCGCGCGAAAGCCGGACCGGCCAAGCGATGCGCAGTGACGCACCAGCGCCGGCCACTCGCCTGGCCAATCGAGATCGCGCACCGCTTCGCGCGGTAAGCCGAACGGTGCGTCGATGCCCGCAATCCACGGACCCGGCCGCGCGAGAATCTGTTCGAATGCCGCGAAGTCATCGGCGAGCTCGATCACATCGAGGGCGAATGAGTTGCCTTGCAGGTGACCCACGGCAATCGTGATGGGCTTAGTGCGCCGGGGCGCGGAGGTGAAATCCACGCCGAGCACCATGAATGGCTGGTGCGGCAATGCCGGATACCGATCGAGGGCGAACCGAATCGGTTGCGCGAATCAATCGATTTGGGCGCCGGACTCTTTAACGATCTTCGCCCATTTCGGCAATTCGTCTTTGACGAGCGCGGCGAACGCCTCTGGTGTATTGCTCAGCACTTCGGCGCCTTGCTGCGCGAGTTTGTCTTGGAGGTCACTCGCATTGAGCGCTTTGATCGTCTCGGCGTGAATGCGGGTGATGAGCGCCTTGGGTGTTCCGGCGGGAGCGAAGATGCCGTACCACGGCGTCGTCCCGAAGCCCGGTAGCGTCTCGCTCATCGCCGGTGCATCGGGCAGGAATCGGGTGCGCTTTTCATTGGCCACGCCGATCAAGACAAGCTTGCCTGCCTTCACGAAAGAGATCACCGACGGCATACTTTGAAACGCGATCGGCACGCGGCCTGCCATCACGTCAGTGGCCGAGGCGGAGGCGCCCTTGTAAGGAATGTGCAGGAGATTGATGCCCGCCTGCGTCTTCAACATTTCCCCGAGCAGATGGTTCGGCGTGCCGTTGCCGGCAGACGCATAGGCAATCTCGCCCGGTTTGGCTTTCGCGAGTGCGATCAGCTCCTTCAATGTCTTGGCAGGAAACGACGGGTTGGCCACCAGTAAATACGCGGACGTGGCGACCGGCGTGATGGCCTCGAAGTCCTTCACCGGATCGAAGCCCGGATTCTTGTAGAGCGCCGGGTTCACGGTGTGCGCACTGTTCACGGTGAGGAGCAGCGTGTAACCATCACGCGGCGCCCGCGCGACCAGCGCCGTACCGATATTGCCGCCCGCGCCGGGTCGATTCTCGATGACGAATTGCTGGCCGAGATTCTCGGTGAGCTTCTGCGCGATGATTCGCGCGATCGCATCATTGGCGCCACCCGGTGCCTGCGGAACAACGACGGTGACTGGTTTGATCGGGTACTTGTCATCGGCGAGGGAGGGTGCGGCGAGCGACCCGAGCAGTGATGCACACAGAACGATTCGAAGCGAAATTCGCATGCTGGTTATTTCCAAAAATTGTGAAGAGTAGAGATGGAACCACAGAGGACGCAGTGGACGCAGGGGAAAAACGGGGAAAACGGTGAAGGGTGAAGGGTGAAGGGTGGAGGGAATTGGCGTTTCCCGTTTCTCCTTTCCCGTTTCCCTGCTTTCCGCTTCCGGTTTCTCGTTTCCCTGCTTTCCGCTTTCCGTTTCCCGTTCCGCCTTTCCTCTATGTCCCCTGCTTCCTCCGTGGCTCATCAACCGGATTTCAGCCACGACATGCCATCGATCGGTTCGCTCGACAACGCGGCGCGATCCAACGTCACGGGATTGAATTGTGCCCTGGCGAAGCGACTTCCCTCCCCATACGGCACGGTCGCATCGATGCCGAGTTTTGCCCGAATGCCGTTGTTGCCGATCCGCACATACTCGTGACCACGCGCGCCCGGAACGAGCACCAGATCGCGCGATGCCTCCATGCGCGTGGCAAGTGCGTATTCAACGTCGAGCGGATTGCGAATATCGATATCGTCGTCGACCACGGTCACCAGATCGAGATCCTTCAAGGTGGCGAACGCGACCATCATGGCGTTGCGCTGAAAGCCTTCATGCTGCGGGCTCGTTTTGCGGATGCTGATTACGGCATGGAAGCGATGCAAGCCGCCGGCCGTCATTTCCACATCAAGCACGATCGGTACGGCAGCGTGAAGCGCCTTCAACAGACTTGCCTCCATGACGTATTTGCGCAGCATCACCGTTTCGCGCCCGGTGCCGTTGATCGCGTGATAGATCGGCTGATTGCGATGGGTGAGGGCGGTGATGTCGAACACCGGCGCATCGCCCGCAGGCGATAGATAACCGATGAACTCGGCGAATGGGCCTTCCCGCACCTGGATGTCGGTGCGGATCACCCCTTCCAGCACGATTTCGGTGTCGGCGGGGACGAAGAGATCCTGGGTCAACGCCTTCACCACCGGGAGAGGGCGACCCGCCAGGGCACCGGCCACGGCAAGCTCGTCCGCACTTTCGGGCATCTGTGCGCCCATCGTTCCTGCTGTGTAGTGCAAGCCGATATCGGTGCCGATACATACGACGATCGGCAGCGGTTGGGCCTTCTTGGCGGCGCGTTCGTAGGCGATCCGCAGATGCCGCCCATAGTCGAGCTTGATCGCCGTGCGACGCGGGCCGATGAGCTGCAGGCGGTGATAGGAGGCGTTGTAGACGCCGGTTTCGGGGTCGCGCACGATCACGATGCCGGCGGTGATGAATCGCCCGCTATCGGCTTCGGTGTGACGCATCACCGGCA
This sequence comes from Betaproteobacteria bacterium, assembly GCA_031391405.1. Taxonomy (GTDB): domain Bacteria; phylum Pseudomonadota; class Gammaproteobacteria; order Burkholderiales; family SG8-39; genus SHXR01. The sequence goes on from JANMUI010000779.1 coordinate 22,292, forward strand.
GCACGCGGCCGATATCGAAATCGTCGCGATGAACATTCTCCTGCGCCGGCCCGTCGGCAACCAGCACCGGTGGCAGCGGCGTGTCGAGCGCGCGTGAAAACAGTTGGCGGATGCCGCGATAGTCGATGCCGAACGCAGCCTCGCAGTTCGCCTGGCTCGCAAGGAAATTTCCGAAGACGGGCATCGAAAATCCGTCGACATCGGGGAACAGGAGTGCGGGTCCGCCATCCAGTCTGGACATCAACGAGGCAATCTCGAATTCTGTGTTGACGCGCCGCCGGTACGCCTGGATCCGGCCGGCCGCCTGCATGCGCTTCAGCGCGGAACGGAATCGTGTATCAATGATCGGCGTGCCGTCCGGCCGCGCCGTCATTAGGCTTTCGTCGACGACTCGCATAAACTCTCCACTGTAGGAACCTGCGCGGCGGACCGCACAGGTTCCTGACGGCTGGCGCTGCATGGCGCAATTAGCGTGAACACCGCAGACTATGATGCCAAGATGATGCCAAGGCAACTTGCCTCGGCAAGCAATGGTTCAACCAAATAAAATCGCGTCAGCTTATAGGATTCTGCGCGGTCCGCCGCGCAGAATCCTCGGAGTTTCCATCATGCTCAGGTCAGGTGCTGAACATCTCGAGCGGCTGCGGGATGGCCGCATCGTATACATCGGTGCAGAACGCGTTACGGACGTGACCACGCATCCGGCCTTTCGCAATGCCGCGCGCTCGATTGCCGACATCTACGACATGAAGGCGGATCCGGCCAATCGCGATGTCATGACCTTCACCGAAGGCGACAAGCGCTACAGCGGATACTTCCTCCGCGCCCGCACGAAAGACGATCTTGCAAGGCGAACTGCGATCCATCGACGCATTGCCGATCTGAGTTACGGCATGTTCGGGCGCTCGCCGGACCATGTCGCGAGCTTCGTGACCGGCATGTCGACCAACGCCGACGTGTTTGGCCGGTACGCCGGCAACCTGTTGAAGTATTACAAATACATGCGCGAGAACGATACCTACGCGTGTTATGCAGTGATCCCGCCGCAGGCCGCGCGCAATCCGGAGTTCTATCAACGCCAGAACATCCCGATTCCGACTCTGCGCGTGGTGCGGGAGGACGATGACGGCATCGTGGTCTCGGGCATGAAGATGCTGGCGACCGGTGCGGTGTTGGCCGATGAAATATGGGTGGGCAACCTGATTCCGCTCGCACCGACCCAGCTCGCCGAATCGGTCACCTGCGCGGTGCCGTGCAACGCCAAGGGCCTCACCCTGTGGTCGAGGAAGCCGCTCGAACGATCGGCCGAGAGCGAGTTCGAGAGTCCGCTCACCTATCGTTTCGATGAAACCGATTCGATGGTGATGTGCGACAACGTCAAGGTCCCGTGGGAGCGGGTGTTCGTGCATAACGATGCGGTGCTCGCGCGCGATATCTATATCAAGACCCCCGCGCACTGCTATGGCAACCATCAATCGAACGTGCGTTTCCATTCGAAGATGCAACTGATCGTTGGCCTGGCGAGCAAGGTGACGCAGGCGTCGGGCGCCGATCAGGTACCCGCAGTGCGCGAGACGCTCGGTCGGCTCGCAGCGCTCGAGGCGATGCTCGGATCGTGCATAGCCGGCCAGATTCAGGACGCGGAAGCGTGGCCCGACGGATTCAAGACTTTCAATCGACGCTACATGTACGCGGGGCTCAATTTTTGCACCGAAGGTCATTCGGCGCTGATCGATTGTTTGCGGGAGCTCTGCGGCGGAGGCGTATTTCAGATGCCGGCGGACATCACCGTCATGCACGATGAAGCGCTGCGTGCCGACTTCGAAAAATTCTGGCAGACCCCGCAGATGGGCGCGGTCGATCGCATGAAGCTTTTCAAGCTGGCATGGGACCTCGTCGGGTCGGAGTTCGCGGGCCGCCATCAGCAATACGAGAAGTTCTACGCGGGGGCCTCGTTCATCATCCGCAATCACAGCTTTCGCGAGGCGCCGTGGGAGCACTACCACAAGGTCGTCGACGATCTGCTCGCAAGCTACGATGTGCCCGCGCCGGACGAAGTGCGGCGGCGCTAGGCATTGAATCCATGCTGAGCAAGCTCGCGGCAATGATCGTCGCAATGTCGATCGCGCTGTGTTGGTGGGCCGCCTCCCCGGTGCAGGCGCAGCAGACCAAGCCCGATCCGTCCGCGGCGAATCTGCCGGCTGGAGTGTTCCCGAACGAACGCATCGTGGTCGGCGGCCTTGCGCGGCTGTTCCGGCTTGTCGTGCCGAGTGCGGTCAACGGGGGCAAGGCAGTTCCCCTGGTCTTCGCCTTTCACGGACTCGGTGATACCAAGGATCGCTTCGCCCAGTATTCGCGATTGGACGAGCTCGCCCAGAAACAAGGCTTCGTGCTCGCGTATCCGAACGCCCGCGCGCTGTTCTGGCCGCTCACCGGCGAGTGGGCGCGCGACGATCTTGCCTTCTTCGATGCGCTTTATGCGCAGCTCACGCTTGGCTACAACATCGATCCGAATCGGGTATTTCTGATCGGCAATTCCAACGGTGCCTACTTCAGCCACTTGTTAGCCATGCAACGGGCGGATCGGATCGCCGCCATCGCGGTGCATTCGGGCGGGCTAGGCGTGGTTGTCCCGGGATCGGGTCAGGCGGCGCATCGGTACGCGGTCTTCGCGGTGCATGGTGCCGTCGATCCGGTTGTGCCGGTGAGCGAGAGTCGCAGGGTGCGCGATGCGTATCAAAGCGCCGGGCATGTCGTGGAATATCTCGAGATCGCCGGACACGATCACCGCTGGGCCGGCCACATGGACGTTAATACGCGAATGTGGACGTTTCTATCGGCGCATCCTCGACCTTGAGCGCTTCGCCCGAGACCATCGATTCCTTGAACCAGCGCTCGAATTCCCGCAGCCGCGCGGTAGGACGCAGCGCGAGGCGTTGGTAGTTGTCGCATGCGCGGACCAGCATCCAGAGGCCTGCGTCGTCGAGGTCCGCGGTCAGCATCGCGGGTGATTGGCCGATGCTGTCCTGGGATTGCAGATGCGATCTGTTCTTTTCGCTGATGAACGCATGCCATGCGGACCCATTCCGAGCGATGAAGTCCTGCACGATTGCGACGGTGCAATGATCGTCGTCGATGCTGGCCGTGTCGCCACGCGCGACGAGGACCTTGGCGAGCATCTCCTCGGCAGCGCGAGCCAGTATGAGGACAGCGGTTGCGCTTCGTCCGGCCAAAAACAGCTCGACTGCGACATCGAGCTGTTCGCAGGCGAGGTGGAGCCTCTGATGAGTCTGCTGGGGCACGAGCCTGTCTCCCTTGGAAGTGAGCGCGTCGCCGTGGCAGACGACGCATGGGAGCAATAGTGCGATCGGCGGGTCTTCGGCGAGACGATCGCCTCGGATGCTAGGACCGGCGCAGATCCATTGCAATCAGCTTCCTGTAACAAACCGATCGGCGGTAGCCGTGAGCCCGACCAATGGTAACCAATGGTGGACCAGCGGCGCCGCTGGACTACGCCTCGGTTTCCACCGTTCGGGCGGCGCGTTTGCGCTCATGCGCCAGCAGATGGCGTTTGCGCATGCGAATCGACTTTGGTGTCACTTCGACCAGTTCGTCGTCCTGGATGAACTCCACCGCGTATTCGAGCGTGATCTGCACCGGCGGGATGAGGACGATGTGCTCGTCTTTGCCCGAGGCGCGCACGTTGGTGAGCTTTTTCTCTTTGATCGGATTGACGACGAGATCGCTGTCACGGCTATGGATGCCGACGAGCATCCCTTCATAGAGTCGCTCGCCGGGTGCTACGAACAGGCGACCACGATCCTGCAGGAACCAGAGCGCATAAGCGACCGCGTCGCCTTGAATCGCCGAGACCAGCACGCCGTTCGTGCGGCCCGGGATGTCGCCCTTCCACTGGCCGTAATCCTCGAACAGATGGCTCATGACGCCGGTGCCGCGGGTGGCGTTGAGGAATTCGTTCTGAAAGCCGATCAGGCCGCGAGCAGGGATGCGATAGTCGAGGCGCACGCGCCCTTTGCCGTCCGGGACCATGTCGACCAGATCACCACGCCGCCAGCCAAGCGATTCCATGACCGCCCCCTGATGCGGCTGCTCGACATCGAGCGTGAGCAATTCGTAGGGCTCGCACAACACGCCGTTGATGGTGCGGGTGATGACGCGCGGGCGACCCACCGCGAGCTCATAGCCTTCGCGGCGCATGCTCTCGATGAGGATCGTGAGATGGAGCTCGCCGCGTCCTGAGACCATGAAGACGTCGGCATCCGCGGTTTCTTCGACGCGAAGCGCCACATTCGTGTGCAGCTCGCGGTTAAGACGTTCGCGAATCTGCCGGCTGGTGACGAACTTGCCTTCGCTGCCCGCATAGGGCGAGCTGTTGACCTGAAAACTCATCGTCAAGGTCGGCTCGTCGACCGCGAGCGGTGGCAGGCCCTCCTGGGCGTCGACGGCGCAAATCGTGTTGCCGATTTCGATGCCTTCGATTCCGGTGACCAGCACGATGTCGCCGGCCGCGGCCTCGTCGATGGTCGCGCGCTCCAGGCCTTTCATCGCATACACGAGGCCGATCCGCGCTTTGCTGAGAAGTTTTTCGCCCTGCATGACCGCGACATCGGACCCGGGACGGATGCGCCCGCGACGAATGCGGCCCACCGCGATACGTCCGACATAGCTCGAATAATTCAACGCGCTCACCTGCAATTGCAGGGGTCCATCGATGCCTTCATCGGTGGGTGCGGGAACGCGCGCAAGGATCGTGTCGAGCAGCGCCTTCATGTCCGGTTCGCGGGTATCGGGCCTGTTGGAAGCCCAGCCTTCGAGGGCGGAGGCGTACACCACCGGAAAATCGAGCTGATGCTCAGTCGCGCCAAGGTTGTCGAACAGATCGAAGGTCTTGTTGATCACCCAGTCGGATCGGGCGTTGAGGCGATCGACCTTGTTGATGACGACGATCGGCGCGAGGCCCTGCGCCAGGGCTTTCTTGGTCACGAAGCGTGTCTGCGGCATCGGACCTTCGACCGCATCGACCAGCAGCAACACGCCATCGACCATGCCGAGCACGCGCTCGACTTCGCCACCGAAATCGCGATGGCCTGGTGTGTCGACGATGTTGATGCGAACGCCGGCATGGTCGATCGCGCAGTTCTTCGCGAGAATGGTGATGCCGCGTTCGCGTTCCAGATCGTTCGAATCCATCACGCGTTCGACGACGCGTTCATGGGCGGCAAAGGTGCCGGTCTGTTGCAGGAGCTTGTCGACCAGTGTGGTCTTGCCATGATCAACATGCGCGATGATGGCGATATTACGGATGAGGCGAGGCATACGAGACCCGGAAGGCGATGGAATCCAAAGGACCTCGATGGAATGCGGCAGGCATACTGCGAGGGAGGCCGGCATTATACGGACGGGAGCCCCGGAATAGCACCGAAAAAAGGAATCCGGACGAAAATACTTCCGATTCGGCGGGTTCGTCCCAATATCGCAGCTTTCCCTCCCGTTTTTCTTCTTCGAGTACGCCATGCAATCAATGCCGAGCCTTTTCCTTTCCCACGGCGCGCCGACGACGGCGATCGATCCGGGTCCCACCGGTGCGATGTTCGCGCGCTTAGGTGAGCGCCTGCGAAGACCGCAAGCGATTGTCATCGTGTCGGCGCACCACATGACCGCGGTGCCGGAAGTGGGAACGGCTCCAACGCCTGACACCATCTACGACTTTTCGGGGTTTCCACCGGCGCTCTATCAGATCAAGTATCCGGCGGTGGGTGCCGCGGATCTGGGTGAGCGCGTCGCAGGCCTGCTCCGTGACGCCGACATCGATGTACGGATCAATTCGAAGCGGGGGCTCGATCACGGCGCCTGGGTGCCGCTCCTTCATATGTTTCCCGACGCGGATATTCCGGTTGTGCCGCTATCGATCCAGCCGCAGATGGATGCGCGTCACCACTTCGCGGTCGGCCGTGCGATCGCATCGCTGCGGGACGAAGGTGTCCTCGTGGTCGGCTCCGGAAATCTCACCCACAACTTGCGCGACATTCAACGCTGGGAGCGCGATGCGGGGACTACCCCTTACGTTACCGCGTTCCAGACCTGGTTCGCTGACCACTTGGCCGCGCGTGATATCGATGCCTTGCTCGAGTGGCAGGTTCATGCACCGCATGCGGCGCGAGCGCACCCGACCGACGATCACCTTTTGCCGATCTTCGTTGCGCTTGGCGCGGCAGGCGCCTCGACTGCAACGCTACGCTTGCACGACGATGTGACCTACGGCGTGCTCGCGATGGATGCGTTTGCGTTTGGCGATGCGGGGGCAAACTTCGAAGGGCTAGCGATCTCCGCGGCGGACGGCTAATCCGATCGCGTATTGAGTGCTTTACCCACGGCTTCGAGCAGTTTTGCGAAGGCATCTTCGAATTGGAGGACACCGTCTTTCAAAAGCGTCGCGGTGACCGCATCCAGCGAAATGCCGAGTGCGCCGAGCTCCGCCATCGCTTGCTTCGCTTCCGCCAGTTTCTCTGAAAGGCTCGCACGCACCAGACCGTGGTCGCGAAACGCCTTGAAGGTCGCGGGCGGCAAGGTGTTGACCGTGTTTGCCCCGATCAGCTCTTCTACATAGATGACATCGCGATACGCGGGATTCTTCGTTCCGGTGCTCGCCCAGAGTAATCGCTGCGGACGGGCGCTTGCGCGCGCCAGCGCCTGCCACCGCGAGCCGGCAACGAGATTCTGATAGTGCTCGTAGGCAAGCTTCGCATTGGCGATCGCGATCCGGCCGAGGAGCGCGGACGCACGTGCGGCGGCCGCATCACCCGATTTGACCAACGCGTCCAGTTTCGCGTCGATCGCGGCATCGATGCGGCTCACAAAAAAACTTGCGACGCTCGCTATGCCGCTGACAGGTTGCCCCTTTTTCGCGCGCTCTTCGAGGCCGCCTAGATAGGCTTCGGCCGCTTTCTCGTACGCCGATCGCGCGAAGAGGAGGGTGACATTGACATTGAGGCCTTCGGCAATCAACGCGCGGATCGCGGGAATGCCTTCAGGCGTCCCTGGCACCTTGATCATGAGGTTCGCCTTACCGACCTGCCGCCAGAGGCGCAGCGCCTCATCGATCGTGCCCGCGGTGTCGGATGCGAGATTGGGCGAGACCTCGAGACTGACATAGCCATCCAATCCATTCGTGCGCGCGTACACCGGGTGAAGCGCGTCCGCCGCTTCGCGAATATCCCGGATCGCGAGCTGCTCATAGGCGGTTTTGGTATCGCGCCGGTCACCCGAGAAGTTGCGGAGGAATCCCTGATACGCCGGATCGGTTGCGACCGCGCGCTCGAAGATGGCGGGATTGGACGTCAAGCCTGCGAGGCCGTCCTTCGCGATCATCTTCGCGAGATCTCCGGATTCGATCAGGTCGCGCCGGATGTAATCGAGCCAGATCGATTGACCGGCTGCTCCAAGCATAACGAGAGGATTGTCGGCATTGCGCTGCGTCGTCGCGACGCCGTTTTGCGTGGTGCTCATTGTTCGAGCCTCCAGGGCGAGGGGAAAGGAATCCGCGCATAGTACGCCCGCGCTCATGACACGACGATGCGCGTTCCGACCGGGTCGTAACCAAGTTGTCACTAGATTGCCATTGCGCGGCATAATTTAGGCATGACCAGCGAATCCAGGCATTTCGACGCCGTTCTGCCGGCGCCATTCGGTGCGGTCGGCATTCGAACGTCGGCCGGAACGGTAAGCGAGATTACATATCTGCCGAAGTCGGCTCGTACTGTCGCGCCCAAGAACGGCTTGTCGGAGCGCGTTGCACGGCAAATCGAGCGTTATCTGGTCGATCCAAAGTATCGATTCGATCTCCCACTTATGATCGGGGGAACGCCATTCCAACGGCGGGTATGGGATGCGCTCAAGGCGATTCCGGTCGGCGAGCTGATGACCTACGGAAGCGTTGCCCGCCAATTGCGTTCGAGTCCGCGCGCGGTGGGGCAAGCGTGCGGCGCGAACCGATTGCCGATCGTCATCCCATGCCATCGCGTCGTGGGTGCGAGCGATGTGGGTGGATTCGCACATCATAGTGATGGATATCTGATTACGACCAAGAAATGGCTACTCGCGCACGAAGCGCCGGCGTGCAAGGGCGATCTCGTCAGTCCGAGGCGGGCACCGACCGCGCCGGCTTGACGCCGGCAGACGCCCATCTGGTCGACGCGTTCAGCGACACGCTCTGGCTGGAAGATGGCCTGTCACGAAATACCCTTGAAGCCTATCGGCGTGATCTCGAGATGACGGGGGTCTGGCTGGCATCGCGGCGCTCCTCGATCACCAATGCAACAGAGGCCGATCTGTTGGGCTATCTCGCCTATCGCTACGCGCAGGCGGCGCGACCGCAGGCAAGCACGCATGCGCGCCTGATATCGAGTCTGAAGCGTTTCTATGCGTACGCAATACGCGAACGAAAGATCGCGGTGGATCCGACGATCAAACTCGATCCGCCGAAGCGCACGCCCCGGTTTCCGAAAACATTGTCGGAAGCGGATGTCGAGGCGCTGCTCGCCGCACCGGACTTGGCATCGTCGCTCGGCGTCCGCGACCGGGCCATGCTCGAGCTCCTCTATGCCACCGGGTTGCGCGTCTCGGAGTTGGTGACGATCAAATCCGTGCAGGTCGCCCTCGATATGGGCGTGGTACGGATCATCGGCAAGGGATCAAAGGAACGCCTCGTGCCGATGGGTGAAATCGCCTCGGACTGGGTCGATCGTTATGCGAAGACGGCGCGCGCGGCGCAACTGCGCGGCGCCGCATCCGAGTATCTGTTCGTAACGGCGCGGCGGGCGCCGATGACCCGTCAGGCCTTCTGGCATCTCATCAAGCGATACGGTGCCGCGGCGATTCCCGAAAAGCGTCTTTCACCGCACACGTTGCGCCACGCGTTCGCGACCCATCTCATCAACCATGGGGCCGATTTGCGGGTGGTGCAGATGCTCCTCGGTCATGCGGATATTTCCACGACGCAGATCTACACGCATGTCGCGCGCGAACGGCTCAAGCAGTTGCACGCAAAGCACCATCCGCGGGGATAGCGACACACGCACGCATCGCGACATTCAACGCTTGAACAGCACCGCGTCGAGCGAAATGCTGCCGGGACCGGCTAGCAGAATCGCGAGCGGAATCACAAGGTAGAGAACGCCCGAGTCCCAGGTGTGGACGCCGGGTCGTGCAAAGGGCTCTTTCTTGCGGAAGATAAGCTCTTGCGTCGCGACCACATAGAAAATCACGAGGCCCAGCGCGGCCGGAAAGGTCGCGAAGCCGAGCACGAGGCAAACACCCCCGGCGATTTGCACCACCATCGCGATCCATGCAAGCCACTGTGGCAGACCATGGTCGCCGGCGAAAAGATGCACCTTGCCGACCTTATTGATCCCGTGCACGAATGAACCGATTCCCACTGCGAGGCGTAGCACGAGCAATCCAGCATCGACATGCGCGGCGTTCCACGCGAGCAACTGTCCCATCATGACTCCCCGCTTCGGTCGGCCCTTGCGTATTCTGGATTGGTCGCGCCGGGCTCGGGCCGAATGTAGCATGGCGGGCGATCGCCTCTGACGCGCGCGCGCCAATCTCGCGATCCAATAGAATCGGCGCGACTCGGCACTTGAACTGCAACTCGGACTGATTCGAAACATGCTCAACGATGCATTGCAAGGGACGCGCGTCCTCGACTTCGCGCAGGTCGGCGCGGGCCCCTGCGCTGCCATGCTGCTTGGCGATATGGGTGCCGAGGTCATCAAGATCGAACCGTTTGATGGCGATATCGGCCGCAAGCTCGGGCCGCCGTTCCAGAATGGCGAGAGTACGACTTCGATGGCGCTCAATCGGAACAAACGATCGATTGCGGTCGATCTCAAACATCCGGAAGGCGTCGCGTTGATCCACCGGATGGCTGCGACGGCCGATGTGGTTGTGGAAAGCTTCCGGCCCGGTGTGATGGACAGACTAGGCGTCGGATACGAAGCGCTTGCACGAATTCAGAAGAGAATCGTCTACTGCTCGGTCTCAGCGTATGGACAGAGCGGTCCATGGCGCGACAAGCCGGGTGTCGATGGCGTTCTGCAGGCAGTATCGGGACTCATGAGCATCATCGGGCAGGACGGCCAGGCGCCGTGCAAGGTGCAGATCCCGGCGGTCGATATGACCACCGGGTTTCTCGGGGCGCTGGCGATCGTGAGCGCCTTGCACACGCGCAATCGCGAAGGGAAGGGCGGGCAGCTCGATGTGAACATGTACAACTGCGCGCTGATGTTCCAATCGACCGGCATTGCGAGCTATTTGTCGAGCGGCGAATTTCCCGCCAAGACAGGCAGTGCCGCGCCGTATTCGGCGCCGAATGAAGCCATTCCGACCAAGGATGGATGGATCATGATCGCCGCTTATCATGCGGATCGGTGGAAGGCGCTCTGCCTGTTGATGGGGCAGCCAGAGCTAATCGACCATCCGGAATTCGCCGACAGTCCGCGGCGCGTTGCCAACCGGGCGAAGATGGTGGCGCATCTTGCGAAAACCTTTTGCACCAAGACCACCGCCGAATGGCAAGGGCTGCTCGAAGCATGCGACATCATTGCCGCGCCGATTGCCGATTATGATGCGGTGACGACCTCACCGCAGGTCGCGCACAATAATGCGATCGTCACGATGAAGCATCCGGTTGCCGGCGAGGTGCGGATGCCCGGTTTTCTGCTCGGGGATCGCGATTCAGCGGTGCGCGTTCATACGCCGCCGCCGGTGATCGGCGAGCACACGCGGGAGATTCTTGCATCATTCGGTTACGCGGGCGGGCAGATCGATGCGCTCCTCGCCTCAGGCGCCGTCAAACAATGGAATGGCGCGTACGCGCCTGTTAAATAAAGGACCGATCATGCCCAAGTTCAACGCAGTGCGGCTGTTCAACGAAAACGGACGACGCCAAAGTCGCGAGGTCATGCTCGACATCGACGATCTCGATCCGGGCGACGTGGTCATCAAGACGCGCTTTGCCGCTGTGAACTTCAAGGACGCGCGTGCGGTCAGCGGCGAGGGCAATGTCATCAAGCGTTTTCCGTGTATCCCCGGCATCGAAATGTCGGGTGTCGTCGCATCGTCCGCGGATTCGCGCTTGCGCGAGGGCGATCGGGTGACGGTCCAGGGCGGTGCCGAATTCGGTATTCGCCACGACGGTGCCTACGCGGAGTACGTGCGGGTCCCCGCTGCATGGGTGCATCCGGTCACGGCGGAATTCGATGCGTTCACGACGATGGCGCTCGGTATCGGCGCGTACACGTCATCCTTTGCGATCGAACGCATGCTGGCGCTCGGGGTCACACCAAAACACGGGCCTGTTGCGGTGACCGGCGCGACAGGCGGATGCGGAAGCTTCGCGGTCGATATTCTCGCGGGGCTTGGATTCGAGGTGGTTGCAATCACCGGCAAGGCAAGCGAAGCGGACTATCTGCGATCAATCGGTGCCGCACGGGTCATTGGCCGGGACGAAGTGGCGGGCGGCCCGAAACCGCTGGAGGAGCAGCGCTGGGCCGGCTGTATCGACACGGTGGGCGGGGCGCCGCTGGATGCGATCCTGCGCTCGCTGAAAAAAGGCGGCGTAGTGTGCGCATTCGGAAACGCGGCGGGCGAAACGTTCACCACGTCGATCTATCCATTTATCTTGCGCAGTGCCATGTTGGTGGGCATCAACGCGAACCATCCGGTGAATGAGCGCGGGACCGCGTGGTCGCGTCTGGCTACCGACATGAAGCCGCGGCACTTGGACAGGATCATTCAGACAATTCCGTTCGCGCAATTGAAGCCGTATTGCGATCAGTTGATCGGCGGGGGCGCGCGCGGCCGAACGGTGGTGCAATTCGATTAGTACCGGCGTCTCGCGCAGCGCCGGTTACAGATGGAAGCCCGACTGGTGGCGATCAATTCAACGTGCGCCTGCCGAGGCGAACATGCGCGATCGTTGCGTGTCCGCGCTCTCCGCAACGACGTCGGCGCTGCGATCGACTTCCGCGATGGCGGCTAGATGGCGGGCCGCGAGATACGCGAATGTCATCGCCGGCCCTAACGTGGTGCCCGGCCCCGGATAGGCGCCCTTCATGACCGAAGACATGTCCGCGCCGCAAGCGTAGAGACCGGGGATGGGCGCACCTTCGTCGTTCAGGACCCGCGCATGCTCATCGGCCCGCAGACCGACACTGGTCGATAGATCGGACGGATACACCGTCACCGAGTAATAGGGTCCTTTGCCGATTGCACGCACACAGGGATTCGGTTGAACTGCCGGATCGCCATTGTGTCGATTGAGCTCGGTTGAGCCCTTGCCGAATTCCGGATCCTCGCCATGGATTGCATGTAGGTTGTAGCGCGACACGGTGGTTGCAAGCGAGGCAGCGTCGACACCGATCGCGCGCGCAAGCTCTTCGAGCGTCTTGCCGTGCTTGAGATAACCCATTGCGACATAGCCGCCGAGATTTCGCGTCTTCGGATAGATGAGCCCAAGGCCGTAGTCCCGAATGAACCGGGCGTCGCACACGAGATGTGCCGGGATGGTCTTGGTGCGCCGATGGTTCGCATACATTGCGAGCACGAAATCATGATATGAGTCGGCTTCGTTGGTGAAGCGCCTGCCGCTCGCATCAACTGCGATCAGGCCGGGTTTGGCACGATCGAGAATGATATGCGGGTAGCGTGCGGTCGTGCCGTCGGATCGCTTCATCACCGATACCGGCACCCAGAATGTCGGGGTAACGTGATTGGTATCGATCGCGGCCCCCTCGCTCACGGCGACCCGTATTGCCTCAGCAGTGTTGCCGTCGAATCCCGCCGTTGCATCTGCAAGCGGTTGCGGAAAATACTTGGCGCGCAACTCCGCAGATCCGCCGAAGCCGCCGGTGGCGAGCACCACACCTTTGCGAGCGCGGATGTGGCGTCTGCCGTCGAGGTGTTTCACGGTCGCGCCGATGACGCGGCCCCGATCCATCACCAGCGCATCGAGCGACGTCTCATAGAGAATGGGAACGTTGCGTTGCCTGAGGCAGTAGAACAGTCGCGCAACCAGCGCGTTGCCCATGACAAGGCGCGTACCGCGCCGGAATTTCATGCGATCGGAGAGGTAACGGCGTAACAGACCACAAGCATGTTTGAATGCGCCGATCGAAGCGAACGGATGCAGGAGCGGCGCGATGTCGTCCTTGCCGACCATCATTCCGCCAAGCGGCATGAATTCGCGGATCGGGGCGCGCACCCGATCGAAATCGCTGCCGAGCAGCGTCCCATCAAAGACGGGCGGAGTAAGCGCGCGACCGGCGATCACCGCGCCCGGCACGTCAAATCGGTAGTCGGGATGACGCGCGACCAGGATGAATCGTAGCGCCTCGGTGTGTTGGGCGAAGAACTCGAGCATCTTTGGGCCGGCGTCGAGAAAGGCTCTCAGCGGCGCGGATTTGACCGCTTCGGGAATCAGTCCCGCAAGATAGCGATCGACGTTTTCCCGCGAGTCGGAAGGTTGGCCGGTCAACGCGCTTGGCGTGAGCGGAATCCAGATCGTGCCGGCAGAGGTGGAGGTGGTGCCGCCGACTTGATCGGTCTTCTCACAGAGCAACACCGACATGCCAAGAATGGAGCAGGCGAGGGCGGTCGACATGCCGCCGCATCCGCCACCGAACACGACCACATCGACTTCTTCGTCCCAATGCCGTTTGAGGGTCACGATGATTGGCCTTTCATGATTCCGGCATGATACGCGGGTCGTCAATGATCTCGAATCGGCGCATCCGTATGGGCCGTCCACCGCGTGTCTCCGAAACCCCTGCGACCCAGTTCCTGCGCAAGCTGGGAATCTCTTTCACCGAGCACGTGTTCGAGTACGTCGAGCACGGCGGCACCCGCGTCGGCGCCGAGGCACTTGGCGTCGATGAGCATCTGTTGGTGAAGACACTGATCATGGAAGACGAAAGAAAGCAGCCGCTCGTTGTGCTGATGCATGGCGATCGAACCGTGTCGACGAAAAACCTCGCGCGACAGGCCGGCCGCAAGGCGATCGAGCCGTGCAGACCCGATGTCGCAGAGCGGCATACGGGTTACCAGATCGGCGGAACGTCGCCGTTTGGGACGCGTAAGCGCCTTCCTGTGTTCGTGGAACGATCGATCCTCGATTGCGGGAAGATCTACATCAATGGCGGGCGGCGCGGCTACCTGCTGGGTATCGATCCAAGAGTGCTCGAACGCGTCCTCGCATCGACACCGGTTGATGTGGCGCTGGCCGACTAAGCCGACCGCTACGGTGAAGTGTCGGAATCGGCGAATGGATTCGATCCGCTCGGCCATTCGTTCGACTGCCACTGTCGAGCGGGCGTCGCGGGCGCCGTCACCGCCGATCGCTCGATCGATATCCCGACCCGCGAGGCGTTGCGGAGGATGCCGAGTTTCGCGATCGTGATCCGGACATGCGGGGATGCGAAGTCCTTGAGGAGGAGGTTCGCAATCGCTTCTGCCATTTCCTCGACGAGTCCGAAGCGCGTTTGCGCGAGCACGTCAGCAATTCGGTCCGCGACTACCGCATAATCGATCGTGTCGCTCACCCTTCCCGAAGTGAAGACCCGATTGGTCGGCAACGCCATTTCGAGATCGATCTCAACCGGCTGTGTCGTCGTACGTTCACGTCGGTAGATCCCGATTTGCGCATCGACGCGCAAACCGCGGATGAAGACAATGTCCATGATTGACGTAGGGGCGACAAATGTGTGGAGGAATTCCGCAGTTGACACAACGGAGCGCAGTGCTAATTCCGACGAATGGTCGATTAGAGCCGACGAGACGTACAATCAAGGCCCCCCTTGGAGGATGTTGATGGGTAACGCCGTCCTTGTCATTGTCGCTTATTTGGTCGGGTCGCTTTCGTTCGCGGTGATCGTCAGCAAAGCGTTCCGGCTACCCGATCCGCACTCGTATGGATCCGGAAACCCGGGCGCAACCAACGTCTTACGGACTGGAAATCGAGCCGCGGCACTCCTGACGCTGTTTGGCGATGCCCTCAAAGGATTCGTCGCGGTGATCGGGACGGCCTTGCTTGCCCCACATTTCAATCTCCCCGAGGAAACCATCGCGCTCTCTGCCCTTGCCGTTTTCCTAGGCCACCTGTTCCCTATATTTTTCCGGTTCAAGGGGGGGAAAGGTGTGGCGACGGCCGCAGGGATTCTTTTTGCCATTCATCAGTGGCTCGGCCTGCTGACCTTGGCCACCTGGCTGGTGATTGCAGTGTTCTTCCGCTATTCATCACTTGCAGCGCTGATCGCCGCGATCTTTGCACCGTTCTTCACGTTTTTCCTGATCAAGTCGAGCGCAATGCTGGTCGCGGTGAGCGCCATATCACTGCTGCTTATCTGGCGCCATCGGGCGAACATCCGAAAGCTGTTGGCAGGCGAGGAAATCCGGATCGGCGAGAAAAAGTCCGAGGACGGCGAATCGAATCGGGGTGAGCCGAGCGCAGGCGGAAAGTCGGCCTGAAAGAGTGGGCTCGCGCATCACGCCGGAGTTCTGGCGGGACGCAGGTCGCTCCTTTACGCGGTAACGGATCCGAGATCCCAGCGCGGTCGAACCTCGAAGACCGCGGAATTCGCAGCGGTCCAACCCAATGCAAGTCGCCGCGCTCCGGCGTAGGCAATCATCGCGCCGTTGTCGGTGCAAAGTTCAATCTCGGGGTAATGTGCCTGGAAGCGATGATGGGCGCCTGCGCGATCCAGCGCTTCTCGAAGTTGTCGATTCGCGCCGACGCCGCCGGCAACCACCAGATCCCGGATACCGGTCTGCAAGAGCGCCGCGCGCGACTTTGCGACGAGGATATCCACGACCGCCTGCTGAAATTCTGCGGCCATATCGGCCTTTTGGTCGGATCCGAGGCTTTGGCCTTTGATGCGGGTGAGCACGGCTGTTTTGAGTCCTGCAAAGCTGAAGTCGAGGTCGCCGCTTTTCAGCATTGGTCGTGGCAGCTGATACCGTCCCGGGGTTCCATTGCGAGCGAGGGCCGAGAGCGCGGGCCCCCCCGGATAACCGAGTCCGAGCATTTGAGCAGTCTTGTCGAAGGCCTCGCCGGCGGCGTCGTCCAGCGTTTCTCCCAGCAACTCATAGGTGCCAACTTCCGTTACGCGCATCAACTGCGTGTGCCCGCCCGAGACCAGCAGCGCGACGAACGGGAAGGTTGGCGGCCGCGAAGAGAGTAGCGGGGACAGCAAATGTCCCTCGAGATGGTGGATCGGGATAGCGGGAATGCCAAGCCCCATGGCGAGCGAGGCCGCGACGCTTGCGCCAACGAGCAAGGCGCCGGCAAGGCCCGGTCCGGCGGTGTACGCGACGGCGGACAGGCTTTGTAAGTCAGTGTTTGCTTCCGACAGAACGTGGCGCACTAGCGGAACGATCCGCCGAATGTGGTCACGCGACGCCATTTCCGGTACCACTCCGCCATAGACAGCGTGCATCTCGACTTGCGAGTGGATCGCCTGCGCCATGATCCCGCGGTGCGTGTCGAAGATTGCAATGCCCGTCTCGTCGCACGAGGTCTCGATGCCAAGGACAGTGAGCGGCGGCGAAGCCTCGTTTCGAGAAGGCGAATGGAGCATGGTGATCTCGAGGATGGCGGCGGGCAAGGCGTGGATCGTATTATTGAAAGGCAACGGTTGCCCAGTATCCAGCATACTAGTTATACTCACCGGCTTTCCTCATCACTCCCTCGAGGCTCCATGCCGACTGTACGCGTCAAGGAAAACGAGCCGTTCGAAGCGGCCCTGCGTCGATTCAAACGCACCGTAGAGAAGACCGGCTTGCTCACTGAATTGCGCGCGCGCGAGTACTATGAAAAGCCCACGACCGAACGCAAGCGCAAGCTCGCTGCCGCGGTCAAGCGCCACTACAAACGCATTCGCAGCCAGCAACTGCCGCCGCGGATGTATTAGTAGCAGGGGTGTAAAGCGATCCCGCCGCCCTGGCCCGGCGGGTGTGCACAGCAGGACCAAGCAGTCCAAAACGCAGTGGTCGATGATGTCGTCCGCTGCGCTTTTTCGTTTACGCCTTTCCGGACCGACTTGATTCGTTCGTGCCATAACGGCGGCGAGGCCGCGGACAAGCCGCAGACGAAGATCCGACTGTCAAACTGCCTCAATGGAGATTGCTGCGATGTCCCTTAAAGCCCGCATGACCGACGACATGAAGTCCGCCATGAAGGCGAAGGATGCGCCGCGGCTATCCGCCATCCGTCTCCTTCTTGCAGCGCTCAAACAAAAAGAGGTGGATGAGCGCGTCGAGCTCACCGACGCCGATGTCCTCGGGATCATCGATAAAATGCTCAAGCAGCGCCGCGATTCGATCGCTCAATACCAGGCGGCAGGGCGCCAGGATCTTGCAGATGTCGAGGCATTCGAGATCGAGGTTCTGACTACATATATGCCCCAGCAACTTTCCGACGCTGAGGTTGCGCAGTCTATCGCCGACGCAATCGCTGAAACCGGCGCTCAGGGCGCGAAAGACATCGGCAAGGTCATGACATTGCTCAAGCCCCGGCTCGCCGGCAAGGCTGATCTGGCGAAGGTATCCGGGCTCGTCAGGGCGAAGCTCGCGGGCTGAATCATGTTCCCCACAAGGAACTCCAAACCGAGTTCCTTGTGCGGCCACCGGCTTGCTAGACTCGTCGTTGTCACCGCGCATCGCAGCCGACCGCGGCGGCCCGTAGGGTGTCTCAATCCCAAGATCAAACGTGTGGATGGATCCGATTGATCACGGAGTCGTTCAAGCAGGAACTCCTCGCGCGCGTCGACATCGTCGATGTGATCGATGCGCGCGTGCCGCTGAAAAAAGCGGGCGCTAACTACTCGGCACGTTGCCCATTCCACACGGAGAAGAGTCCGTCATTCTCGGTCAGTCCGACCAAGCAGTTCTATCACTGCTTCGGCTGCGGCGTGCACGGCAATGTCATCGGCTTTCTGATGGAATATGCGGGACTCGGTTATGTTGAGGCGGTGAGAGAGCTCGCCGAGGGTGTCGGAATGAAGATGCCCGCCTTCGAGCCGAGGCCCGATTCACCGAAGACCGACGCGCCGGTGGCCGCTGACCTCTTCGAATTGATGGCCAAAGCGACACAGTTCTATCGAGACCAACTCAAGGTGAACAGCACCGCCATCGATTATTTGAAAGGCCGTGGGCTGAGCGGACCGATCGCGGCCCGCTTCGGGATCGGCTACGCGCCTGGGGGATCGCAGGCGCTGCGCACGGCCTTCCCCGAGTACGAAGCTAAGGGTCTCGTCGAGTGTGGCTTGGTCATCGAGGGGGAAGGCGGGCGGCGGTACGATCGATTTCGCGATCGCATCATGTTTCCGATCATCAATCAGCGCGGCCAGGTCGTCGGATTCGGTGGCCGGGTCATTGGAGCGGGCGAGCCGAAGTACCTCAACTCTCCGGAAACCCCACTATTCGAAAAGCGGCGAGAACTGTACGGACTGCGCGAAGCCCGGGATGCGATCCGCAAGGAGGGCCGGGTCGTTGTGGTCGAAGGGTACATGGACGTGGTTGCCCTCGCGCAGCATGGCATCGGCAATGTCGTGGCCACCCTTGGGACCGCAACCACCCCGAATCATCTGCTCAAGTTGCTCCGACAAGCGGATGAAATAGTGTTTTGCTTCGACGGCGACGCGGCCGGCCGCAAGGCCGCGTGGCATGCGCTCGACGTGAGCCTCGGCTGTATCCCGGATGGAAAGACCATGCGCTTCCTGATGCTCTCAGCCGAGCACGATCCAGACAGTTTTGTGCGCGCCGAGGGCGCCGATGCCTTCCGCGCCATGACCGCCGCGGCCGCGCCTCTGTCGGAGTTTCTGACGAGCGAATTGGCCCGTCGGAGCCCGAATTCCACCGCGGAGGGGCGCTCGCGATTCGTAAATGAAGTCAAGCCGCTACTGCAAAAGATGGTCGCGCCTGTGCTTCAACTGCAACTCGTCCGGGAAGTTTCTCGTATCGCCGAGATCTCGGAGCAGGACCTCGGCCGATTATTGGGAATGCAGACCGCCGCCGCACGGAACGGTCCGACCTTGCGGTCTGATGGTCCGCGTTGGCGATCAGGGAACGACTCCAACCCGAACGAGCGCCCACGTGCCACGCTGATTCCTTTACGGCGGTTGGAACGCACCATATTGCAATGTGTCATGGCGCGTCCTGAACTTGCGGCGAGGGAAGTGTTCGAATATGAATCGAGCGACTACCCGGAGGGGCATGCCTTGGCGGCAGTGCTTGCATCATTGCGTGAGGATCCGGTATCGACACAAGGTCTGATCGAGCGATTTCGGGACACGGAACATGCGCCCATCCTGGACGCGGTATGCGCGGACCTGCTGACCTTGAACCTTCCGGAAGACGAGATCGAGGCCCATCTCAAACACGCGCAAATGAAAGTCCAGCTCGAGCGGATCCAGGCCCGCCTGGTGGCCCTTACGGCGCCGGCGCAGACATCGACCGCCGCCGAACGATCTTCGCAAGGGGAACAAGTGCTTGATCTGCTGCAGCGGAAAGACGAGCTTCAGCGCGCCTTGAGAGGGAGTGATGGCATGATATAATTTGGGGTTATTTTCAGCGTTTCCCGTTTAACCGCGGTACGTCTCACTTCAGGAACGACGATGGTCAAACCCAAGGCGAAATTGAAAGCGAAATCCGCCGCCGCCAAGAGGCCGGCACACACGCAGGCGAAGAAGACCAAACCCGCGCCCAAGCCGGTGAAGCGTGCCCAATCCAAGCCCGCCGCGAAGTCTCGCCCGCTAACGAAGGCGAAGGCGCCGAAGAAACCCGAGCTGTCGCGCGTCGCGAAAAAGCCCAAGGAACATCCGAAGCTTGCTGGCGTGAAGGTCAAAGCGCCGACCCAGCAAAAAATCAACAAGAAAGAAAAGACCAAGACTTCAGCCCATGAAGTGAAGGTTGAGAAATCCGTTTCCCAGGTCAAAGGCGCGCCGCAGGGCCGTGGCGAAAAGGCCCTTGCCCCTGTCAAGGCAACCGACAAGTCGGCCAAACCGGCGGTGGTTGTCATGAAGGATCGCGTGCGGGCGATCGCCGAGGAATTGGCGCGGGAAAAGGAAAAGAAGCGCAAGAGCAAAGGCGAGGATCGTCTCACTGCAGCGGAATTGAAACCCGAAGATACCGAGGCCCGCCGGACCCGCCTCAAGAACCTGATCAAGCTGGGCAAGGAGCGCGGGTTTCTGACCTACGCCGAGATCAACGATCATTTGCCCGATGACATGGTCGACGCCGAGCAGATCGAGTCGATCATCACCACGTTCAACGACATGGGAATCCAGGTCTACGACGTCGCGCCCGATGCCGAGCAGCTGATCATCAATGAGAACGCCCCCGCCCCGGTATCCGACGAGGACGTCGAGGAGGAAGCCGAAGCCGCGCTGTCGACCGTCGATCCGGAATTCGGCCGCACCACGGATCCGGTGCGCATGTACATGCGCGAAATGGGCTCGGTCGAGCTGCTGACGCGTGAAGGCGAGATCGAAATCGCGAAACGGATCGAAGAAGGCCTGAAGCACATGATCCAGGCCATCTCGGCATGTCCCACCACGATCACCGAGATCATCGAGCTCTGGGCCAAGGTCGATCGGGGTGACATGCGGATCGATGAGCTGGTCGACGGCCTGCACGATCCGAATGCCAAGGACGAAGCGGCTGCTGCGCTGGCCGAGGAAGAGGCCGACGCGGACGCCGATGACGCAGAAGAGGAAGAAGATGTCGATGATGGCGGCGCTGCGCTCGCCGCGAGCATGCTGCAGCTCAAGCAGGATTCCGCGCCGCATTTCGAGCGCATCGTCCGCCTGTCCGCAAAGCTCAAATCCGCGCTGACTACATACGGTCACAAGAGCAAGGAGTACGTCAAGGTCCGCGATCAGATCGGCCAGGAATTGATGGAAATTCGCTTCACCGCGCGGATCATCGAGCGGCTGTGCGATACCGTCCGTGGCATGGTCGATCAGGTACGTCGGCACGAGCGCTCGATCCTCGATTTCTGCGTCGAGAAAGCCCGCATGCCGCGGCCCCATTTCATCAAGGTGTTTCCGGGCAACGAGACCAATCAGCGCTGGGTCCGCAACGAGATCGCCTCAGAGGCTCCCTATAGTACGGCGCTCATTCGGCTGGAGCCCAATATCCTCGAGCAGCAGCAAAAGCTAATGGACATCCAGCGCCACATCTCCATTCCGCTGCGCGAATTGAAGGACATCAACAAACAGATGTCCACCGGCGAGGCGAAGGCCCGGCGCGCCAAGCGCGAGATGACGGAGGCGAATCTGCGGCTGGTTATCTCGATCGCAAAGAAATACACCAATCGTGGACTGCAGTTCCTGGATCTCATCCAGGAGGGCAACATCGGATTGATGAAGGCGGTCGATAAGTTCGAGTACCGGCGTGGCTACAAATTCTCGACGTATGCGACCTGGTGGATTCGCCAGGCGATTACACGATCGATCGCGGATCAGGCACGCACCATCCGTATTCCGGTGCACATGATCGAGACCATCAACAAGATGAATCGCATTTCGCGGCAGATCCTCCAGGAAACCGGCCAGGAGCCCGATCCGGCGACCCTTGCCGTCAAGATGGAGATGCCCGAGGACAAGATCCGCAAGATCTTGAAGATCTCGAAGGAACCGATCTCGATGGAGACACCGATCGGCGATGATGACGATTCACATCTTGGTGATTTTATCGAGGACACCTCCACCGTCGCGCCGAACGATGCGGCGATGTACTCATCGCTGCGCGACGTGACGAAGGATGTGCTCGATTCGTTGACGCCACGTGAAGCGAAGGTGCTCAGAATGCGCTTCGGCATCGAGATGAATACCGATCACACGCTGGAAGAGGTGGGCAAGCAGTTTGATGTCACCCGCGAACGCATTCGTCAGATCGAGGCGAAGGCACTGCGCAAGTTGCGCCACCCTTCGCGTTCCGAGCGGCTCAAGAGCTTTCTAGATCAGAATTGAGCCGGTAAGGATGGTGGAATGATGAGACGCCCCGACGCTGGGGCGTTTCGTTTTTCTGCGCTGGACGACGTACGAAAAATGCAGCAGACGATCCGATGCCTCCCCGGCACTGCGACGCGATCGTGCAGGACCATCTCCGATTGGTGAAAGGACAGACCACGACATGACGAGCTTCGACTTCGATCTATTTGTGATTGGAGCGGGATCAGGCGGCGTACGTGCCGCGCGCGTGGCGGCCGGGTTCGGCGCCCGCGTCGGCATCGCCGAGGACTATCGCGTCGGCGGGACCTGTGTGATCCGCGGCTGTATTCCGAAGAAATTGCTCGTCTACGCGTCCCATTTCCATAAGGATTTCGAAGACGCGCGCGAGTATGGTTGGACCGTTGGTGCGCCCACCTTCTCATGGCCTCGGCTCATCGCCAACAAGAACAAGGAGATCGCGCGCCTCGAAGGCATTTACGGGCGGCTGCTCGATGGCTCGAAGGTCAAGCTTTACAAGGCGCGCGCGCGATGCATAGACGCGCATACGCTCACTGTCGGTGCCGAGCGCATCACCGCCAAGACGATACTGGTCGCAACGGGCGGGTGGCCTGTGATGCCCCGGCTGCCCGGCATCGAGCACTGCATCAGCTCCAACGAGGCGTTCGACCTTCCCGAGCTGCCGCGGCGCGTATTGATCGCGGGTGGTGGATACATCGCTGTCGAATTCGCGGGCATCTTTCGCGGGTTGGGTGCGGAGGTGACCTTGTCGTATCGCGGTGAGCAGGTCTTGCGCGGCTTCGACCATGATGTGCGAACGACGCTGCAAGCCGAGCTGCGCAAGAAGGGGATGCATCTCGAAATGCCGACCGTCGTCTCGACGGTTGAGAAAAGCGCGAACGGATCGCTGATTGCGACATTGCGCAACGCGAACGACACGAAGCGGCTCGAATGTGATGCAGTGATGTTTGCCACGGGGCGCGCACCGAATACCGCGAATCTCGGTCTGCGCGAGCTCGGCGTCGTGCTCGACGACGAAGGCGGGATTCGCGTGGACGAGTTCTCCCGCACGAATATCGACAACATCTTCGCGGTTGGTGATGTCACCCACCGATACGCATTGACGCCGGTCGCGATTCGCGAGGGCCAGGCCTTCGCGTTGACGGTGTTCGGAAACACGCCAACGCCGATCGATCACGAAACGATCCCGACTGCGGTATTCAGCCAACCCCCGGTTGGGACGGTTGGGCTCACCGAAGAAGCCGCGCTAAAGCGGCATGGCAGCGTGGACATCTACAAGACGGATTTCAAGGCGCTCAAACACACCTTGTCGGGCCGTGACGAACGAACGCTGATGAAGCTCATCGTCGAACCGAAAACCGGGCGTGTTCTCGGCGCGCATATGGTCGGAGCAGATGCGCCGGAGATCATTCAAGGCGTGGCAATCGCCGTCAAGGCGGGACTCACCAAGGCGCAGTTCGATGCGACTTGTGCGATCCATCCCTCCGCGGCGGAGGAATTCGTGACACTGAAGGAACAGCGAACGGTCACCGCTTGAGCGTTGGGTATTCGCGGCGACCCCATGGCGGGGGCTTGGGAGGATCGATGATGTGGTGTGCGACTAACCGTCATGGCGGTCCCAAGCGGGCTCAACTTGCGTCCAAGTTGATCGCGCTGTGCTTGGCTGCCGTCGCTCAAGCGTCCTGGTGCCAGGAATCGCAGTATCCAAACAAATCGATTCGTCTAGTCGTGGCGTTCGCGCCCGGTGGTATCGCCGACACGATAGCACGCGTGGTCGGCCAAAAATTGAGTGACCGATTCGGGCATCCGATGATCGTCGAAAACCGCGCCGGCGCGGCGAGGCGCTCCGACTATCCGACGTCAAGGAGCGCCTCACCGCGACGGGATTCGACCCTCATGCAACCAACGCGACCGATTTCGCCGCCTACGTGGCGAAAGAGGTCGATAAATGGGCACGCGTAATCAAAGCGACCGGATTCAAGCCGCAGCTTTGAGCTCAGGCGGCTATCGCGGCTTCCGACGGATTGACCATCGTTGCTACATTTTCGAGGCCGGCCTCATTGAGTCCAAGCTCCGCGCTGACCAGGGCTTTCCCGGCTTCCCACTCGCGGTGGGGCTCCCCGGTACTGTGAAGCGACTGAATCTGATCGGCAAGGATGCCGATGGCAATGAGGCGTGCGGAGGCTTGGGGCGGCTTCAAGAGACCCGATGCAATACTCGCCACGTCATGGTGATAGAGAATTGCTTGGCAGATCACGTCCGACAAATGCCAGCTTTGCGCCAGGACCGCGCCGATCTTCGCGTGGTTGACGGGATAGCGAACGTCCTCTTCATCGGCGATCGTGGCTTCCGGTCGCACGCTCTCTCCGGTGAAGAGACCTGAGTAGTCGGAGTAATTGACGAGCATGACGGCCTGCCCGCAATCGCGAAACAGTCCAAACGTATTGGCGACGTGTCGATCGATCTGGATGAATGTCGGCGCGAGTGCAGCGCTGTATGTTGCCGCCCCGGCCGAGTTGCGCCAGAACGCTTCAATCAATTTGGATGAACTGACCGGAAAAGAGCGCTTGAGCAGCAAGCTCGAGACGAGCATGGCGGTCGCTCGCATGCCTAACACTGAGAAGGCGTTCTGCACAGTACCCACTTTCGATTTCAATCCGAACATCGAAGAATTGGCGGTCTTCAGGACCGCACCGGCCAAGCCGGGATCAGACCCGATCAGATCCGAGAGCCGGCGCATGTCCGCATCGTCCTTCCTCATCTCCTGCATGAACTCGAGAACGATCTTGGGGCACGGCGGAATACCAATTTCCCGGACGATCTTCTCGGTTTCTGGGTCGATGCTGATCGGGGTAGTTTGCGTGGTCATCGGTATCTCCAGGAGGCGGGTGAGATTCGGTTGGTCGAGAGCTCACCCACCGGTACCATCGGTCAGGAGACCGATCCGCTGAGATTCCCAGGATCGATCGGCGCCGAAGAATTAACGATCGCGACCAATCAGAATCGCCACCGCATCCTGAGTCGGATCAGATCCCCGGGCGAATGGCCCAGACGCTTGATCGAGTCCTTGCATCTACCAGATTGATTCGCCAAGGTCGGTCGAGTCATGAGACTACGAGTACGATTCCGTGTATAGTGCCGCCCCTGGACTATCAGTCGCGGCATCCGGTTAGCGCACCAAGTCCCATCGCGGTTGTTCTCGCATCATTCTCGAACTCCCCCGAATAATCCACTCAGCAGTTTCGTCTGCCTGAACCGGTTCTGATGGCACCTTGTGCCATCGCAGGCTGATTTCAGGAGATCTTTTTGACTATTGCATTTGCAGACCTCGGTCTGTCGACCGAGCTTATGCGCGCCGTTTCCGAACAAGGTTACGCGCAACCCACTCCCGTTCAAGCCAAAACTATTCCGATCGTTCTCGAAGGCCGTGATCTGCTCGCGGCCGCACAGACCGGTACGGGCAAGACCGCAGGATTCGCGCTACCGATCCTGCACCGCCTCGCTGCAAATCCGATCCCGCGCACACCGAAGCGCATCCGAGCGCTCGTCCTGACGCCTACGCGCGAGCTCGCAGCCCAAGTCGAATCCGCGTTCCGAGCCTACGGCAAGCACTCGCGTTTGCAATCCACCGCTGTGTTCGGCGGCGTGAGCATCGGCGGACAAATCCAGGCGCTGCGACGCGGTGTGGAAATCCTTGTTGCGACACCTGGACGACTGCTCGACCATGTCCAACAGCGGACGGTCGACTTGAGCAAGGTCGAGATCGTGGTGCTGGATGAAGCCGATCGCATGCTCGACATGGGGTTCATCCACGACATGCGCCGAATCCTCAGCCTGTTGCCCAAAGAACGGCAATCGCTGCTTTTCTCGGCCACATTCACGTCGGAGATCCGTACGCTCGCCGGCTCGCTTCTCGCCAACCCTTCGGTAATCGAGATCGAGCGACGCCGTGATACGTCCGATTTGATCAAGCAGCGCGTTCATCCGGTTGCGGTCGGTCGCAAACGCGAGTTGCTCGCGCACCTTGTGACCGCAGGCGATTGGCGGCAGGTCCTTGTCTTCACCAAAACCAAGCACGGTGCAAACCGCCTCGCGGAACAACTCGAGAAGCAAGGCATCGACGCTACTGCCATTCACGCCAACAAGAGCCAGTCGCAACGCACCAGGGCGCTCGATGAATTCAAGCGTGGGGACGTTCGTGTCCTTGTTGCAACCGATATCGCGGCGCGCGGACTGGATATCGAAGCCTTGCCCCATGTGGTCAATTTTGATCTGCCGAATGCACCCGAGGATTACGTTCACCGGATCGGGCGGACGGGACGCGCGGGCCTGTCAGGTGAGGCGATATCGTTCGTCGCGCCCGAAGAGCGCCGATTGCTTTCCGGGATCGAAAGGTTGATGTCGCGGCGCATCGATAGCGAGATTATTCCCGGGTTCGAGGTGACTCACGAGGCGAGCACCGACCGCCGGCCGCAGATTCCGGCCAATCGCCCGAATCAATCACGCAAGACGAGTCGTGGCGCCGATACCCGTACGCATCGCGGCCCAACGAACATAATTCGCGCTACCAAAGCAAAGGGAGTTACTCATGGAAATCTTCGTCGGCAACCTCGCCCCTGAAGTCACCGAAGCCGAGTTGCTCGAGCTGTTCAAGGCGTTCGGACAGGTGAAATCCACCGAGATCAAGCGGGAAATGTTCACCGGCACGTCCAAGGGTTTCGGTTTCGTCGAGATGCCGGGCAAGTACCACTCGATCGCGGCGATCAACGCATTGAACGGCAAGGATCTGCACGGGAAACCCTTGCGCGTGAACGAGGCACAGTCGCGAACCGGCGGGCGTCCACGCGGGAGGCGCTGAGCGATCGAATAGCGGCGGCTCGACCGAGACCGCCCGCCCCAGACTCAGAGCGCGATCACTATATTGCCGCCAGTGTCGAGCCTGGCGCGGGCCTCCGGAGGAATCACGCAGGTCGCATCGTATTCCTCGACAATCACCGGACCAGAGCGGCCTGTTGCGAGATCCGAGCGGCGCAGTATCGGAGTTTCGATCCAACCGTGCCGGGCACCGAAATAAGCCCGCCTTGGCGCTGGTGGAACCGGTTCCTCCCGCGTTGACGTTACCTTCTCGGGAACGCTGGCACCCGGCCGCAGCCCCTGACCGACAACCTGAATGGCCACCAGCTCGACAGGTTCGTCCGGGCCGGCGCGATGCCCGTATGTCTTCTCATGTTCCTTGCCGAACGCCTCTTCCAGATACGCAACCATCGTATCGTCGATACGTCCCGCCGGTACCGAGACACTCAATTCAAAGCTCTGTCCGGCATAGTGAAGCGACGCGGTGCGGTGAATGCGTACGCTCTCGCCGTTGAACCCCTCGGTCGCGAGTTGGCTTGCTGCCTGATCCGCCAACCCATTCCAGGCGAGGTCGATCTCGCGCAGGTCTGCATTGCGAAGCAGGCGTCTGAATGTTCGCGCGTAATGGTGCTCGACATCGGCGTAGAGCAGCCCGAAGGACGAGAACAGGCCTGCGGACGGCGGCACGACCACACTCGACATACCAAGCGAACTAGCCATCCCACACGCGAAAAGCGGCCCATTGCCGCCGAACGCAAACAGCGCGAACTCCCGCGGATCGCGCCCGCGTTCGGTGGACACCGACTTGATTGCGCGGATCATGTTCGATGCCGCGATCTGATGCGCTCCATAGGCGGCCTGTTCGCTCGACATGCCAAGCGGCCGGGCGATCGTTTCCTGAAAAGCATCGCGTGCCTTGGCTGCGTGGAGCTTCAATGCGCCGCCGACGAGGTGATGCGGATTGATGTAGCCCAGCACGACATTGGCATCCGTGATGGTCGGGACTGTTCCGCCGGCGTTGTAGCAGACCGGACCGGGGTGCGCCCCGGCACTCTCCGGGCCGATTTGCAAGGAGCCGCCCGCGTCGATCCAAACCAGGGATCCACCGCCTGCGCCCACTTCCGCAAGATCGATGGCAGGCACCTTCAACGTATAGCCCGCACCCGTCAGGAGACGCGAGCCGATCATGATGCCGGCCCCAACCGAATACTCGCTTGCGCGGGTCACGACGCCGTCTTCGACCATCGATGCCTTCGCGGTGGTGCCGCCCATGTCGAAGGTGATGATCTTCGGCAGGCCCTTTGCGCGCGCAAGGGCCTGCGCGCCGACCACGCCGCCGGCCGGCCCGGACTCGATGATGTTCATCGGACGCTCAGCCGCGGCAATATCGGTGGTGAGGCCGCCGTTCGATTGCATAAGCAGGAGCCGCGCCGGAATCCCCGCTTCGTCCAACCCACGTCGAAGGGCTCGCAGATAACGTGACGCTGTCGGCATCACGTAGGCGTTCACGACTGTGGTCGAGGTGCGCTCGTATTCCTTGATCTCCGGAAGCACTTCGCACGAGACACTCAGCAGCAGATCGGGGGCCTTGCGCCGAACGATCTCCTTGATCACCAGCTCATGCGACGGGTTGGTGAACGAGTTGAGCAGGCAGATCGCGATCGCTTCCACCTTCTCCGACAGCAGCGCATCGACCTGTTGTTCGGCGTCTGCTGCATCGAGCGCGCGCTCGACCTTGCCGCGAAAATCGATGCGCTCGTCCACAACGCGACGAAGATAGCGCTCGACGAGTGCGACCGGTTTGGTCCAGCCGATATCGTAGAGACGCGGCATACGCAAGGTGCGGATCTCGAGTACGTCGCGAAAGCCTTTGGTGGTGATCAGACCGACGCGCGCCCCTTTGTGTTCGAGAATCGCGTTCGAGGCGACGGTGGTCCCATGGCGAATCTCTTCAATCGCCTTGCCACCTAGCGATTGTTCGCGAAAAACCTCGGTCAGCCCCTCGACAATCGCCCGCGCATAGTTATCGACACTCGATGAAATTTTCTTGGTGTGAACGCTGCCATCGGATCCGAGCAAAACGATGTCGGTGAACGTTCCACCAATATCGACGCCAACGCGATAGGTGATCATGTTGAGGTCCCTTCAGCGCGAATGCCGGATGGGATCGTCCCGTTGCACTTTCGGGACTTCCTGCCAGTCGCGTGCCGCGCGGATCGCGGCGCGCGCCGATCGTGTGGCCACCTCGTCAACCGACCATCGTCCGGTGTCGACAACCACGCCGTAATCGTTTTTCGCTTTGGCGACTGAAAGCAATTCGTTGCGCACATCCTTCAACACGCTGGCCGGCTCGCGCAGGAGCGGATCGCCCCAACCACCGGCGCCCGCCAGCACATGGCGCAGGATATCGCCGCGCTTGACGTTCATCGTGAATTTGCTTGGCAGCACGCGGTTCTCGTCATCGGGATTGAGATAGTTCTCCGAGGGTCTGCCGGGATTCCCGCCGTACAAGCCGAACGGGCGATGGTCGCGTCGATCGGAGCGGACCTGCAGCACGCCTTCGACTTCATTGAATCGGTAATCGCGTTTGAACGGTACCCCGCCTCGATACTGACCGGCACCGGCTTTGTCCGGAACGAACTCGTACGCGAGGAGTGAGATCGGGTGCTCCGCTTCGGTGACTTCAATCGAGTGCGACGCCATATTCGCGAACATGTGGGAATTGCCGTCGAGCCCATCGGCCCATGGACGTGCGCCCCAGGCGCCGCAGGTGAAATCGACATAGACAAAGGGTTTGCGATTCGCGTAGTAGCCGCCGATCGAGACCCCGGTATTGCCACCGTCACCCGCCGCCTTCACTTTGTCGGGAAGCATCATCGCGAGCACGCCGAACATGCAATCGACCATTCGGAATCCGGTCAGTCCGCGTGCGGCGCATGCGGCCGGCAATACGCCGTTCCCGACGGTGCCGGGTGGACAGATCACGTCGATTGCCCGAAACACACCTTCGTTATTGGGGATGCCTTGAGGCAGCACCGATCGCACGCCCGTGTACGAGGCGGCTTTGGTGAAGGAAAGCGTATTGTTGATGGCGCCCTTGACCTGCGGATGGGTCCCAGTCCAATCGACAACAACCTGCGTACCGCGCTTGCGAAGCGTGACGAACAATCGAATCGGCTTGCCATAGTCGATGCCGTCATCGTCGATCCAGTCCTCGAATGTCCACTCGCCATCCGGGAGCTTTGCGATCGCTGCGCGCGTGAGGCGCTCGGCATAGTCGATGGTCTCCTGCATATACGATTTCGTCGCCGCGACGCCGTACTTCGCCACGAGGTTGGCGAACTGCGTTTCGGCGATATGGCACGCGGCCAATTGCGCGCGCAAATCACCGGCGACCTGTATCGGCAAACGCACGTTCTTCTCGATGAACGTCATGATCGTCTTGTTCAGCTTGCCCGCCTCATACAATTTAAGCGGCGCAATGCGAAGGCCTTCTGCGTAGATCTCAGTGGAGTCGGAGGCGTTCGAGCCCGCAACCCGACCGCCGACGTCGCTGTGATGGCAAACGGTGCATGCGAACGCCAACCGCTCTCCGTCGTGGTAAAGAGGCTTGAATATGAAAATATCGGGCAGATGCATACCGCCATCGAACGGATCGTTCATGATGAATACGTCGCCTTGCGCCATGTCATCGGCGTAGTGGCGCATGATGGATTCCATCGCGGTTGGGACCGATCCAAGGTGTCCCGGCAAAGTGAGCCCCTGCGCGACCAGCTTGCCGTTCGCGTCGGCGAATCCCGTCGAGTAATCCATGTTGTCTTTCAACACACCGGAATAGGTGGTTCGATAGACGGTCAGCGCCATCTCATCGGCAATCGAGAAGATCGCGTTCTTGAAGAGCTCGAACGTAATCGGATCGCGAACGTCGGACATCGGATTATCCTTTGCGAGGGGTGTCACTTACGGCCAAAGTATAAGGCGTGGTGATCGGGAACGGAAACACGCACCGGCGCGCATACTCCGGCAGGGCCTGTCCGTCGCCGCCCGCGGCGGGGCGCTTCGCAATCGATTCGGCACCGACCCGATGTTCGGACACTCCGGGCGTACCGGACGTTCCGGATGTTCAACAGTCCGATGCGTGACAACATCACGGCGCGACGGCATACTGGTTAGATGAATAGCCGCGGCCTGAGAGGGACCGGCAACGCATCGCGCCGTGTGTCCGACCAAGGTGAGAACGGTTTGATGGTACTGGTGTGCGCGATCGACTACCCAACAAGCTCAAACGAAGGAACATTCGATGGCAACCCTTAAGAATCTGCCCAGACGGAAAGTGCGGGTCCGGGGATTTGGAACCTTCATGGTTCCGCGGCATATTCAAAGGATCGATATACACGAAGAGGACAAGGCCGGCACGCACGGCTGGCAGGTGCGATGGGACGGGACGAAGTTCTTCAGCGATGCGTCCAATGGCAAGCGTGACCCGACGGGATCCCTTGCGCGCTCCGAGCGATACCTGCGCACGATCTATACCGGGCCCCGTCCTCGGTTACGCGAGACGGAACACAAAGACAAGAAACATCGAACCGGCATTGCAGGCGTTCAGTTGGCTTATCGGCGCCGCAAGGACAGGCAGATTGCGGAGGTGTATCTGCGGGTCAATCCTCCCCGGCAAGGTGGCGCCCCGCGCAGCATCTATGTCGGCACCGAGAACACCATCACACAGCTCCGCATGCGCCTCGCGCTCAAGAAGGCGCGCGCGATGCGCGATTCGATGCGAGTCGAGTACCTCGCACATTTGGCACGTGGCGGCGCAGTAGGACCGGTCGCGACAAGAGGAAAATAGCGGTTCGCTTGATGCGCCATTTCGGCATCGCAGTCAGCGCTTTGCTCCCATACGATCACCCAGGTCGCCAAACTGCCGCGATTGCACAAGCTATCGCCAAAGCTATTGCCAATAGAGTTGGCGCACGCGCATCTACGCCGCATCGAGGAGATCAACCCTCAAATCGATGCATTCATCGCGGTGACCACTTCGCTTGCACACGATCAGTCGAAGGCGGCTGAACGCGAGATCGCGACGGAACGCCACCGCGGCATGATCCGCTGATCCGGCGTTCTCGCGAATCGAGGTACTCGCAGCGAATCCGCATTACACGGACGATTCCCTTGCGAGTCGTTGCTGTGATGTCCCGTTCGCATACTGCGAGGGCACGGCATGGGCGTTCGGGAATGATCCCGCCTGAAGTCGAATTCGTCGCCGCACTTCCTCTGCCAATTCGGTCACCCTCCTTGAGGGGCCTGCGCGCGGTCGCGTCGCTTGATTGGTCCAAATGCGCGGTCGCATCGCCGCACGAACGTGATGTGCAACCAAATTGTTCGTGACTTATGCGATGAGACGCGTCCGATCGACAGCCCGAAAGTGGCGTGCGTCACGCTGACTGCGGCTTCGATTGTCGTTCGCATGGCGGGCCGTCAAGGAAAGGAGGGGCACGCCGATATTAAATTTACACCCCGATGAGAATCACCGACCGTGGAACAGAAAGCAGACAACAACGGCAATGACGTGAAGAACGTCCCGCGTGACGCCAGATTCGCATTCGTATCGGCGTTCGGGATCAAGCCGCAGAACCTGCGCGAATTGCACGTCTACAGCTGCGTCGGAAAGCTGGAGGAATTTCCCAAGAAGGTTGGGGAGCTGTTGCGCAAGCTCTACATCAACGGCTCAGCCGTCGGGGAAGGAATTATGGCACTCGTCAACCGTGGACGATTGCTCAACGAAGGCGAGGCGATTTACGTCGCCGTGGAGCGGGACGAAGTAACCAACAGGAACCGGACCATCGCGTTTCTGGATCGTCACCGCCCCTGCTAGAAGGGCTCACAGGGAGGGGAGCGTTTTCGGGGCGGCTTCGGCCGCCCTATTTTTTTCCTTGTCCGCGCCGATCAACCTGCTTCCAGACTATCGATGAGGCGCGTCTTACCGAGGCGCGCAGCGCTCAGAATCACCATCGATTGATCGGCTATCGAAGGTACTTTGAGGTCCGCACACCTTCGTACCGTGATGTAATCGACTTGCCATCCGCGCCCTTGCAGCAGTGCCGCAGCCTTTCCTTCAAGCATTGAAAGGTCACGCTCGCCTGCGCCGACTGCCGTGTTGATCTGACGCATCACCCGCTGCAGATGCGGCGCTTCATCGCGCTCGGTCGCCGTGAGGTAATTGTTTCGCGACGAGAGTGCGAGGCCATCTTCGGCTCTCACCGTCGCGACAGGAACGATGTCGATCGGCATGTTCATTTGGCCAACCATCCGTTCGATCACGCGCAACTGCTGATAGTCCTTCATGCCGAATATCGCTTGCTCGGGCTGTACGATATTGAAGAGCTTCGAGACGACGGTAGCCACCCCCCGAAAGAATCCGGGGCGAAGCTCTCCCTCGAGGATGTCCGCCAGCTCGACGCTTGGCATGACGAAGTAGTCCTGCGGGACGGGGTAGAGTTCCTTTTCGTCGGGTGCAAAGACGTAGTCGACGCCTTCGCGCGCAAGGGCCGCGCAATCGACCGCGAAGGTGCGCGGATAGCGGTCAAAATCTTCTCTCGGACCGAATTGCAGGCGATTGACGAAGATGGACGCAACGACGATGCGGCCGCGCCGGCGGGCTTCGCGAACGAGTGCGACATGGCCTTCGTGCAGATTGCCCATGGTCGGCACGAAGGCAACGCCGTTACGCCGTGCCAGCAGCCCGCGCATGGCGGAAACCGAATCAACGACCTGCATCGTGTCCTCCGGTGGCTACTTACTTCGCTCCACGCGCGCGACGCGCTGCGCGATACAACGCGCGACGAGCGCCGATGCGGCACCTTGCCCTGGAATGACAATGCCGGGGCAGAGCTCGATAAGCGGGATCAAAACGAATGCGCGCTCATGCATCCGCGGATGGGGAAGCGTCAACGTCGGCGACGATAGTAAGGCATTTCCGTACAGCAGGAGGTCCAGGTCGAGCGCCCGTGGTGCGTTGCGAAACGATCGAATCCGGCCGAAATGCGTCTCGAGCGACAAGAGCCTTTCGAGCAAGGTCTTTGGTTCGAGACTTGTTTCGATCGCTGCCACGGCGTTGATGAAGGGCGGCTGATCGAGGTAGCCCACCGGGTCCGACGAGTAGAGTGATGATCGCGCGATCAGACGTGTGTTCTCGAGGTGCGGTAGCGCATCCAGTGCCCGATCGATCGTATTCTGCGCGTCGCCGAGATTCGCACCGAGACCAATATAAGCGGTGGCCGAACCGTGCTTCAAGCTAGGTCGATGCGTCCGAACCATCGCCCGGTGCGGCGGCCGGTGGCTCTCCGGCCCCTTGCGTGGATTCGCGGACGGGCTTGCGCCGGCGCCGCCTGCGTGGCTTGTCGGCAAGCGAGCGTGACGGCGAGAGCATCGCGCTCCGCTCCCCATCGCTTGCGTCCTGGAATCTGGTCCACCAATCGACCAACTCTTGTTGCGCCTCACCGCTCGCCGCTCTGAGGGCAAGGAAATCGTAGCCTGCCCGGAATCGTGGATGCTCGAGCACGAGCATCGCGCGCTTTCCGGTGCGATTCTCGAGCCGCGGCTGCAGCACCCAGATCTCTCGCATCGTTGCGGTAAATCGCCGTGGAATCGCGAGCTTCTCGGTCTGCATCTCGAGGATTTCGTCCATCGCCGCCATCAGCGATGGAATCGTGCGCTCGCCATCTTCCTCGTTGGCTTTCCACGCGGCCAGGACTTCGTGCCATAGCAGCGCCGCGAGGAGGAACGCGGGTGAGACACCTTTATCGGCGCGTATCCGGTCGTCGGTTTGTTGCAGCGAGAGATTCACGAATTTCTCGCCGAGGGGCTGCTCGAGTATCACATCGAGCAACGGCAACATGCCGCGATGCAGACCCTCCTGCCTGAGACGGTGAACGCATGCATAGGCGTGTCCGGACAAGAGGAGCTTTTGCATTTCATCAAAGAGGCGCGCCGCCGGGACGTTTTCGACCAGCGGCCCGAGGCGATCGATCGGCTCACGGGTCTTCGGATCGATCTGGAAGCCTAGCTTTGCGGCGAATCGCACCGCGCGCAACATTCTGACCGGATCCTCCCGATACCGCGCCTCGGGATCGCCGATCATGCGGACGATCTTGCGGCGCAAGTCAGCCGCGCCGCGGTGATAGTCGAGCACGGCCTCCTTGGTCGGGTCGAAGTAGAGCGCATTGATGGTGAAGTCGCGGCGTGCGGCATCCTGGGCGCGTGTCCCGAAGACGTTGTCGCGCAAGACGCGCCCGTGCTCATCGGTTTCCGACGGCGTTTCGGCCCGAAAGGTCGATACCTCGACCGTTTCATCCCCGAACATCGCATGCACGATCTTGAAGCGGCGTCCGATCAGTCGCGAGCGGCGAATATGGCGATGGACCTGATCGGGCGTCGCATTGGTGGCGACGTCATAGTCCTTTGGATGCACGCCCAGCATCAGATCGCGCACTGCGCCCCCGACCACGTACGCCTCGAAGCCGGCATC
Organism: Betaproteobacteria bacterium; assembly: GCA_031391405.1. Lineage (GTDB taxonomy): Bacteria > Pseudomonadota > Gammaproteobacteria > Burkholderiales > SG8-39 > SHXR01. The sequence goes on from JANMUI010000779.1 coordinate 57,719, forward strand.
GGTCAGCGTCTCGCATACCTTGCGCGCACCATTACTGATCGCATCGCGGCGAATGCCGTGCTTCTCGAATGGCAAAACGTCCGGCTCCGTACCGTCCTGGAGTCGAAAAACCTTGCGTATCAGCCTTTTGATCAACGGGGGAAAGGTCCGAAGTCGGGGCCCGAAGTGGGCCAGTCCAGCCGGCAGCCGTAGAGTTGCTCGACCGCCGATCGAGTAACGACCTTTGAAACGGGCCCCAGTTCGAGGCGGCCCGCATCATACATCAAGAGGGCGTGGCTACAGTGCCGGAGAGCGTATGTGGGATCGTGAAGCGTGCAGACTACAGTACCACCATCCATTGCGTGCGCGGAAAAGAGTGTCATCACAAGAATCTGCTGCGCCAGATCGAGATGATTGAGCGGCTCATCCAGCAGCAGCAGATCGGGCGCCTGCGCGATGAGTTGGGCAATCCTTGCGCGCTGTCGCTCGCCGCCCGAAAGGGTTCGAAATCGCCTTGATTGGAGGCCGGTCAGCCGCAGTGCGTCGATCGCCTCCGCGATGCGCAGTTCATCATCCGATGTGCGCTTTGCAAGCCAGCCCCGGTGTGGCATGCGCCCAAGCTCGACATAGTCCCGCACCGATCCCCAGTAATCCGCTGATTCGTCCTGGAGCAGCACGCCGATGCGAAGCGCCAAATCCCGGCGCACCCAGTCGTGCACCGGCTTGTCATCCAGCAGCACACTGCCGAGGCGAGGTACCTCGAGCGCGGCGAGGGTGTGCAACAGGAGAGATTTTCCGGCGCCGTTGGGGCCGAGAACCGCCCAGCACTCGCCGGGACCAATCGTCCAGGACGTCGACTGTACCAACACCCGATCGCCGATCTGGATGGTGAGATCCTTGATTCTGAGCGTCATCGCGATCGACCGATGAGCCACAACAGGACCGGGACGCCGATCGCGGCGGTCGCCACGCCGACTGGAATTTCAATCGGCGCGGCGACCGTGCGCGCAATCGTGTCGGCGATCGCAAGGAGGATGCCACCCCCGAGGACCGAGAGCGGAATGAGCGCGCCGTGGTCATGCAGGCCGAGGAGGCGAAACACGTGCGGAACGGCGATGCCGACGAATCCGATCGCACCCGCCTCGAGAACCGCCGTCACCGTTGCGATCGAGGCGCAAAGAAACGCGATCGACTGGGTCCAGCCGACGGATACACCTAGCAGCCGTGCTTTCGTGGCGCCGAGCGCCAAGGCATCGAGGCCCGCTCGCAGTGCGATGCAGGTGGTCGTCAGCACTATCAGTATGACGGCCGACTGCCGTGCGTCACTCGAAGCCGATAAATCGCCCATCAGCCAAAACAGCATCCCTTGCACCTGTCCTGCGGGAGAAATCGTCAGGATGAGGGCGACGAAGGCCCCGCACGCCGAGGCCAGACCAACACCGGCCAGCAGCACACGATAGAGGTCCCAACCCGATGTTCTTGCCGCAAAGGCGATGAGAATCGCCGACACGATGCAGGCGCCGAGCAGACCGAACGCCCCAATGAAGTAAGGACCCAGTCCGAGGAGCATTGCAAGCAGTCCGCCCACGGAGACGCCACCCGATACGCCCAACACATACGGATCGGCAAGTGGATTGCCAAGCAGCGTCTGGAGCAGCACGCCGGCCAGGGCGAGCAGCCCGCCCGTGACGAAGGCAGCGCACACGCGGGGCATGCGATGACCCCAGAGAATTTCCCGATCGATGACTGCACCATCGCCCCGGAGCGCCGCAAACCATTCGGCGGCTCCAAGCTCCACGCTGCCGAACAGGGTGGCGAACACGATCACCACCGGCGCCGCGCAAAGCAATGCGAGGATCACCGCACGGCGAGACACGGCAGGCACGCTCAGGGGTGCGCCTGGTGAAGTGAAATGATGGGCCATCCGCGCGCCGATGCCATGGCCGCGAGACGCTCGTCCGGGTCCACGGCGACCGGATGGCTCACGCGCTCGAGCAAGGGCAAGTCGTTGGCCGAGTCGCTGTAGAACCAGACGGCGCGAAAACTGGCGAATGTTCGCCCGAGACTTTGCAGCCATTGCTCGACGCGTACGATCTTTCCTTCCCGGAATGACGGCGTTCCGGTCGGCCTTCCGGTGAACCGACCATCGATCTCTTCGATTTCGGTGCCGACCAGATTCGGAATGGCCAGGCGTTCCGCGATTGGGCGGGTGATAAACGTGTTGGTGGCCGTCACGATCGCGAGCGTGCGGTCCTTGGTTCGATGCGCCTCGATCAACGCGAGCGCTCTGGCGGCGATCATCGGCTCAACGGTGCGCTCCATGAACTCGCGATGCCATGCGTCCAACTGGGCGCGGGGGTGCAAGGCGAGTGGTGCCAACTGGAAATCGAGGAACTCCAGAATGTCGAGAGTCCCGGCCTTGTAACGCTCATAGAACTCGAGATTGCGCGCTTCGTAGGTCTCGCGTTCGATTACACCTTTGTCGATCAGAAATTGCGCCCAGGCATAGTCGCTATCGCCGTTGAGGAGGGTGTTATCCAGGTCGAACAGGGTCAGTTCCATCGGCGGTTTTGGCTGGTGAGGGTCGGAGAATCTGTCGTACGAGCGCCAAGGTCGGCGGGCGCTTGGTCGATAGCGAGTAACGATCCAGTGCATCGATGACCGCGATCAGCATGCCCATATCGCGATCCGTGCGAGCGAGAAGGTATTGAATGACCTCGTCAAGGTCGGGCAGACCGCGTGCAATGGCGTGCGCGCGCAACGCGGCGTGTTTTTCAGCGTCGGAAAGCGGGACGACCTCGAACACGATCCCCGAACCGAAGCGGGTGCGGACATCTTCCCGCGCATTGAGTGATCCGGGTGGACGATCGGCGGCAAGGAGAATCGCATCGCCGCTTCGTCGTGTGAACCACTCGAACATCGCTTGCTCGCCTGCGGGGCTCAAGCCGTCGATATTGTCGATCGCGAGAAGGTCCAGTGGTGCGTCCAACAGTGATTCGACATGCAGTGTTCGTGCATCAAAATATGCGGCCGGGCGCCCTGCGGCTGCTACCGCATCGACGACTGACCTCAGCAGGTGCGTGCGGCCGACGCCCATCGGGCCCCAAAGATAAAGCACGCGGTGCGGAAGGCGACCGTCGACGAGCATTCGGAGCGCCTGCAGCGCCGACGCGTTGCCGCCCGCGACGAAGCTCGCGAGGGTCGGCGCCGGTGGTGCGGCCAACTCCAGAATGAACTGTTCCATCTTTCCAGTAGAATCCTTCGGCATTGCGGATGGCACTCTAGCAGGCTGCAACTATCGCGGGCATCTTACGAGCGGAACACGCATTGACCACCTCCAATTCTGGCTCGCGGGCGAGCGGCCTGTCGTATCGAGACGCCGGTGTCGACATCGACGCGGGCGATGCATTGATCGAACGTATCAAACCCCTCGCGAAGCGTACGATGCGCCCGGAGGTGCTGGCCGGCATCGGCGGGTTCGGTGCGCTTTGTGCGATTCCGAAGAAGTATCGTGAACCGATCCTCGTATCGGGCACCGACGGCGTCGGCACCAAACTGAAGCTCGCATTCGCCCTTGCCAAACACGATACCGTCGGCATCGACCTCGTGGCGATGAGTGTCAACGACGTGCTCGTGCAAGGGGCTGAGCCGCTCTTTTTCCTGGACTATTTCGCCTGCGGGAAACTCGATGTCAATGTCGCCGCTGATGTGGTCGGTGGCATCGCGCGCGGTTGCGAAATGGCCGGATGCGCCTTGATCGGCGGGGAAACCGCTGAAATGCCAGGCATGTATCCGGAGGGCGAATACGATCTCGCTGGCTTCGCCGTCGGTGTGGTCGAGCGCAGCGTCATTCTCGATGGGCGTGACATCGGCGCGGGCGATGCCATCATCGGTCTCGCATCGAGCGGTCCGCATTCGAACGGTTATTCGATGGTGCGTCGAATCCTTCAGGACACGCGATCCGACCTTGCGCAGCCATTCGAGGGCCGAACGCTCGGTCAATGCCTGTTGGAACCGACACTGATCTATGTGAAGTCGATCCTCTCGCTCCGTGAGGCCATGCCGGTGAAGGGCCTTGCGCATATTACCGGTGGCGGGCTGCTGGAGAATATTCCTCGTATTCTTCCCGCGGGCACCATGGCCGCGCTGAAGCGTGCGTCGTGGCCTTCGCTCCCCATCTTCGCGTGGTTGCAAGAGGCGGGAAATGTTGCCGACAGCGAAATGCATCGCGTCTTCAATTGCGGAATCGGCATGGTCGTTGTCGTGGCCGGCGGTGAGGTTCAGAATGCGCTCGATTCGCTCCGTTCGAACGGTGAGACCGCGTATCGGATCGGCACGATTCAAGCGAATCATTCCGGATCGGCGCCAGTCACGATCGATTGAGCGCTGATGCCCTGCGCGCAGCGTTTATCGCGATCACTCGGGCGATGAGTTAATCCGCGGGCGTTATAGGTTCGAGTGGTAGAATTTTCGACGCCTGATCCCGACATTTCAGACCAGGATTCTTCGCCAACTCCTTCGGACGGTGCATTGCGTTTCCCATGGCCGAGCCGCGCTTCATACATCTTCGCCTGCACACCGAGTTTTCCGTCACCGACAGTGTCGTACGGATAGACGACGTCGTCGCACGCGCCGCCCAGGATGGCATGGGGGCGTTGGCCATTACCGACTTGTCCAACATGTTCGGGATGACCAAGTTCTACAAGGCCGGCCGGGCAGCGGGCGTGAAGCCGATTCTCGGCGCAGACGTCTGGGTCACCAATGATATTGACCGCGACAAGCCGTCCCGCATGCTCCTCCTGTGCCGGTCGAAGGCGGGCTATCTCAATCTGTCGAAACTGTTGTCGGATGCATGGATCTCGAATCGGCATCGTGGGCGCGCTGAGCTCAGGCGCGACTGGATAGCGGGACGCGCTGATGGATTGATCGCCCTTTCCGGCGGGGCGAATGGAGACGTCGGTGCCGCCTTGGCGGCGGGCAATGACGTTACCGCCGTGAAGCTTGCAAAGAGTTGGGCGCAGATTTTCGCCGACAGCTACTACCTGGAGCTTCAGCGCGCCGGTGCGCCCGGTACCGAGGAGTACATCGAAGGTGCGCTTGCGGTCGCCGGCCGCCTGGGCATTCCGGTGGTTGCGACGCATCCGGTGCAGTTTCTCGATCCGGGTGAGTTCAAGGCGCATGAAGCGCGCGTTTGCATCGCCGAAGGCTATGTGCTGTCCGATCAGCGCAGGCCCCGTCTGGTTACGCCCGACAGTTATTTCAAGTCGCAGCAGGAAATGGTCGATCTGTTCGCCGACATTCCGGAAGCATTGGCGAATGCCGTGGAAATCGGTCGGCGTTGCAATCTTGTGCTGGAGCTTGGCAAACCGAAGCTCCCCCTCTTTCCGACGCCGGCCGGTATCACCCTCGATGATCATCTGGTGCGTGAGGCAGAGGCAGGTCTCGTCAAGCGCCTGGAGCAGCTCTATCCCGATCCCGAGCAACGTTCCGCACAAACATCGCGTTACGCCGATCGCCTCGCGTTCGAATGCAAGACCATCATCCAGATGGGCTTCCCGGGATACTTCCTGATCGTGGCCGACTTCATCAATTGGGCCAAGTCGAACGGCGTGCCGGTTGGGCCGGGGCGAGGCTCGGGTGCCGGATCGCTCGTCGCCTACTCACTTGGTATTACCGATCTCGACCCGCTGCGTTACGACCTGCTTTTCGAGCGGTTCCTGAATCCCGAGCGTGTGTCGATGCCGGACTTCGATATCGATTTCTGCCAGGATGGCCGCGATCGCGTCATCGAGTATGTGCGCGGAAAGTACGGCAAGGAGTCCGTCTCGCAGATCGCGACCTTCGGCACCATGGCGGCCAAGGCGGTCGTGCGCGACGTCGGCCGGGTCATGGACTGGGGCTATGGCCGCACTGACGAGCTCGCGAAGCTCATCCCGTTTCAGCCGGGCAAGCTGATTACCCTCAAGATGGCCCGCGAGATGGAGCCGCGCCTGGCCGAACGCGAACGGGACGAAGAGGACACGCGCGAGCTCCTCGCCTTGGCCGAACAACTGGAAGGCCTCACCCGCAATGTCGGGATGCACGCAGGCGGCGTGCTCATCGCACCGGGCAAATTGACCGACTTCTGTCCGCTCTATGCAGCAGAAGGATCGAACAGCGTCGTCTCCCAGTTGGACAAGGATGACGTCGAAGCGATCGGGCTGGTCAAGTTCGACTTTCTCGGCCTGACCACGCTCACGATCCTCGATTGGACGCTTCGTTTCATCAAGCGGCTCGATCCGATGAGCACGGTCGCACTCGATGCGTTGCCGCTCGACGATCCGGCGTCGTACAAGGTGTTTCAGAACGCCAATACCAGTGCGATCTTCCAGTTTGAATCACGCGGCATGCGCGATCTGTTGAAGCGCGCACGGCCCGATCGATTCGAAGACATCATCGCGTTGGTGGCCCTCTTCCGGCCTGGTCCGATGGATCTCATCCCGGACTACATCAAACGCAAGCATGGCCTCGAATCGGTGATCTACCCGGACGCGCGTCTCGAACCGATCCTCGGATCGACCTATGGGATCATGGTCTACCAGGAACAGGTCATGCAGATCGCGCAATCGATCGGCGGCTACTCGCTCGGCAGCGCCGATCTTCTGCGGCGCGCCATGGGCAAGAAGAAGCCCGAGGAGATGGCCGAGCATCGCGGCCAGTTCGTCGACGGCGCGGCGAAGAACGATGTGTCCGCGCCGAAGGCGAACGAGCTCTTCGATCTGATGGAGAAGTTCGCGGGCTACGGTTTCAACAAGTCCCACGCGGCTGCGTATGCCTTGGTCGCCTATCAGACCGCGTATTTCAAGGCGCACTATCCCGCGGCGTTCATGGCGGCGAACCTGTGCGCGGTGATGGACGACACCGATAAGGTCCGCCAGTTCTACGACGACGCGCGCGAGAACGGTCTGGTCGTCCTGCCGCCCGATATCAACGCAAGCGAGTACCGGTTCATGCCGGTGGACGCGAAGACGATTCGCTACGGGATGGGCGCCGTCAAGGGATCGGGCGAGTCCGCGATCGGCGCGATCGTGAAGGCGCGTGAAGCCGGGCCGTTCGTTGATCTGTTCGATGTATGCGGGCGGGTCGATAAGCGGATGGTCAATCGCCGGACGCTCGAGTCACTGATTCGTGCCGGCGCGTTCGACTCGCTCGACACCCATCGTGCGCGGTTGATCGCATCGGTCGGAATCGCGATGGAGGCCGCCGAGCAGGCGGTGGCCGGCGCCATGCAGGTGAGCCTGTTTGGCGATGATCCGGGTGCGGCGCAGGCGATCCCGCTCGTCGATGCTCCGCCCTGGGGCGAGCGCCAGCGGTTGCAGGAGGAAAAGACCGCGCTCGGCTTCTACCTGAGCGGACATCCGTTCAACTTCTATCGCAAGGAAATCGGCGGGATCGTTCGTACGCGTTTGGCGGACCTCGCGCCGCGCAACGAGCCGGTACTCCTTGGCGGAATGGTGGTCTCGGCGCGCACGCAAATGACCCGTCGGGGACGCATGTCGATCGTTCTCATCGACGATGGCACCGCCCAGCTCGAAGTGTCAGTATTCAACGAGCTCTTCGAGCAGTGCCGCGACACGATTCGCGAGGATCACCCGATCGTGGTGCAAGGCAAGGTTCAAAAGGACGATTTTTCGGGCGGGATCCGGGTGACGGCGGAGTCCATCTACGACCTGGCGACCTTACGCGGGCGTTTCGGCCGGGAGCTCAAGCTGTCGATGAACGGAGAGGCCGATGCGCAAAAACTCGCCCGCCTGCTCGGACCCTATCGCAATGGCCTGCTGCCGGTGCAGGTGCGCTACCAGCGCGGTGATGCAATCTGCGAGGCGCGTCTGGGTGATGCATGGAAAGTCTCGCCGGACGAAACGCTGATCAGTGCATTGACCGATTGGCTGACGCCGGAAAACGTTGAAATCGTGTACGCGAGCTAGACCGTCGGCCGCAATCCAAAACGGCCGATTTCGATGCCGGGGGATGTGAGCTCACTCACCGCCACCTGGTCAACACGGGCCCCGCGCGGGCCGCGCCGCGCCCATACCAGCATCGCCTGGAGATGCTCCTCGTTACCGGCGACGACTGCCTCGACACTGCCGTCGCTACGGTTACGGACCCAGCCGCGGGCGCCCACGCGATTGGCTTCGACGACCATCGCATCGCGAAATCCGACGCCCTGCACCAAGCCGGTAATGCGCAGATTTTTGACGAGCTGGATTGTGATCATGATCACTTAATTTGCCGTCTCGAAAGGATTGTGTCAATGACGCCACCGTCACGGAAACGCGCTGAATTGCCGCTCGGTAGCAGTCTTTGACATTCAGGGCTGCCGACCTACCGGGTGAACCAGGCCGTCGCGGCCTCGCCGTGGAGCTCGACTATCGCGCCGATGCTGGCGAGCACGATCGGAATGAGGAAGATCGCGATCCCGATTAATGCCGAGCGCTCGCCGGCCTTCCACGCCGTGTAGCCCTTCTGAAATGCCGTCAGGCAACAAAGTGCGATCAGCACGATGCAAAAATACTGCAGCATCCACCGGCCCCAGGACTTTGCCTGCAGTACGCCAATGCTTCCTGCGAACCCCGCGATCCAGATGCCGAAGATGACGATTTCGTTGATCGCATTGTTCACCAGATGGCGTCGTTCCAATTCGGGCGCACGCATCAACGCGATGATGAATATCACGCCAAGACCAAGCACCACGATCGATGCAAGAAGGAAGAACCAGCCGACGATCTGGATACCGTTCATTGATGGCGACGGGCGTGACCGGAGAGACTCAATGTATGGCGCGCCAGGCGCGATTCAATGTATGACGCACCGGTCGCGAACTGATGTATGACGCGCCAGGCACGCTCTCATTTATGACGCGCCGGGCGCGCACTACTTAACCTTCATTCCGGGCACGGCGCCGCTATCGGGCGATACCACGAAAATGCCTGGGCCGCCGCCCGCGGTGTCATCCAACGATGCCGCGAGGACCATGCCTTGCGAGACGCCGAACTTCATCTTCCTGGGCGCGAGATTCGCCACCATCACAACCAGACGCCCGATCAGTTGCGCCGGATCGTAGGATCCCTTGATCCCGGCGAAGACCGTTCGTGTTTCGGTGCCGATATCGAGCGTGAGCTTGAGCAGCTTGTCGGCGCCTTCGACGCGGTCCGCGCCAACGACCTTCGCGACCCGCAAGTCGAGCTTTCCGAAGTCCTCGATCGAGATATCAGGGAGCTTGACCGGTGCGGCGACCATGGGTGCCTTGGGTGCGGTCGGCGCAGGTGGCTCGAGGAGCGCATCGATCATCTTCGGATCGATCCGCGTCATCAGATGCTGGTATGGCCGAATGCCTGCGGGCACCCGTGCGACGTCGTCCCAGCGAAATACGCGATCAAGGCCGAATAATTCTTTCGCCACCCGTTCGGCGGTCTTGGGCAGCACCGGCGCGAGCATGATCGAGAGCAACTGAAACGCGAACAACGCACGGGAGCATACGACATGCAGCTCGTCCCGCCTGGCGGGATCCTTGGCGAGATTCCACGGTTGGGCTCGATCAAATTCCTCGTTCGCCCGGTCCGCGATGTGCATCACTTCGCGCAGGGCCTGTCCGAATTCGCGTGCCTCGAAGCGCTCGTTCACGTCATGCGCGGCGCTCGTCATGGCGGCTAAGTCGTAGCCGGCAGCCTCCTGCGACGCGAGCATCCCGTTGAAATGTTTCGTGATGAACGGCGCGGCGCGGCTGGCGATGTTGATGTACTTGCCGACCAGGTCGCTATTGACGCGCGCAACGAAATCGTCGGGATTGAAATCGACATCTTCGACATGCGAATTCAGTTTGGCGGCGATGTAGTAGCGCAGCCATTCGGGATTCATGCCGAGCTCGAGGTAGCGCTTGGGCGATATGCCGGTACCGCGACTCTTCGACATCTTCGCGCCGCTCACGGTGATGAAGCCGTGCACGAAGACATTGTTCGGAATCTTGTATCCCGCGAACTTGAGCGTTGCCGGCCAGAACAATGTATGGAAGTAGATGATGTCCTTGCCGATGAAATGAATCTGCTCGACGGCGGGATCGGCCATGAACTGCTCGAACGTCTGCGACGTTTGCGAGCGCGCCTTGCCAAGATCGAAGTAGTTCTTGAGGCTCGCCAGATAGCCGATCGGCGCATCCAGCCACACATAGAAATACTTGCCCGGAGCGTCCGGAATCTCGATACCGAAATAGGGCGCATCGCGTGAGATGTCCCAGTCGGCGAGCGTTCCGTCGAGCCATTCGCGGGCCTTGTTCGCGACTTCGGATTGGAGCTTGCCGTCCTGTGTCCAGCTCCGCAGGAAATCGATGCACTCTTTGGACGAAAGCTGAAAGAAGTAGTGTTCGGAGGTCTTTAGCACCGGCCGCGCACCGCTCAAGGTCGAGAACGGGTCCTTGAGATCGGTGGGCGAATAGACGGCCCCACATTCCTCGCAGGCATCCCCGAACTGATCCTTCGCCCCGCACTTCGGGCATTCGCCCTTGATGTACCGGTCGGCGAGGAACATGCCTTTCACCGGATCGAAGAACTGTTCGACAGGTTTCGAATACACCAGTCCGCGTGCCTTCAATTTTCGATAGATGTCTTGCGAGAACATCGTGTTCTCGGGCGAATGGGTGCTGTGCCAATGGTCGAAGCTCACATGAAAGCGCGGCCAGTCGGTCAGGTGATCGGCGGCGACCTGCGCGACCAAGGCCTCCGGCGTGAGATGCATCGCCTCCGCCTTCAGCATGATCGGCGCGCCGTGGGCGTCGTCGGCGCAGACGAAATGCACCTCATGGCCTTGCATGCGCTGGAACCGCACCCAGGTATCGGCCTGGATGTACTCCATGATGTGCCCGATGTGGAAAGCGCCGTTGGCGTAGGGGAGGGCAGTCGTAACGAAGAGCCTGCGGGACATTATCGGGAGTGTCTGTGTTGGCGTGCGTGTGTACGAGGGCGGATCGGCAATCAAGCCCGCAATTCTAGCGTGGATACCTGCACTGCTAAACTAACCGGCAAGGCGGCCAAGAAGCGGCGAAGCGCGCGCGGGGTGAGCGATCCGCTTCGAGGCCCATCGCAGCGGCTACGCACGCCTACCCGCCCATCGCACTTGGTACCCAATATCCACTGGAGCTCGCATGCCGATCAGCGAAGCGCAAGTTCAAGACGCACTCAAAACGATTCTGGATCCCAATACGGGCAAGGACTTTGCCTCCTCGAAGGCCATCAGGCGCCTGCAAGTCGATGGCACCAATGTGTCGCTCGATATCGAGCTCGCCTATCCGGCCAAGTCGCAGGTGGAGCCGCTTCGAAAGCTCGTGTCCGCCCGGGTGCGCGAGCTCGCCGGTGTGGGCAATGTGTCGGTCACTGTGACCTCGAAGATCGTGGCGCACTCGGTTCAACGCGGGGTGAAGCTGATTCCCGGTGTCAAGAACATCATCGCGGTGGCGTCGGGCAAGGGGGGCGTCGGCAAGTCCACGACCGCCGTCAATCTGGCGCTTGCACTCGCCGCGGAAGGCGCGAAAGTCGGCGTGCTCGATGCCGACATCTATGGGCCGTCGCAGCCGATGATGCTCGGCATTTCCGGCCGGCCGGAATCCAAGGATGGGAAATCGATTGAACCGATGATCGGGCATGGCATCGAGGCCGCCTCGATCGGATTCCTCATCGATACCGATACACCAATGGTGTGGCGCGGGCCGATGGTGACGCAGGCGCTCGAGCAACTGCTCCGCGACACGCGTTGGAGCGAGCTCGATTACCTCGTGGTCGACCTGCCCCCGGGCACCGGCGACATCCAGCTCACGCTCGCGCAAAAAGTGCCGGTGACGGGCGCGGTGATCGTCACCACACCTCAAGACATCGCGCTGATCGATGCCCGCAAGGGGCTCAAGATGTTCGAGAAGGTGGGCGTACCGATTCTTGGTATCGTCGAGAACATGTCTTTGCACACCTGCTCGAAATGCGGGCACACCGAGCATATCTTCGGGGAAGGTGGCGCCAATCGCATGGGTAAAGACTACGGCATCGAGGTGCTCGGCCGCTTGCCGCTTGATATCAGCATCCGCGAGCAGACTGATTCGGGCAAGCCCACGGTCGTGGCCGACCCGGACGGTCCGATCGCCGAGATCTATCGTGCGATCGCGCGCCGGGTCGCGATCCGCATCAGCGATCTGCAAAAGGATATGACATCAAAATTCCCCAACATCGTGATCCAGAACAGCTAGCACGGCAACGCGCCGACCCACCATG
>JANMUI010000782.1:0-1413 GCA_031391405.1 Betaproteobacteria bacterium
CCGGAATCGCGCAATACATGCGCCTCTTCCATCCCGGCCATTGCGGCTTTCGGGGTCGCCTCCCAACACTCGATGCTTCGCATCACATCTTGTGTCATCGTTGGCGATGGTCCTCGCTTCCATCGCGGTGGACCGCTGAACCAGGCAAGCACGAGCGCACCGTTCGTCGAATGCAGGCCGCACCGGACTGAGAGCGCGGGGATCCACGCGTGGCTGCCGGCCCGCCATGAACACGCATTGAAGGTGAGATCACCCGCCAGCACGAACACTTCCTCGTCGACGAGATAGTAGCCCGTCGACGGACGTGACCACCCGGCTGGAAACTTCACGAACGCGCGGAATTCCTGGTCGCCCAACAGAGGCAACGCTGCCAGTTGAACCGGACCCGAACCATCGGGCATCGGCGCCTCGATCCAGGCCAGTTCCTGAAAGCGAATCTGCACGAATTCGACGATCAATGCGGGAGCCGTACCTCGGCCACCGACTCGGCCACCACGCGTTCGCCATTCATCAGACGTTGTGCGACGCTCACGATATCGAATTCCCCTCTGACGCGAATCGCCGTGACTTCACCCGTCGCAACGAGGTGATCACCCGCGAACGCCATCGACTTGTACTTGAGCGACAGTTTGCGGATGAACGCCTGCGGCCCGGCCCAATCGATGATCGCCTTGGCGAACACCGCGCCGTATTCCTGCCCATCGATGATGACGTTAGGCAGGCCGACCGATCGTGCATAGTCGATGTCGTAGTGGAGGCGATGCCAATCCCAAGTGGCCGCGCCGTACGCAACGAGATCGACCGCGGTAAACGTACGCTCTTGCGGCGGTATCGTCTGGCCGACCTTCAAGGCCGACGCCCTCAAGGTCGGCGCGGTCATTGATTTTCTCCGGCCGGCTGCAGGGGTTGGTAGACGAGGGTCTCGCGATTGATCGCTAACATTTCATCGCCCTCCGCGGTGAAGCGCGCCACCGATAGCACGAAGAGTTGCGTGCCGCCGCGCGAGGACGGACGCTCGACGATGCTCTCGAGCGTCCATGTCGCCGAAATCCGGTCGGCAGGCAGTACCGGCCGAAAGAACTCATAGTCGTTGCCTGCACGGATCTGGCGGCAGCCTTCGATCGGCAAGTGCCACTCGTGTCCGAAGTAGCCATCGACGTTTGCCGGCCGGTGGGCGTATTGACACGTTTCGACCACCAGGGTGGGCGGTGCGATGACCGATGGGTAACCGGCGCTTCGCGCGTAGCCGTCATCGGAGTAGAGCGGGTTGTAGTCGCGCAAGGCAAGCGCGAAGTAGCGGATGGAGGCGTGGCTCAGTTCTTCGCAGGCGGGGTAGGCAATGCTGCGGCCGATCCAGGATTTGAGGTCGTCGGTGAGAAGGGACATGAATTTCTACATCTCCAAGGCATTCAC
>JANMUI010000786.1:0-9629 GCA_031391405.1 Betaproteobacteria bacterium
ATGATCTGGGTTGCGTCGATCGTGCTCGCCTTCTGTTCGATCTGCGGCAGGTATTGCGCCTGCAACTGCTTCGCCGGACCGAGCAGATTCCGGTAGGTATCCCGCAGCACGGCGGTGCTCATCTGCCGCCCGCCCGCGTAGTAGCGTTTCGCAATCTGGCCAAGCGCGTAAGTGGTAGCGAACGAGAATGCGACACCGGTAGCCGCGCCGCCGTCGCTGCGTCGGATGACTCGACCAGGGGCACGTCGGCCAGCGCCTCGGCCTCGCGTTCCACGGTCGCGATTTGCGCTGCATCGAGGCCGAGCGTGGCCTTCAGTTCGGTGAGGAATTGGCGCTCGGCATCGCTTTGCCTGCCGTCGGCATCGCACACGCAGACCGCCATTTCGTAGGCGAGCTGGCGGTGATTGGGGTCGTCGAGCGCAACGGCAGCGCCGGCGACGGATACACGCCTGAGCAGCACATCCTGATACAGGCGCGCGAGGTCGGGGGCGTTCGCCTCGTTGGCGAGCGATTCGGCAAGTTGGCGAATCCGCTCGCGTTCGCGGTCGTCCTTGCCGCCGTCGGCAAAGGCCGCGAGCAAGGCGATGGCAAGAATGGATTTTTGCTGTTCAGAATTCATTGCGGTACTCCGATTCGGTCAGGGTTTAATGATTGAACACATCCGTCAACTTCAGCCCGGCGCCTTCCCTCGCAGCCCGGGCCGGTTAGTGCACCACCGCCATCATCATCAGCATCGACGGGATGACGATCATCGGGTAGCCCAACTGGGTCATGCCGCTGAGTTGCTCGTTGAACGCCTCACTGCCGACGGCGCTGGTGACGATCGAGGCGCTTAGTGGGTGCGCTTGAATGCCGCGCCGCGGGCCCGTGTTTGAACTCAGCAACGATTTCGCCACCGTCGCTCGACCGCAGTCACCGGCAGGATGATGGCGCCGACAAGGGCACTCTTGAGATCGTTGTGAATCGTGAGGGGTGCGGATGCGAAGATCGCGTGCATGGACGTTGCGTAGATCGCCTTGCCCGTTTCGAGGCCGAGGTTGACAGCGTTGACGAGGATAGGCGCGATCGGAGCAGCCTGCGCGCGGCGAGGCGATCCGGTGCGCGAGCGGCCCGCGCCAGCCGGGCAGCGTGCTGAGGGCCGCGTTCATCCGGCCACGCTGCGCTCGTACTCGTTGGGCCGCGGGTACAGCAGACTCACTACGATGGAAACGACGAGGATCGCGAACACCGTGCCGAGCATCCAGGGGATCGGAATCTTGTATAGATCCATAATCAGCATCTTCGCGCCGATGAACATGACGATCGCTGCGAGCCCGTAGTTGAGCAGATGGAATCGCTCGGCCATGTCGGCGAGCAGGAAGTACATCGCGCGGAGGCCAAGGATCGCGAAGATGTTCGATGTGAAGACGATGAACGGATCGGTGGTGACCGCGAAAATCGCTGGAATACTGTCGACGGAGAAGATCAGATCGGTGACCTCGACGAGCACCAGTACGAGAAACAGCGGCGTCGCGTAGCGGAGCCCCTCCTTCATCACGAAGAAGCGCTGGCCGTGGTACGTCTCGGTGACACGCATGTGGCCGCGAATCCAGCGGATCACCGGGTTCTTCGCGAGGTTGGGCTGCTGGCCGCCGACGAGGAGCATCTTCACACCAGTGGCGAATAGGAACAGGCCGAAGACATAGAACATCCAGTCGAACTTCTCGATCAGCAACACGCCGAGGTAGATGAGCACTGCCCGCATCAGGATCGCGCCGATCACCCCGTAGAGGAGCACCCGCTTCTGGAACTCGGGCGGCACGGCGAAGTATGTGAAGATCGTCACCCAGACGAAGACGTTTTCGGTGGCGAGCGCTTTCTCGATCAGGTAGCCCGTAACGTATTCGATAGTCTTTGCGTTGGCGACCTCGCGGCCATGGACTCCGTCCACGAACCACCAGTACCAGGCGGCGAACGCCATCGCCGCTACGAACCACACCGCGGCCCAGGCGAGCGCCTCACCGACCGGCACCTTGTGCTGCCCCTTCGCCTTGAGAAGCACGAAGTCGAGCACAAGGAACACCACGACGAGGAGGCTGAAGCCGATGTAAAGGATCGGCGTGCCGGTATGTGCGATTTCTGTCATGAATGGTTTCTCACTTGCCTGTGGACTATGGCTTGCAGAAAGGTACAAGCGCGCCTGACCAGGGCCGACAACGGCCACCGGCATTCCAGCGCATTGACCTAGATTCGATCGTTGCCGGGCGAGCGAAGCCAGTGTCGCCGCATGTCGAGAATGCTCTTCAATAGCTGGCCGGTGCGCGCCGGCCAGCGATGCGCAGCGACACCCCAATGCGCCAGGCGAGGTGCACGCCGAAATAGGTGATGGTCGCCGCCGTGACCGCAAGGAGTGTGAGGCCGACGAATAGTGGTTCGCCCATCGCGCCGATCTTCTCGATCCAGCCGGCGTCCACTGGGAGCGCGGACAGCGGCGTTGCGTCGCCGAGCACGGCGGAGCCGATATGGTATGCGCCCAGGAAAATAATCGGCGTTGTCAGCGGATTCGAAACGAAGGTCGCAAGCACCGCCGCCGGCAGATTTGCGCGCAACCCGATCGCCACGACACCGGCGACGAGCGCCTGCCCGAGTGGCACTAAGACCCCAAAGAACATGCCAATCGCAAGACCATTTGCGATGGCATGGCGGTTCACACGCCACAGCCACGGGCGGTCGAGCAGCGGTCCCATCCAGCGAAAACCGCGATGAGCGCGCAGGGATGCCGGATCGGGCAGCCAGCGACGGACAAATAAACGAACCATGCTTCGGCAAGCCCCCGCTTCAGAATTCGAAGGTACGCCGGCGCGGCGACCGTCTCACCATCCGCTGCGGCGAGCGCGCGATGGAGTACACGAGAACGTCCGGCCCGAGAAGCCGTGCGGTGCCGAGCACCACCAGCGCGCGCGCCGTGATGTACAACCAAACCATCATCGTAGCTCTCCCTCTGCCAGACCATGACGGCCGCCGGCTCGTACACCGCGCTCGAGCGTGCAAACGGAAATCTTCATCTCGCGTTCGAGCACCCGCGGCGTCACGTTCCAGCGTTCCCACGCGCGCCGCACGAACTCGCGTTCCTCGGGTTCTATGCCGTCGATTTCGGCAAGATAGAGTAAGAGCGCCGCGACGATGAGTTGCGTGGGGATGTCGTCGATCGCATCAAGCTCCGCGTTGACTCGCTTGGCGCTTGCGTTATGACCGGCCTCTATGCCGCCCAGCCGTTCGCCGAGGTAGTGCGAGAGCACCGCTAAGAAGCGGCCGCGCTCGATGCCAAGAATGCGTAGCGCGTCGGCGTCGTCGAGAAACTCCATCTCGCGCCAGTCGAGCCGCCCGTCGCGGGCGACTAGTGTCGCAATCAAGCGCGCGGCGGCTTCCGGGCTGTTAGTGCGATAGTTTCTGCGGGTTCTGGACATATTCAGTTTTTTCCTTGTTGGTCAATGCAACGTGGCAGGGAGTGTAAAGACGCTATTGCTTCGCGTAAAATCGATTTATCATTGACTATAATTCGAGAAAACCGAAGGTTTTGCGCGATGAACTTCAAGCACCTCTACTACTTCTGGTGGGTCGCCAAGGAAGGCGGCGTGTTCCGCGCGAGCGAGCGGCTACACATAACGCCGCAGACGATCAGCGGTCAGATCGGGCTGCTGGAGGATGACCTGGGTGCACCTCTATTTGCCAAGCGCGGCCGAAACCTCGAACTCACCGAAGCGGGGCGGCTCGCACTCGGCTATGCAGAGGACATCTTCAAACTTGGGTCCGAACTGGAGGAGTCCCTGCGTAACTACCCGGCGGGCGGTCGCCCCGCCGAGTTTCGGGTCGGGGTGGCCGACGCGGTCCCGAAGACCATCGCCTACAGGCTGCTCGAACCGGTGACCCGCCTTGCTGATCCCGTGCGCCTCATATGCCGGGAGTGGAAGCTCGACAGTCTGCTCTCGGAACTTGCCGCCCATCGGCTAGATCTTGTCATCGCCGGCGTGCCGATCCCGCCTTCGATGAGCGTGCGCGCGTACAACCACCGGCTCGGGGAATCAGGGGTGAGTTTTTTCGCATCCGCCCGACTCTCCAAGAGCCTCAAGGGAAAATTTCCCGCCTGCCTGGACGGCGCTCCGATGCTGATTCCGGGGCGAGACGCGGCAGTGAATTCGCAGTTGGAGCGGTGGTGCGAGACGAATAAACTCCGGCCCCGGGTGGTTGGCGAGTTCGACGATGGCGCGCTGATGAAGGCGTTCGGGCAGCACGGCGTGGGCGTGTTTATCGGACCGACCGTGCTCGAATCCGAAATCGAAACGCAGTACCGGGTGAAGGCCGTGGGCCGGACGCAGGAGATCGTCGAGGAGTTCTTCGCGATTTCCGTTGAGCGGCGCGTAACGCACCCTTGCGTAGTCGCCATCGCCGAGGCGGCGAGAGATCGGTTGTTTGTCACGGGCACCACCGACTGATGTACATGGCTGCGAATGGCCCGACGGGACGGATCGGCAAATGCGGGTGATCCAACCACTGCGCGAGTTCATCGCGTTCGAATCTGCCGGTGGCATTCTGCTCGCCATTGCCGCCGCAGCCGCGCTCATCCTCGCCAACTCGCCGCTCGCTTTCCTCTACGACGCTTTTTTCGATACGCCGGTGGAGGTGCGTGTCGGAGTTCTGCAGATCGCTTAGCCGCTACTGCTGTGGATCAACGATGGGCTGATGGTGGTCCCGGCGGCGATCTAAGCCGTGATCAACGCAAGCAACCCGGTGGCGCCCGCTGGCTGGGCGATTCCGGCGGCGACCGACATCGCTTTCGCGCTCGGGGTGCTTTCTTTGTTAGGCAACCGGGTGCCGGCAGGCCTCAAGCTGTTCCTGCTTATGCTCGCCATCCTCGACGATATCGGGGCGATCGTGATCATCGCGATGTTCTACGCCGGCAACCCTGCGCTGGTTTCGCTCGGTATCGCTGCGGTGGCGCTGCTTGCGCTGTTCGCGCTCAACCGCTCGGGTGTCGCGCGCCTCGCACCCTATTTCTTCGTCGCGTTGGTGTTGTGGATTTCGGTGCTGAAGTCCGGCGTGCACGCGACCTTGGCCGGCGTCGCGCTGGCGCTGTTCATTACGCTTCGTTTGCGCGACGCCGAATCACATTCGCCCCTGCGGCGTCTGGAACACGATCTGCGCGCGCCGATTGCGTTCGCTATTCTGCCGCTGTTCGCGTTCGCCAACGTCGGCGTATCGCTCGAGGGTGTGACCGCCGCGACGTTCCTCGAGCCGGTTCCTCTCGGCATCGCCGCGGGCCTGCTTGCCGGCAAGCCGATCGGCGTGTTTCTCGTGTCCTGGCTCACGGTGCGGCTGGGATTCGCGCGGCTGCCGGAGAGCGCCGGCTGGGGTGCGATGTTCGGCGCATCGGTGCTTTGCGGCGTCGGTTTCACCATGAGTCTGTTTATCGCCGGGCTCGCGTTCGAAGGCGCGAGCAGCGCTTACATCGTGCAGACGAGGCTGGGCATTCTTTTCGGCTCGCTTGCCTCTGCGCTCCTCGGCCTCGCGATCCTGCGGGCGGCGCTTCGGTTGCCGACGACAGCGAGGTAAGCGAACGGCGCGCGAATGCTGACTAAATGGCCGGCCCAACGCTTCACCGAAGTGACGGCCGTACCTCTGGAGTGGTCGCAATTGCGGCGAGGTTGAGTGTGTTGGAGAATTTACCGCGCCCGGGAAACGCCTTATCCACGCGGGGCGAGCGGCGCCTATCACGCACGCAACGCGCGGCGACGGGTAAGCTGTCCGCCCCAGCCTTCGCCTTGCCAGATCTTTAGCACTACTCACTCAAGTGAGCAGAACGCGGCGCGTAGGTCGGATTACCGCACTGCAACCCGGCAATAAGTGCTATTGGGAACATCCAATAGGCCACCGCGCTCGGCATCCGACAGTCTTGATCTAGATCGCGACGATGACCCCGTTTTCCAGTCGCGGCACCACCTGTAAGGACGATAGCCGGGCGGCGTAATCGATTTCGCGTGCGTGACCGCGACCGGTCATGATGCGTCCGACCCGGCAATTGCTCAACATGTCGACCGGTTTCCCGCTCGAGAAAACCGCCCGTGACGCCCGCGCCGCATCGGACAAGTCGACGTCCTGTCCAAGCGACTTCGCGAACAAATCGACCAGGTAGCCCGCGCCGTAGTAATCCTCGAAGTTGAAATTGCCCATGGAGCCCGAACATACGATCACGATCGGGTTGGTCGGATGATTCAACAGCACATGGCTCACCATCGCCGCGCCGTTCAAAAGCGATGCAACATACAAATGATCGGCTGCCGCTGATTCCTTGACGGCGACGGTTCCGTTCGTAGTCGCCAGAATGAGTTTCTTGTCGCGCACGCCATGATCGAGCAAGGCCAGCGGCGTCGGGGCGGTGAAACCCTCGAACACATTGGCATAGAGCTCGCCCGCAAGCACGAAAGACCCACCTGGATGTAGCGCGCTCTCGACGCGCGCTGACGCCTCGTCCATGGTGGGGATGATCATCGTCGCGCCGTGCGCGAGCGCTACTGTCATCGTGGTGGTGGCAAACAGAATATCGAGGACGATCACGACCTTGCCCGCCAACTCGACCGTGCCGAGCTCCTCTTTTCTGCTGAGCACGTGGATTCTGTGGCTGAGAACGACAGTCATCGGGTTCCCCGGTTCGGCTCTGCAGGCCGGCGGCTGAACATGCCGTACCCGCTCATGTCGAGCACCTGTTCGTCGCGTTGATTGAAGACTTCCCATCGATGCAGCACCAGCCCGCGATCAGGCTTCGACTGCGAAGGCTTCGACTCCAGCACGGTCATCTTCATTCGAAGACGGTCACCGGGACGCACCGGCCGTGTCCACTTCACTTCCTTCACGCCTGGAGAGCCGAGACTCGCCGCCTTGAGCAGGTAGGCATCGCACACCAAGCGCATGCAGAAGCCCACAGTCTGCCATCCGCTTGCGATCAATCCGCCGTAGATCGATTCCTTGGCCTGCTCGGGATTGACATGGAAATACTGCGGATCGTATTTGCTTGCGAATTCGATGATTTCCGCTTCGGTCACAGCGGGGCCCTGCATTTCCCGAACGAATCCAACATGAAAATCTTCGAAATAGGTCTTGTCATCCATTGGCGGGATCCTCGGATTCGTGCGACGGGCCGCGATTATCGCCGAAGTCATCGGCATTGAATCTACGGGCGTCGCTTCGCGCGGATGATCAGGCCGCTCGCGGTCACCGCAAGCTCCAACTCGACGACTCGATCCGCCGGCACGAACGCCGCCGACCCGTACTCCGCGTCCACAAACCGGGACAGCGATGCTATGTGCCGGCGGAGCAGGAAGAGATCGATCGGTTTCGCCGCGCCCAGCGGAAAAACGGTGCGAGGCTTGTCGCGCTCCTCCTCGATTGATCGATAGCGGCCGCCGACGCGATCAAGCTCATACATCGTCCGCAGTCCGGCCATCGTGGCGAGCGGCTGCCATTTCAATACGCGGGCGTCGACATAGAGCTCGTCTCCAGACAGTGCGAAGATTTCCTTGCGGCCGTCACCAAATTCGAATCGGGCATCGAAATGCTGCGTGCCGCGCGGTCGCACCTCGATCTTCGCCACCACTTCATCACTGGTGAGTGCCGTATAGCCGTAGGTCCCGATGGAGACCATCCCGATCAGGCCACCGGTGAATGCGAGCCCAAGTCCGGCAAGGATGCGCAGGATAAATGCCTTGGGACGCAGCTTGAGGAGCGCGACGAGCGCCCCCAGCAACAGGAGCACCCCGAGCAGAAACATGACGACCGATGCAATCGCCGCGGGGGACTCGATCCAGGGCAAATCGTCGAACATCAGCGATCGATACGGGGAGGAGGCTTATGCGGTCTACGCTGCCGCGATCGTCCAGACGTTACGCTCGAGCATCACTTGGCCGCTTCGACCTTGAGTTGCAATGACTTGTATTCGAGAAACTCCTCGAGCCCGAACTTGCCAAGCTCGCGGCCATGGCCTGACTGCTTGTACCCGCCGAACGGTGCCTGCATGTTGAAGGGACCGCCGTTGATGTCGATCTGCCCGGCGCGAATCCTGCGGGCAACACGTTTTGCCCGCTCTTCGTCGCCCGACCAGACGCCCCCTGCAAGCCCGTAGACGGTGTCATTGGCGATGCGTACCGCGTCATCGTCGTCTTTGTAGGTCATGATCGAGAGTACCGGCCCAAAAATCTCTTCACGTGCGATCGTCGATTTCGGATCGACGCGCCCGAATACCGTCGGCTGCACGAAGTAGCCTTTGTCGACACCCGCCGGCTTATCGGGGCCACCGGCGAGGAGCTCGGCACCTTCGGCGATCCCTTTCTCGATGAAGCTGCGTACGCGATCGAGCTGCGCCTTCGACACCAGCGGCCCGAGCTTGGCCTGATCACTGAACGGGTCGCCGACAGTGAATTTCTTCGCCTCGTCGGTGGCTAGCTTCGCTGCCTCGGCGTATTTCGATTCCGGCACGAGCAGTCGCGTATGCGCACTGCACGTCTGTCCGGAATTGAGAAAGCAGGCGGAAACCGTGCCCTTGATCGCACCAGCGAGATCCGCGTCATCCAATACGATTGCCGCTGACTTGCCGCCGAGCTCAAGTGCAACGCGCTTGACCGATTGCGCCGCGACCTCCGAGACGCGTTTGCCCGCGCGCGTCGACCCGGTGAACGACACCATGTCGACCTCGGCGTGCCGCGCCATTGCCTCGCCAACCACTGGACCGTATCCGGTCACGAGATTGAATACCCCCTTCGGCAATTCGACCGAATCGATGATTTCCGCGAGGATGAACGCGTTGATCGGCGCGACTTCCGATGGCTTCAACACGATCGTGCATCCGGCGGCCAATGCCGGCGCCACTTTTGCCGCGATCTGATGCAATGGGTAATTCCAGGGCGTGATCGCCGCAACGACACCAACCGGTTCCCGGATGACGATCGAATTGCCGACGCGCTCTTCCCAGACATAAGTACCCAGCATCTTCGCGTACATCGAGAAGGTGAAGGTTGGTGAGCCCACCTGGATGCGCGTGGCGAGCTTGATCGGCATGCCGACTTCCTGCGCGATGGTCCGCCCGAGCTCTTCACCCCGCGCTTTCATCCCTTCATGGATTTTCTGCAGGTACTCTCCGCGCTTTGCGGGCGGCAGCGCCGCCCAGCCGTCGAATGCAGCCCGCGCAGCCATGACCGCGGCGTTGGCATCGGCTTCATTGCATTCCGGGATGCGGGCCATCACCTCTTCGGTCGCCGCGTTGTGCACATCGATGGTCCCTTTTCCCTGTGGGGCCACCCATGCGCCATTGATGTAGATCTTGTCGCGAACTTGCATACTCGCCTCCTTTGCTCATCCATTTGCGCTATCAGTGGGTAGTCTAACCGGAGACCGCTGACCGCTCGCTCGGGCCCCAACGCGTCCGCGCGACCGCGATGGCCGTGAGCGCGCCCCAGGCAATGATGCCGATGGCGATCATGATGTAGAGGCCGTGCAATCCACCGCCCAACGCCAATACGATCCATCCTCCGCCCAATGCGATCGCCAAGCGGACGGTTCCCGCGAGGACGGGCCAGCCGACGAGGCCCACCCCTTGCGACGCG